>NZ_SDLA01000006.1:0-180688 GCF_013096845.1 Geobacillus sp. BMUD
AGACCATGCGGTCTTCGGTGTTATCCGGTATTAGCTCCGGTTTCCCGGAGTTATCCCGGTCTTGCGGGCAGGTTGCCCACGTGTTACTCACCCGTCCGCCGCTGACCAAACCAGAGCAAGCTCCGATCCGGTCCGCTCGACTTGCATGTATTAGGCACGCCGCCAGCGTTCGTCCTGAGCCAGGATCAAACTCTCCAAAGAAAGTTGATTGGCTAATTCCGCTTCGGTCCGCCGCCGCTCAGGGTCAAATAACCTTCCCCATCGGGGTGCAAGCACCCCTGCGGGTGAAGAACATTTGCCCGTCGCGGCGACCCGCGGACCTCCGCTTTTCGTTGCGCTTCGTTTCGTTCAGTTTTCAAGGAACAAGCAACTGCTTTTGCAACTTAACGACAACTATCATTATAAATAAATCTTTCAAAATGTCAAGCGGTTGTTTCCATCGCTTTGTGCCGCATTCATTTCATCACGGCAATATATTATTATAATCGTCATTCTTTGTTTGTCAACAACTTTTTTGATTGTTCCATCGCCGTCGTTTGCCTTTTGGCATTGCACGATCGCGAAATGGCGATTCTGATTATATTACGTCCACCCCTTCATGTCAATTGGAATTTCTGACCACCACATCGCAGACCGATTCACCCCCCTGTCCTGATCGTTCTTATCAACTATAATGATTGTAAGACCAAAAACAAGCCATCAATAAAGGAGGAATCGTTACAATGAATCACCCCTTTTCTGTTTTGCTTGACGGATACCGCCGCCTTTGGCCGAATCGTTCGCTCACAACGGAGACGCTTGATGAACAGAAAAGCAAAGCCCTTTTATATGAGACGATCCGGCAGGAGCTACGCGACGAATGGACGCATCCGCGCGTGCGGCAGACGCCTGAAGTGAAATTTTATTACGCGGTTAAGCGAGTGATTGCCTCGGATTTGCCCAATGACATGAAAATCGCGCTCATTCAAGCGTATTTAACAGCGATGGAACAATTGCACTCCAATCATACATAAATCAGGAGCATACGGCTCACACTATTGAACGGAAAACATTGATACCAAGGAGGAAATCAGCTATGGCGTTAATTCCGTATGACCCGTTTCGCCATTTGGAATCGATTCGCCGTGATATGAACCGCTTTTTTGCTAGTGATTTTCCATCGCTGTTCACTCATATGGATGAGCAGCACTGGATGCCGCGCATCGACATGCATGAAACAGCCAACGAATACGTTGTTTCGTGCGACTTGCCGGGTCTCGAGCGAAAAGAAGATGTGCACATTGACGTGCAGAACAACATGTTGACCATCAGCGGTACGATTCAACGCCACCACGATGTAAGAGAAGAACAAATGCACCGGCGCGAACGCTTCTTCGGCCGCTTCCAACGTTCGATCACCCTGCCGGCTGATGCGGCGACGGAAAACATTCGCGCGACGTACAAAAACGGCGTGCTCGACATTCACATTCCGAAAACAACAACAGGAACGAAAAAACGCGTTGATATTGAATTCCATTAATATGGAAGGGAGCGGTTGATCAACCGCTCCCCTTTTCACGTCCCTCGATGCTGGCGCGGATGACGAGCTCCGTCGGCACGACGACTTTCTTGCAGATGGTTCGGTTGGTCGTCAACCGTTCAACGAGCATCTCTACCGCTGTTTCACCCATAAATTCTGTGTATACTTTCACCGTTGAAAGCGGCGGGTGAAGAAAGGCGGCGGTCGGAAGATCATTGAACCCCACAACGGCCACTTCTTCCGGAACGGCGATGCCCGCTTCGTGCAACGCGCGCAAAGCGCCGATGGCCATCGAATCGCTGGCGATAAAAAACGCTGTCGGCAAGTCCCCTTTGGCAATCGCCTCTTTCATCAGCCGATAACCATCCTCGGCCGTAAAGGAGCCAATCCATACATGGCGCGAATCGTGTATCCCCTTGACATATAAATATTCGTAAAACGCTGTTTCCCGCTCATCACGAATTGGCGTTTCCCCGTCAACATATTCACGGCCGCCGATATACCCGATTTTCGTGTGCCCAAGCTGAAGCAAGTAGTCCAGCACTGCAATCGTCGCCTGACGCAAATCGATCACGACCGAGTCAAACCGCCGTTCATCAGGCGAGCAGTCGACAAAGACGATTTGCTTCGCCCCTTCGGCAAAGGCGCTCACTTCGTTCGGACCGAATTTCCCGACGGCGATGATGCCATCAAGCCCTTTCATCCGTTCAATCGGATAAGCGCCGTTCTGTTTAAACAATTTGACGAGTTCGATGCCGCGGTCAAAACATTCTTTTTCCACGCCGAGGCGGATCGCCATATAATACGGGTCGTCGATTTCTTGATGCTCCGAATACCAGTGAATGAGCCCGAAGCGAAATGATTCACGCGCCTGTTGGCTCCGTTCCCGCAATGTTTTGTAGTTCAGCTCTTGGGCGACTTCAAAAATGCGTTTTCTCGTCTCGTCGGAGACGGATAGCGTTGTGTCGTAGTTGAGCACGCGCGACACGGTTGCGACGGAGACGCCGACTTTTTCGGCAATTTCTTTTAACGTGGCCATAGTCTGTTTGCGATCCCTCCCTTCCTTCAGTTTCATATGAAACGCGTTTTTTCGCCCCATTTATACAAAAGACGACATCTTCTCCACCGCATGGCTAAGAAAGCGGCGAAACGCGTCCCTTCCTCGCTTGTCCCGCTTAAACACCCCAGCGTGCTCCAATACGGTCACAAACCGTTGTCCGACTTCGTAGCGCAAAATGTCATGGACATTTTCCTTCGTGATGTCCGGGTAGGCCGAGCGAATGGCTTCGCACCAATGCCAATGTTTACGCATTGTCTCATCCCAGTCTTCTTTTTTCGTCCGATGCACAAGGTAGTCGGCCAACGCTTCGAGTTCCGAGGCCAGCCGCCCCGGCAGCACCGCCAGCCCCATCACTTCAATCAAGCCGATATTTTCTTTTTTGATATGATGCAGTTCCTGATGCGGATGGAAAATGCCGTACGGATGCTCTGCCGATGTTCGGTTGTTGCGCAAAACGATGTCCAACTCAAACAAATCGCCGCGCCTCCGGGCGATCGGAGTGATCGTATTATGCGGGACATCGCCGCTGTAAGCGATAATCTCGACACTTGGATCGCTGTACGCCCGCCACACCTCATACAGACGCACCGCCGCCTCCAGCACGTCCTCTTTCGCCCCGGTTAAACGGATCACCGACATCGGCCAGCGGACAATCCCCGCCGTCAGTGATGGAAACGAAGGGAGATCAATATATTCCTCGATCTCTGCCTTTTCCATCGCAAACGGATAGCGCCCGCCTTGAAAATGATCATGTGTTAAAATCGAGCCGCCGACAATCGGCAAGTCAGCGTTCGAGCCGATAAAATAATGGGGAAATTGTTCCACAAAATCAAGCAAACGTTCCAGCGTCTTCCGCTCCATTTTCATCGGCACATGCTCGGCGTGGAAGACGATGCAATGTTCATTATAATACACGTAGGGAGAATATTGGAAATACCACTGTTCATCCAATAACGTGATCGGGATGACCCGATGATTGGAACGAGCTGGGTGGCTCCACGTTCCTTCATACCCTTCATTTTCTTTGCACAGCACGCATTTCGGGTACGAGGATGACGGTGCTTCTTTCATTTTGGCGATTTCCTTCGGGTCTTTTTCCGGTTTCGCCACATTAATGGTGATATCCAATTCGCCGTAGATGGTCGGCACTTCCCACTGCTGGTTTTGAGCGATGCGCGCCGTTTGAATGTAATTGGACGATTGGCTCAGCGAATAAAACCAGTCCGTCGCCTCCTGCGGGTCGCGGCGGTATCGCTCGTAAAAGGCGCGGATCACTTCCGACGGCCGGGGCATGACGCAATCCATCAGTTTCGCATCCCATCTATCGCGCTCGGTCGTTGTATTCGTTTCCAACAATCCTTGTTCATACGCCCAATCGATCATGGCGTCCAACACTGGAGCCGGCGAGGCCAAGGGAGTATCCTTGACCTCGACAGGCCGCCATTCAGTGAGTCGGAGCGTTGCCAGCAGGCGGTTGCGCGCGTACACCGCATCTTCCGGCATTAAAAGACCACGCTGCTTGGCATAATGAATCAGTTGTTCAATCGCCGCAAAAATCGTTTCCATTGTCACACACCTCGATAGCCGTTCGGCCGTGCTTTGTGCCATTCCCACGCCGATGCGACAATATCCGTAATGGATGGGAATTTGGGCTCCCAGCCAAGCTCGCGCTTTGCTTTTTCCGATGACGCGACAAGTCTCGCGGGGTCGCCCGGACGCCGCTCCACAACGCGGGAGGGAATTGGATGACCGGTCACTTGCCGCGCCGCTTCAATCACTTCTTTGACGCTGAAGCCGTTGCCGTTGCCTAAATTGTACACGTCGCTGGCCACTCCGTTCCGCAGTTTATGAAGCGCCAAAACGTGGGCATCGACGAGATCGAGCACATGAATGTAGTCACGGATGCATGTGCCGTCGGGCGTATCGTAGTCATCACCGTAAATGGAAATGTCCTCGCGCTGGCCGAGCGGCACTTTCAAAATCAACGGAATCAAATGCGTCTCCGGATCATGGTCCTCGCCGATTGCCGTGCCGTACGCTCCGGCAACGTTAAAATACCGAAGCGAAATCGAACGAATGCCGTAGGCGCGATCCGCCCATTTCATCATCTTTTCCATCGCCAACTTCGTTTCTCCGTATGCATTCGTCGGTTCCGTCGGATCGGTTTCAACGATCGGGACTTGTTTCGGCTCCCCATACACCGCGGCGGTGGAAGAAAAAACAATTTGTTTGACATCAAACTCCTTCATCACTTCAAGCAGCACTTGTGTGCCGTACACATTGTTGTCGTAATATTTCAGCGGCTCTTCCATGCTTTCACCGACCAATGAGTTCGCCGCAAAATGAATGACCGCCTCAATGTCGTGCCGGCGAAACACGCCGCGCAAAAAGTCGCGGTCGCGAATATCGCCTTGGCAAAACACTGCATCAGGGTGAACCGCTTCTTTGTGCCCCGTCTGCAAGTTATCGACAACGACGACCTCTTCCCCTTTTTCGAGCAGACGGTATACCGCATGGCTGCCGATATACCCTGCCCCTCCGCAAACCAAAATCATCGGCACATCTCCTCCAGTTCCGTGAGTTCTTTCGCCCCGTCACCAACATCAACGACATAAAAGCTTGCTTCGTACCCGATTTTTTCGGCATACGCGTTTCCGACCCGTTCAATGAAGTCTTGAACATAGGCTTTTTTTACAATGTTCACCGTGCAGCCGCCGAACCCGGCTCCGGTCATGCGCGCCCCGACCGTTCCTTCGTGCGCCCATGCCGCCTCAACGAGCGTATCGAGCTCGATGCCTGTCACTTCATAGTCGTCGCGCAGCGACAAATGCGACTGCTTCATCAGCTCACCAAAACGAACAAGGTCTCCCTGCTCAAGCGCCCCGGCCGCCGCAAGCGTCCGCTCGTTTTCCGTCACCGCATGGCGGGCCCGTTTTTGTTCGAGCGGGGAAAGAAGGTGAGCGTATTGATCCAGCTCTGCGCTCGTCAGCTCGCCGAGCGAGGCGATGTTGCGCACGTTTTGCAACTTGGCAAGCGCTGCTTCGCACGTCGCCCGCCGCTCGTTGTACGCCGAGTCCGCCAGGCCGCGCTTTTTGTTCGTATTGGCGATGACGATCGAACAATCGTCAAGCACCAATGGCAAATAGCGGTACTCAAGCGTCTGGCAGTTTAGTAGGATGGCGCAGTTTTGTTTCCCCATGCCGACGGCAAACTGATCCATAATGCCGCAATGGACGCCAACGTATTTATTTTCTACCTTTTGGCTCATTTTCACAAGCTCCAGCTGGTCAAGCCCGCGCCCGAACAATTCGTTGAGCATCACCGCGGTCACGAGTTCAATCGACGCCGATGACGACAGTCCGGCGCCGTTCGGGATCGTACCGTTATACAAAATATCCAATCCGGTCTCCAGCGGGCCAAGCGCCTGGAACGCGGCCAAAACCCCTTTCGGGTAGTTCGCCCAGCCGTGCTCGCTCCGGTATGACAAGTCATCATACGGAACGGTAATGACGCCGGTTCCCGGAAAGTTTGTTGAGTACAGCCGCACAAGCGGCTCTTTCGTTGGCCGCACAAGCGCATACGTGCCCATCGCAAGGGCGCACGGCAGCACATGCCCGCCGTTGTAATCGGTGTGCTCGCCAATTAAATTGACGCGGCCGGGGGCGAAAAACACACGGATGTCTTCGCCTAGTCCGCCGAAAAGTTCAATAAATTGCTGTTTTAACATGGAGATCATGAGAGGGCCTCCTTAGACTTTTTCTTTAGTAAATATTTTAGTTAATATTTTATTAAAGATCAATAAAAATGAACCCTATTTTTAGACACAACAAATCCCCCCTTGTTCGTTTCCCAAAATGAACAGGGGGATAGTATTCACTACTTTGTCTAGTATAAGACCGTACCAATCAAATGGCTAACTTATCAAGCAACTTCCCATATAAACAGTTTTCTGCACTTTCCCTTAACAAAACATTCATGAGCAACTTTTGCATTTAAGCATGAAATAAGCAAGTTCCCCTTCAGTTAATAATGTCCAAAGCGTGATTCATCACTTGGATCGATTGTTGATCATCTACAGAACCCCATGCATCTCCGCCAATAGCCCAAGCCCCAAAGCCAATTTCCAATACCTTTATCCCAGATTTTCCAAACGTCCGATATTCCATTTTGCTCTCCCTTTCAAACTGAATGGCCCTGGCTGCATAAAGCTCCTCATTGCTTAACTTCATACGGAATCCGCTTATAATCTTTCCCCTCATTGATGGCCCGAATAATCTTAAGGTCGATTTTCGGCTGACGATCATACGTTAACAACCCATTAATCTCTTGTTCCACGTCTGTTAGTTGCGTGTAACAGAAACCTTGGACAAGAGGGGATTCCAGCATAGCGGAAACAACCTGATAATAGCGTTCCGCAAAGTCCTCATCATTTTCGGCGCCTGAATATCCCCAACCGTCCCAATGGCTTTTCTTGTAGGCAATTCCGCCAAATTCCGTGACTAAAATGGGTTCTCCACGATACTCATACCCTGGCACGTAAATCAACCGATGGCCAGGCTGGGAATGCAAAATCGTTTCAAGTGTACGGTAACGTTCCTTAAGGATGTCTTTATTCGGCTCATAATCGTGAATGGTACAAAGATCGGATTTCGTATGTTCCCATCCGTCATTCGAAACAACAAGTCTCGTCGGATCTAACGATTTTGTTAAGTAGTAAAGACTTAAAGCATGGGCTTGCTGGCGTTCATCAGCGAGCAGGCGCGGCACCCCCCAGCTTTCATTGAGCGGCACCCAAACAACAATCGACGGATGGTTGTAATCGCGCTCGATGGCTTCCTGCCACTCGCTCACGATGCGCTTTACCGCCTCATCTGTATATATGTAGCTGTTGGCCATTTCCCCCCAAACGAGAAGCCCAAGTTTATCAGCCCAATACAAATAACGCGGATCTTCAATTTTTTGATGCTTCCTTACACCGTTAAATCCCATTTCTTTTGTCAACTGAATGTCTTTTCTAATGTCTTCATCAGACGGAGGAGTCAAAATTCCTTTTGGAAAATAGCCTTGATCTAAAACAAGCTTCATATAGTACGGGCGATTGTTTAACATAATGACGCCATTTTCCACAGAGATTTTTCTCATGCCGAAATAACTTTCTACACGATCGACTACATGTCCATTTTCCCGAATTGTAAAGACAATATCATATAAATTGGGGTGTTCCGGACTCCACAGTCTTCCAGGGCCGTGAACATTGAAATCATGCAAATAAATGCGGCGGCTTCCCTTTCCTTCAACAAGGTATACTTCATCTTTGGCAATTAACTGGCCATCAAAAGAAATTTCAATCTCTAGTTTTTGGTTTTCTTGAACGTTATTTATTGCATATTCAATCAAAATTTCGTCTGTATCCACATTTGGTGTCATTTTTACCTTTTCTAGATACGTCGCGGCTACTGCTTCGACCCAGACAGTTTGCCAAATGCCGGTTGTCCTTGTGTAAAAAATGGATTCTGACTTTTCCTTCCAATATTGTTTTCCGCGTGGTTGATCCAACGCTTTCGAGTAGTCTTCGGCTCGTACAACAATTTCGTTTTCCCCTTCTTTCACAACATGCGTAATCTCCGCATGAAATGGGGTATGCCCGCCTTCATGGGAACAAACAAACTGCCCGTTCACCCATACAGAAGAGCGATAATCGACCGCCCCGAAATGCAAAAGAATCCGTTTATTTTTCCATTCATCTGGAAGTTCAAACGTTCGTTTATACCAGACAATATCATGAAAGTCGGTCACGCCAATCCCGCTTAACTCGCTCTGGTAGCAGAACGGAACGCGGATCATTTGGCTATATTCATGGTTTTGATACCATTTTTCTTGAATGCCTCGATTTTCATCATCAAATTCAAATTTCCATTCACCATTTAAATTGATCCAATCCGTTCTAACAAATTGCGGACGTGGGTATTCTGGACGTGGAATGCTCATGTTCGCTCTCTCCTATTCCTCGTTTTATATCGTTATAAAACCCAGATGGGAACGCTTAAAAAGAACAAGCTCCCTCTGCAATGTTCAACCCGTTTTCCGTCTCAACCATTTCGATAAACAACGGCCTTTCGCTCCCATGAGGGGTATCCGGACAATGCACCGACATATATAATCTCCCTTGAAAGTCTCTAAACAGACTCGCATGCCCTGCATTTCGATCCAGCAGCAATGGTTCGTCATGGACCCATGGTCCAGCAATATCACCACTTTTCGATCGGGCAACAGCCACGACGTATCCTCCGTCCCCCCCGTAACTAGGCTTAGAATAACTCGACCAGAGCATGATTAACTCTCCATTTTTCGCTTGATACATAAACGGGGCATCAGTTAAAAATCCTTCCTTTTCAATTCTTGGGTCGCCAAAAAGGCGGATCCATTTCATTGACGAGGCGTGTAAAATATCAATTACTTCTCCATATGACCTCTTTAAATCTTTCGCTAGACGGATGGCTTTAATTTTTCCATCGTACTCTTGCGTCCACTCGTGGCAAAAGATGAGCCACCGCTGGCCATGGCGGTCTTCGTAAAATGTTCCGTCTAAACACTCCCAGTCCCTAGGGGTGACCGGTCCTTCACTATGAGGCTGGTACGGGCCAGCCGGATGGTCGGATACGAGAATGGCAGTGCCCCGGTGTTCCCCAATTCCTCCTTTGAATGTGGCAAACATGTAAAAGCGCCCGTCGATTTCAAATACTTCAGGCGCCCAGTAGTGCCTTACCCCCCAAAAGCCTTTTGGAGGCCGGAAAGCAATGTACGGGCCTTCCCAATCTTCTAGGTTTTCACTCGCATACACTTCGAAAACCGGGTCTTGATCCCCACATCCATCGGCAAATGTCGTGCCGAACAAGTAGTATCTTCCCTCTTTGATATAAGGAAAAACAAATGGATCTCTTATATGAATGTCATTTGTCTTCCATTTTCTTACCGTTCGAAACCCTTTCTCCATGCTGTACCCCCCTTTTTTTCGGTCAGTACAATGTCTTCAATTACTTAACATTAGGCCCTTCCGTTAGATCTGTACTTGGTTCTTGATTTTTAACGGTCGGCCATCCATTCTTCCAAATTACTCGGTCCATCATCAAAGGGCGCTTGGTTGCCCCATTCAGCAATCTCGGGTCGTCCTCATCGATGGCGTGGTATATGATCCAATCATTTCCGTTATCATCTGTGACAATAGCATTATGGCCAGGACCAACAAATTGCTTACCGTTTCTTCCAGGCTTCTCGTTGAAAGCTAGAATCGTAGTGCCACCGCCTTCTAAAAGCGGAATCCCTTTTCGGTCTTTATACGGTCCTTTCACTGACTTGGAACGTCCAACTCTTACATGGTACGTACTATTTTCCCCATCACAGCAAGTACCTGCTGAAACAAAAAGATAATAAAATCCGTCCCGTTTGATTACATAAGGCGCTTCATAACTTGTGTCAGCGATTTGAAACTTTTGGCCGACGGTATGCAACCCGTCGTCAGTCAGCTGAATTCCATAAATCCCATGGAAACTCCCCCAAAACAGATACGATTTTCCGTCCTCATCTTGAAAAAATTGAGGGTCAATCGAATTATCCACGCCAATACTTTTGCTTGTAAACAACGGACCGTGGTCTGTAAACGGACCGCCCGGCTTTGTGGCAGTAGCTACGCCAATGGCAGGGTTCGGATCTCCCCAAACAGAGAGGGCGTAATATAAATAATATGTTCCGTCCTGATGCCGGGAAATATCGGGAGCCCATAAGCCTCCGCCTCCTTCTTTCCAACCAGGTTTTTGTACAAACGCATCTCGATAAAATGTCCAATGAATCAAATCTTTCGAGCGAATAATCGGAATCAGGTGCGGTCCGTGTCCATCTCCCCAGTCATCCTCCGTGCCGTAGGCATAATAATAGCCGTCATCCCCTTTTATAACCGATGGATCCGCAAATGTCGGACCGAAAATAGGGTTTTGGTAGCGTTCTGGCCTCAGCAGCAACCAAACTCCCCCGATCAAACCGATAACGAGAAGAGAGGCCAACGCGTACACGATTCGTTTTTTATATTTCACACTCTCTTCCCTCTCTTCATTTAATCCCAGCTTGTGTGACAGCCTTCACGAACGACTTTTGGCCAATTAAGAAAATCACCATAACGGGAATGGTTGCAATTGTCGATAAAGCCATCAGTTTATTTGGCGTATTAACATAACTTCCCTGCGTCATAATCGCAATTCCCGCCGTCAACGTTCTCATTTCATCCGAGTTAGTCGCATACAACGGCCAGACGAAATCATTGAATACCCCCATAAACGTTAAAATAGCAAGCGTCCATAGCACGGGTTTCGCTGATGGCAATAAGATCCGATAAAAAATCTGAAATTTATTCGCACCATCCAAATAGGCGGCCTCTTCAATTTCTTTTGGGAAGGAAGAGAAAAACTGGTAAAGCAAAAATACACCAAACGCTCCCGCTGTATAGGGCAAAATGAGCGCCCAATAGGTGTCAATCAACCCAAGGTTGTTGAATTCGGCATACAGCGGCAGAAACCAAACAATATTCGGAATCATCATCGTGCTGACAATGATTGAAAATATCATTTTTCTAAAGGGAATGTCCAAGCGCGCCAATCCGTATGCAGCTAAAGCATCAACCGTTACGACTAATATCGTAGCAACGATCCCAACAAATAAAGAGTTGAATATCCATCGGAGGATCGGAACGTTTAATTCTCCCCCCGTTAACACATCACTATAATTGGCAAACGTCGGGTTGTCCGGGATCACATTCAAATTCGGCAATATGGCTTCAATGTCGTCCTTGAAGGATATCGAAACCATCCATAACAACGGCATAATAAACACTGCTGCCAAAACGCTTGCGATTGTAATGAGAAGCGTAGATTTCATATACCTCATGGCATTCACCCCTCCCTTTTATTCGCGAGCCGAAATTGGATAATAGAAACACCTATAATCATTAATGCCATTAATAGCGCCATGGCCGATGCTGCTCCCATTCGATGCTGGCCAAACGCCACGTCGAAGACGTTCATCAACAGCACGGTTGTTTCCGAGCCGGGCCCTCCACGGGTCATCAAGAATGGCTGGGCATAAATATTAAACGAAGCAATCGTTGAGGTGATCACTACAAAAACCATAATTCTCTTGATCGATGGCAAGGTAATGTATATGAACCGCTGCCATGCATTAGCTCCGTCAATTTTTGCGGCTTCATACATTTCCTCCGACACCTCGTTAAGGGCATTGATAAAAATAAGCATATTAAATCCAATGGTCCACCAAAGCGTAGCGCCGACAAGAGCAATCCAAACCCATGGGAGATCGGTAAGCCAGCCAATTGGCGACCCGAGATGGAGTTTGCTTAATATGATATTAAGAAGTCCTGCGTTCGTATCAAACACACGAATGAAAATCACGGCCATTACGGATGCCGAAATCGCATAAGGCATAAAAAAGATGGTGCGATACACTCCGCGAATTTTAGAAGGAAGCGAATTCACCAACAAAGCTAACGCTAAACCGATGACGATTAAAAAGGGGACAGAATAAATGACGAACTTAATCGTTCCAAGCAGTCCTTGAAAAAAACTGGTATGGAGGTAGTTCCCTTCCGTAAAAATATCGGTATAATTTCGCCAGCCAACAAAGTGACGCTCCGCCGAAAGCAGCTCGTAATCTTGAAAGCTCATCACAATCCCATGGACAAGAGGATACACTAAAAAGGCGATGAAGCAGACGAGGTACGGTAAAACGAATAAACTAGACGTTAGCTTCGACTTCCACCTCTGTTTAGAACGTTCGACTTTTATATTCACTGAAGCTCGATCAGATGGTAAATGTGGCGCCAAATGCGGCTTGGCATTGTTTTTCATTAACTCACCACCCTATGCTATTTAATCAGGCAGGTGATGCCACCTGCCTGATCCATTGTGTTATTTGACTTGCAACGCTTTTTCTTGCGCTTCGTCCAACGCCTTTTGTGGATCCTTTTGCCCGAGAAGCACGAGATTGATTTGTTTGTAAAGATCAGCCGTCATGGCTCCCCAGTTGATGATAGGCGGGTTAAATTGCACATAATCAAATTGTTGGGCGACAATCGTTTGTTGTTGTGTCAGTTTCTTAAATTCGTCACTTGCAAGAACTTGTTTCGACGCTACGGCTTGGCCGGACTGCGCCCAGTCGATCGAGTGACCTGCTACATATTTCAAGAAATCACCAATTCCTTCAAGAACTTTTGAATCCTTCACGTCCTTCGGAATGACAAACGTGTGAGACCCTGCTTGCACGGCCTGTTGTTTCGTACCAAGTTGCGGCACCGGAGCTACTCCGTAATTAATTTTTGCCTTATCGAACTGGTCTTTCATCCAAGGACCATTCAGCTGCATGGCGTTTTTCCCTTGAAGGAACAACGTCACTTCGCCATCTTGGGCTACTTTTTCCGGCGACACTTTATACTTGTAAACTAAGTCTTTTAAAAATGTCAGTGCTTCAACTGCTTCCGGAGAATTCAATCGGGGTTTCCCTTGTTCATCGGCCAGTTTCGCACCATTCTGTCCCACAATAGTCGGGAAAATGAACTGTTGCGGCCAAAGGGTTGGAACGACATATCCCCATTGCCCCTTTGATGGGTCCGTCAATTTTTTA
Organism: Geobacillus sp. BMUD; assembly: GCF_013096845.1. Classification (NCBI taxonomy): domain Bacteria; kingdom Bacillati; phylum Bacillota; class Bacilli; order Caryophanales; family Anoxybacillaceae; genus Geobacillus; species Geobacillus sp. BMUD. Next base: position 13,263 of record NZ_SDLA01000006.1, read on the forward strand.
GCCGCTTCGATAAATTCTTCTCGATTGGTAGGCGGATGATCAATTCCAGCCGCTTTAAATAAATCCTTATTGTAGTAAAGAACCAACGGGTGAATATCTAACGGAATCCCATACCATTTGCCATCAATGGTCGCATATTTGACAGGCGCCTCGACAAAATCTTCTTTTTTAATCCCCGCTTTAGCGGCTATATCATCAACAGGCTTCAATTGCCCCTTCTTTTGATAAGTCGGTATTTGGTCAACATGCATAATCATAAGATCAGGGCGTTTTTTGCCTGTGCTTAAAGCTAGGTCGACTTGCTTATAATACTCTCCGCTGGGGATGATTTGAAACTTTACTTGGTATTTATCAGATTGCTTATTGTAATCATCAACAATTTTTTTCATAAATGGGCCATCAGGTCCGGAGAACGGCGTCCAGAATGTAATTTCTTGTTTTCCTCCCGAAGTTGGAGAGGAAGATGCATCTCCGGATGTTTTTGCATTACACCCCGCCACCGTCAACGATGCACCTAGAAGAGCAGCTACCGCAATCCCTTTTGTCTTCTTTAACCAATTCATAAAACTACCCCCTTTTAACTTTTAAAATTGCCACATTCATCCCTATCTAGTTATCTATATGAAAGAAAACTAGTAGGCCTATCTAGTAAAACGGAGACGCATCACCAAATCAGTTTCATAGTTGCCAAACTTTCTTCCAAACAAATTAACTCCTCCGTCGTTAATTGCGTCCGGTTTTACACCGATGCGGACGGTAATAAACGGGGCTTGCTCCAACCGGAGATCATCCACTGTCACATCAGATATGATTCGCCCATCGATAAACGCTCCCTGATCAGTGACACGCCATGTTTTGAGAAGGCCGAATTGTGTATTGACCTCGCTCCACCATGAAGGGGTCAAAACCCCCCGTTCACCGCCAAAGTCACCTGGGCTCGTCCATGTTCCCACTTCTATTCCGTTAATCCAGAGCGTGATGTCAGAGGGCCAATTTGGGTTATGCAACGGCGCTTCCGAACAGACTTCCATCATGAGCTCAAGATTATTTACCTTCGCTCCAGGAGGAGTGCGATTAGGGAATCGGTATTCAACAAACCCGTGCCGAAACCAAATTAACTGGGCGTTCGTTCGCTCAGGTTCAAGAAACGAACTCGGATCATCAAGCTCGCCGATAATCTTGGAATCGCTTACAATACCACATGTCGGTGAAACCTGAAAATCAAAGAAATGACCAACTGGCATAGAAATCTCTATAAAATCATGATGATGGACTTGTACAGGTTCCCCTGTTTCCACGATAATCTTGCTAAATACTGCGGCGCATATTTTTTGTGTTCCCCTTGTACCTGGAACCATTTCTGTGCGAATTAAGTTCGCGTCCTCCAGCTTTTTGATATTCACCGCCGCCGTGGATGGAGGAATGTTGAACATTTCGGCAATTTCTACGACATTCATCGGACGCTCGAGCAACTTTTTAAAGATGGCGACCCGTAAATCACTTGACAAAGCTTTAGCAATCTCCACAAAATCATCTAGATTAGTAGTTAATACCCTCGTCGCTATCTCTGTATTTGACGAATCAACCATCAACTTTGGCATCACTATTTATTCACCTACTTTTATAAACCTTGATAAATTCAAACAAGTTTTATTGAATGATTAAAACGAATTTCTTCAATGGAATTCCGATCACTAACAACGTGACCAACTTTTATTAGAGCCACACCCAATAGGATAGACTCTCTTGGTCTCCAAGCTCAATCCATTCACTTATAAAGAGGCTTATTTTTACTTAACCGTTTAAGTAAAAATGTTTACGCTTTCATCATAACAAATTCAAAATCATCTGTCTACTCTTTTTAAACAAATTTTTTTGAATGTTTACTATTTTTTTGTTTGATTTGAATCAAAACGAAACCAAAACATGATACTCATTCGTATAATTCACAAAGGTCGATGTATCCTAAAGCATAGAACGAATATGGAGGCCCAAAACATGGATGCCAAACTACATTTACAAAAGGAATTAAAGCAAATCGAACAGTGGGAACACTCCCAAAAAGACCTCTGGTTTTGGGAAAAGCTCGGCCGCTTGCCGTTTCAAGTGTTGGACAAGCTGACGCCAAAAATGGTTCATCGAAAGCTCGGGCAATGGCTCGACGAATTAGGAAGCTATATTCAAAACGGTGGAAAATACTTAGTGAAGAAAGAGAACATATTGGAACGCCTTGGTGTCACGTCGCTTGAGGAAGTGCCGCACTTGCCGCTTGAGACGATGGATTGCGTCTGTGATGAATTGATCGAGGCGCGCGTGACGTTCGCCCAACTGCAAGGAGCGGCGACCGGAATCGGCGGAGCGCTGACGCTGGCGGTGGACATCCCCGCCCTGCTCGGACTGGCGCTGAAAACGCTGCAAGAAATCGCCATCATCTATGGATACGACCCAAACGAAAAACAAGAGCGCGTGTTTGTCGTCAAATGCCTGCAGTTTGCCGCAGCGGACATCGTCGGGAAAAAAGCGATTTTAGAGGAGCTGGCTTCATTTACCGGCCAGCGTGAGCGGGTATTTTCCGAGCTGCAAGGCTGGCGGGAAGTGATGATGACGTTCCGCGACCAATACGGGTGGAAAAAGCTGTTTCAAGCCGTGCCGATCATCGGTGTCATTTTCGGTTCGCTGTTTAACAAATCGTTTATGGAAGATATCGCCGAAACCGGGAAGATGCTCTATCGGAAGCGGCGCATCATCGAGAAGCTCAAACAATGGGAACCCGATGTCTAGACGACACCGGGTTCGATTGATTTCGGGATGATGCATAGGCGAAAGCGGCGCCATTCCCTCCTATCGAATGGCTTTCAGCCGCCACATCGCGCTGAAAAAATCACCCGCACGAGGCGGCACGGCGAGTCCGGCGTACATCAGCTCATCGCCTCCATAAACGCCAAGCCCCTCGATTGCGTAGTCTTGATTCGGGTCAAGCCCTTTGAGGCGCAGGTATGACAGCGGCGCGTTCGCCTCGGCCAACACGCGAAAGTAGGCGACGAGCGCTTCCGAGCGGTCGGCGGAGACGAACATCCACGCTGCTTCATTGCCCGCAAACGGGCTTACCAACCGATAGAACGTGCCGAACTGGACGAGGCGGCGCACTTCCTTGTAAAACGCGACTTGTTCCTTTATTATTTGTTTTTCTGTTTCTGTCAATTTCGTGATATCGAGCTCATAGCCGAAGTTGCCCGACATCGCGGCATGGCCGCGCGTCTTGAGCGGCGTCACTCGCCCGACTTGATGGTTCGGCACCGCAGAGACGTGGGCGCCCATGGCGCTCACCGGATAAACAAGGCTCGTGCCGTATTGAATTTTCAGGCGCGAGACGGCGTCGGTATTGTCGCTCGTCCACGTTTGCGGCATGTAATGCAGCATCCCCGGATCAAACCGCCCTCCGCCTCCTGAGCAGCTTTCAAACAAAATGTGCGGAAAGCGTGAGGTGATCTCGTCCATGACGCGATACAGTCCAAGTATGTAGCGATGCGCCGTTTCGCGTTGGCGCTCAGGCGGCAGGGCAGCCGAGCCGATTTCCGTCATATGGCGGTTCATATCCCACTTCACATAAGTGATTGGAGCGCTCGCCAACACGTTCGAGATCGTTTCGATCATATAATCGCATACATCTTGGCGGGAGTAATCGAGCACAAGCTGGTTCCGCCCTTCAGAGCGCGGACGGTCCGGCACATGGAGACACCAGTCGGGATGCTTCCGGTACAGCTCGCTGTTTGGCGACACCATTTCCGGCTCGATCCATAAGCCGAACTGCAGCCCGAGTTCGTTCACTTGTTTCGCCAACCCGTCTAAGCCGTTCGGAAGCTTGCGCCGGTTGACGATCCAATCGCCGAGCGAACGGCGGTCGTCGTCGCGCTCGCCAAACCAGCCATCGTCAAGCACAAACAGTTCGATGCCCAGTTCCGCTGCCGTTTTCGCAATGTTGACGAGTTTTTCTTCGTTAAAATCGAAGTACGTTGCTTCCCAGTTGTTGATCAAAATCGGGCGTTCGCGGTCGCGGAATGCGCCGCGCGCCAGGCGGGTGCGGTACAGTTCATGGTACGTTTGCGACATCCCATTTAACCCTTGGTCGGAGTAGACCATGACCACTTCCGGCGTTTGGAACGACTCGCCCGGCTGAAGCAGCCATGTGAAATCAAACGGGTTGATTCCCATCGAGACACGGGCGGTGTGAAACTGGTCCACCTCGACTTGGGCGAGGAAATTGCCGCTGTACACAAAACTGAACCCGTACACCTCACCTTGATGCTCATCGGCGTTTTTGGCGACGAGCGCGATAAACGGGTTTTGTTGGTGGCTGCTCGCGCCGCGGCGGCTTTCGGCCGCCTGCACACCGGTCAGAAGCGGGCGCCGCTCGATCCAGCGTTCGCGCCCCCACGCTCCGGGGAGATGGATCCAGTCATAATCGGCAGACGGGAAATCGACGCTCATGCTGAGCGCCCGCAACAGCTTTAGGCGCTCACGCCCCTTGTTTTCGAAACGGGCCGCGCGCGTGATGGCGTTCCATTTTTCATACGCGGTATACTGCAACGTGACCTCTAGACCGCTCAGCGCATCCTCGAGGACAATTTCCAACGTTTCCGCTTCATTCTCGTGTTCCACGTATGTCGCCGGCAGCCCGTTCAGTCTAGGCTTCCCTTTGTAAATGCGGTGCGTCTTGTAGCGCAAATCCGTCACCGTCGAACCGTTCTCAAGCTGCACGTGATACGCCGGGGCACGGAAATCGGTATTCCCATAGGCCGGATATTCTTGCGGCAGCGTATCGAGCGAAAACGTGCGGTCGGATGGGTCGGGATTGGGGGAAAACGCGCGGTCCAGCCGCGGAAACCTCCGCTCCCCCCGAACATCGCGCACCGCTTTTCCCCAATAGACATGAGCCAAATAGCCGGAACGGACGAGCTGCATGACATATGTTGTGTCATTGGCTTTAAGATAAAACGTCTTATTGGTTGGATCAAATACAATTGCCATATCGCTATCCTCTTTCTAAACAAGATTCTTCACTCTGCAAACACAAAACGCAACCGGACAAATGCGCGCAAACTGGCTTGTTCTTATGCACGTTTACTTGATTGCCCCTCTTGTGACACCGCCAATAATCCATTTCTGGGCAAACAAATAGACGATGATCATCGGAGACAACGCCATTAAATAGGAAGCGAACGCTAAATTGTAGTCCGTGCCGAACTTGGACTGAAACACATATTGAACCAACGGAAGCGTCATATCGGACTGGTCGCTCAGCACAATCAACGGCAATAAAAAGTCATTCCACGCCCATAGACAGGTTAGAATGGCAACGGTAGCGTTAATCGGCGCCATAAGCGGGAAAACCACGCGCCAAAACACGCCCCATGCACTGCATCCATCCATAATCGCCGCTTCTTCCAATTCCTTTGGAATCGAACGGATATACCCGACGTAAATAAAGATATTAAACGCAATGCCATAAACGACATACAGAAAAACAAGTCCGCTGGGATTATTCATCCCAAATGCCGATGTCTGCTTGACAATCGGCAACATAATAATCGGAAACGGAATAAACAAGGCGCTGACAAAGTAATAATATAAAAACTTAAAAAATTTCCGGTGCATATTGCGGGCAATGGCATAAGCGACCATCGAATTTGTTATAATGGTCAAAACAACGGTGGTTACCGTAATAAACGCGCTGTTTTGAAACGCTTGAAAAAAGTTCGTAGCCTTGATCGCTTTCGCAAAATTTTCCACATGCATGCCGACCGGCAACGACAGCACTGAGTCTGCCAATTCCTCCGGCGTTTTTAGCGCGATGGACACCGCCATATACAAAGGAAATAAAATGAACAGCGCGCCGACCGCAATCAACAATGTGGCAACCCAGTTTGTTTTCTTGGCCATCACATATCCACTTCCCGTTTTTGTAAAAATTTAATCTGCGCAATCGATACCGCCATAATGACAATAAAGTAAATGACCGAGTTCGCCGACTGGTAAGCGAACTCCCCGCCTTGGAATCCACCGTTGTAAATGTGCAATGAAATCGACTCAGTCGCCCGTCCGGGCCCCCCGCCTGTCAACGCCACGACTTGGTCAAATACCATTAAAAAGTTTTTCATCGCCAACACCATATTGATCGTAAAAAACGGCGCAATCATCGGAAACGTAATATGCCGAAAGTTTTGCCATTTGCTTGCTCCGTCCAAACTGGAAGCCTCATACAGCTCAGACGGCACGGTTTGTAGCCCCGCTAAGTATAAAATCGTATTAAAAGCGCACGCCTGCCATACAGCGACAATGACAATGCCGACCCATGCCCATTTTTCGCTTCCTAAAATATTCGTGGAAAGCGCCTCAATCCCCAGCTTCTCTCCCCATAAAGGGAGTACGTTAGCAAACAAGTAGTTGAAAATATAGCCTACAATCAGCACGCTTAAAACATTCGGCAAAAAATACACAGCGCGAAAAAAATTTTTGAACTTAATTTTTTCATTCAACCCTATAGCGATCGCTAAACTGAGGACATTGACGAGCACGGTCGACACAATGGCAAACTGAAAGGTAAACAAGTACGAATGCCATACGTTTTCGTCCTGAAACAAGTAGTAGTAATTTTTCAATCCAACAAAGTCGTACGTTAAGCTTAATCCGTCCCAATTGGTAAAGGAATAGAAAATGCCTTGGAGGGCCGGAAACGTATGAAATACCGCAAATAACACGACAGCCGGAACGGTCATTAAGTAAATCGCGATGTTTTTCGGTTTTTTGATTTTCTGGAAAATAGACAATGAAACGCTTCGTTCCCTTGTCACAACAACCTCTTTCCGCATCGTATCACCTCCTAATGATAACAGGGGGAGAAAAACCGAGGAACTCCCCCTATTTTCTTCCCGTTTCTCCTTCTTGCCTAATTACTTACGCCCTTTCACTTTTTCCCACTCGGCGTCCATTGTTTTTAAAAACTTCCCCACATCTTGATCATGCGTCAACTGTTGCAACAAATTGGCCAAATTGATGCTCGGCGGAATATAATGGTCTGGGAAATCGACCAACGCTCCCTTGGCAAAGCTTTCTTTTAACCCTTCCAACATCGGATCTTCCTGCGTTAATCCCTTGATGGCCGAGAACGCATTTTGTTCAGCCATGTACGCCTTTGCATTTTCCTCTTTTAATAAGAAGTCGATAAATTTCTTTGCTTCTTTCGGATGTTTTGATGTTTTCGAGATCGCAAAAAGAAGATCAACGCCGGATACCAATTTGGTTTGTTCCGGATTGTTTGTGACAGGATAAGGGAATACACCGAGTTCAATATTCGGATTGGCCTTTTTAATTTCCGGGATCGCCCAAATGCCTTGCAAGTACATCGCCGACTCGCCTTTGGCAAACGCCACATTGCCATCCGCATACCCTTTGCCAAATTGATCTTTATGCCCGTACTTCAACAGCTCCACAAATTTTTCGGTTGCTTCTTTATACCCTTTTTCAAAGCTTGTCTTGCCTTGATTTAAATCTTGGAAAAATGTTTCCCCTTGGGTGTTGGCTGCCAAAGCGTTGTAAGCAGGCAATGTCGTCCACGCATCTTTAAACGTAAAGTAAAACGGCGTTTTTCCGGCTGCTTTGATCTTTTCGGCTGCAGCTATAAACTCATCCCATGTTTTCGGAACGCTCAAACCGAGTTCTTTGAAGATGGCTTTGTTGTAAATGACAGCATCCGCATTGGCCGCATAAGGAATGGCATACACTCGTTCGAGTCCGCTGACGTCTTTTACCATTTGAATATACGAAGGTTGAATGTTGTTCAGTTCCGGCGCTTTCGTGACATCTTCAAACATCCCCGCTTTGGCGAGTTCCGCAAATGTCGTATCAGCGCCAACCCCAACGATATCTGGCATGTCCCGTTTAGCGGCGCGGGCTTTTAATACCGTTCCTGCATCCGGAGGATTGGCGTTGACAACATCAATGTTTGGGTTTTCTTTTTCAAATTTTTCAATCAGTTTATCGAATGTTCCCCTTGCTTCGGGTTTGTAATGGAAAAACTCAATTTTGACTTTTCCGCCTGATTCGCTTGCATTTTGTTCTGCTTTATTCGCGCATGCGCTAAGCAGCGAAAAAGTTAATGCACTGGACATGATGAGTGCGAGCGCTTTTTTCATCTTCCTTGTTCCCCCATTTCCCTTTGCTAACATGTACGGCCTCATTCAACAATCATCCGTTTTTTCGTTAAGTTGTCAGCGCTTACTTTTTTCGTTACATAGCTTCTTGCTATGATTCTCGCCGCTCACCCCCTTTATGTATTTTGGCCGTGTTTTGCACAGCTTTCCCTAATAATCAGCTCCGCCGGAGTGACGATTTTGACCGGAATGTTTCGGTTTCCTGCCATCCGCTCATGTAACGCATTTGCCGCAAGCTTTCCCATTTCATGCGCGTATATTTTCACAGTCGAAAGGGGCGGGTTCAAAAACGCCGCAGCGTCAATGTCATCGAAACTAATAATAGAAATGTCTTCCGGAACTTTCAGACCCTCTTGATGAATAGCGTGCAAGGCGCCGATCGCCATCGGGTCGCTGGCGATGACAAACGCACTCGGCCAGTCCCCGGAGTCGATGGCCCTCTTCATTAATTCGTATCCGCCCGCAGGCCCCCAGTCGCCAATGAACACTTGTTGCGGCTCGTAAAGCCCGAGCGCCCTCATCTTTTTCTCAAACGCTCGCTTTCGCACATCGTCAATTTCATAACTTTTGCCGCCGTTCATTTTTTTTACCGTTTCGGTGCCGCCGATATAGCCGATTCGGTGATGGCCAAGAGTGAGCAAGTAATCAACGATGTTCTCTGTAGCCGCTTCCAAATCGGAACAAACGACATCATACCCCTTTACATCGATGACTTGGGTCACAAATACAATGGGGATGTCTTCCTGAACACGGCTCTTGATGTCATCAGGGTCAATGCCGCCAATGACAATGAGCCCATCAAACTCGTTGACGTCTTGTATACTGGCTTCACCGTTTACTCGAATCACCGAAGAGATACGAACCGGCAATTGCTCACACTGCTCTTCAATGCCGCGGCGGATCAGGCTGAAATATGGGTCTGTCGCTTCTTCATGTTGGGATACCGCAATCAAAAGAGCGATCTGATGCCATTCGCTTTTTCGCTGACTGGTACGGTTGGCATTGCGCCTCCGCACCGGTTTATAATTGAGCTGTTTGGCAATCTCCAACACGCGCTGGCGCGTTTCCTCGGAAACGGAGAGAGTTGCATCGTGATTTAAAATTCTTGATACAGTTGCGATTGATACGTTCGCTTTCTCAGCAATATCTTTCATCGTAATCATCATGTCATCACACGCTATCCTTTTAGTTAAATTAACTGATTTACTTAAGTAAAATATAGCAAATTCAATAATAAAAATCAATAAAACATTTAAACTTATACGATTTTTTCTTAAATTGCGTTTTAGAAATCGCCACATGTCCACTCTTTTATTTTACTAAATTTAATCAAAAAAAGAGGCGCTCAATCTTGAGCGCCGGTCCTTCTAGATTCTTTCTTTATTTACTATCTCATCCGCTTCCCCCAACACCGCTCGTCGCAGTTCCTTGTCGAGTTCTTTCTTATACACGTCCCGCTCTTCTTCCGTCCACCCCAAATACCGCGCCATAAACGCCACCACTGCCTCTTTCTCCCGCCGGACCGAATCAATGTCAAACAACAGCGCGCCGGTGCGGCGGATGAAATAGTCGGCCGGTTTGGCCGCCATTTCTTCCTCCATGGCATAGACGAGGCGGATGAACGTTTCGCGCGTTACGCCAGATGAACGGTCGTATTGCCTGCTTAAAGCAAACAGCCGATCAACGTTCGTGCCGTATTGTCTCGCCAGCCGCGCTCCCGCTTCTTTCGTTAATCCGTAGCGCACCGCTTCGTCCGCCTTTTCAGCGATGAAGGCAGGGAGGCGGTGCGAGCCGCCGACATCGCCGCCGGAAATCGGCAATTGTTTCGTCCGACACGGCTGAAACACGTTTCCTTCTTCTTTCTCCAGCTGCTTGGCAACAAGATCAACGACGGTCTCGGCCATTTTCCGGTAGCCGGTCAGCTTGCCGCCAGCGATCGTAATGAGGCCGGACGGCGACGTCCAGATCTCGTCTTTGCGGGAAATTTCCGATGGGTCTTTTCCTTCTTCATAGATGAGCGGGCGGACGCCGGCCCAGCTTGATTCCACATCGGCCGCGGTGATGCCGACAGACGGAAACATGTAGTGAATCGCTTGCAATAAGTAGTCGCGGTCTTCGTCCGTCATCGTTGGGTGGGCCGGGTCGCCGTTATAAAACGTATCGGTCGTGCCGACATACGTCTTCCCGTCGCGGGGAATGGCAAACACCATCCGGCCGTCCGGGGTGTCAAAATAAACGGCTTGCTTGAGCGGAAACCGCTTTTGGTCGATAACGATGTGGACGCCTTTGGTCAGTTGGAGGCGTTTGCCCGTTTTCGAACCGTCTTTGTCGCGCAGTGCATCGACCCATGGCCCAGCGGCATTGACGACTTTTTTGGCGCGAATGTCATACGTCCGCCCGCTCAGCATGTCGCGGCAACGGACGCCAGTGATGCGGCCGCGGTCATCGTATAAAAACTGTTCGGCCTTTGTATAGTTGACAGCGTCGGCGCCAAGCTCGACCGCTTTTTTGATCACCTCGATCGTCAAGCGAGCATCGTCCGTCCGGTACTCGACGTAATAGCCGCCGCCAAGGAGGCCGTCGCGCTTTAAGAGCGGCTCTTTTTCCAACATCTCCCGGGCGTTAAGCATCGTGCGCCGCTCGCTCGGCTTGACGCCGGCCAGCCGGTCATACAGCCAAAGGCCGACCGACGTGCTCCATTTGCCAAACGTCCCGCCGCGATAAATGGGCAGCAGCATCCACTCCGGTGTGGTGACGTGCGGGCCGTTTTCATACACAATCGCCCGTTCGCGCCCGACTTCGGCGACGAGCTTCACCTCGAACTGCTTCAAGTAGCGCAAGCCGCCGTGGACGAGCTTGGTCGACCGGCTTGACGTGCCGGCGGCGAAATCTTGCATTTCGACAAGCGCGACCGTCATGCCGCGCGAGACGGCATCCAGGGCGATGCCGCACCCGGTGATCCCCCCGCCGATCACCAACAGATCGTATGGCTTTTCGCTCATTGCCTCGAGAACATCGTTCCGCTGTTTGCTTGAGAATGTCATGCTTGACTCCTCCTTTGAAAAAAGACAAAAAGAGACCAGTGCAAACACGATAAGCCTTCGCCTACCATGTGTGCATGGTCTCTCCTTGTCTCCTGACTGATGATTAACTTGTGTTGCTTTTATTGTAGCAGACTGCGGCCGATTTGGCCAGCTCAACGCATTATCCATTGTAGTGGCGCCATAATGTTTCGTTGGACGTGGTCACCGCCACCGCCCCAGCTTCCAACGCGCGCTCGACATCATCGACGGTGCGGATAAGTCCACCGGCATAAATCGGCTTCCCGGTCCGTTCTTTTACTTCGTGGATGATGTGCGGCATGGCACCCGGAATGACTTCGATGCAGTCGGGATTCGTTTTCGCAATCATCTGATAGCTTTTCTCCAACGCGTGCGAATCAAGCAAAAAGATGCGCTGCACGGCCAAGACACGCTTTTGGCGCGCCTTCATAATGACGCCCGCTTTCGTGGAAATCAGGCCATGCGGGCGAAATTCCTGGCAAAGATATTCCGCCGCATGTTCATCATGACTCAGCCCTTGCACCAAGTCGACGTGAATGATCAACTCCTTGCCATGCCGGCGCGCATAGGCAAAGATGCTTTTTAACTGGGCAATATGCACCTCAAGCAACACGCCGACCGTGTAACCGCTTGACAAAAAGGCGTCAAATTGCTTCATCGTTTTGATGGCCGGAATGATGCGCTGTTTCGCTTCCATTTTCTTTTCTTCGATTCATCCTCTCATTTTGTCGATCTCATCTAAGCATGACAGTGACATCATGGTTCGCGGTTTGCATGTGGCGATTTTCACCCCGCGCTTGCGGAATTTCTCAACGAGATGATGAATCACCTTTTTGCTTGCCGCCTCTTCCTCATGGGGATGTCCCATTGCCTCACGCTCCTCTCCTATTCCGCTTTCGGAATGGCGAGCTCTACCGTCGTTCCTTTCCCAACTTCGCTTTCCATCGCAATTTGCCCGCCGTACTTATCGATGATCTCCTTGGCGATCGAAAGGCCGAGCCCGGCGCCGCCCTGTTCGCGGCTGCGCGCCTTGTCGACGCGGTAAAAGCGCAAAAAGACGTTTTTCAGCTCCTCTTTCGGGATGCCGATGCCATAATCGCGGATAGACACGATGACAAACGGCCCTTCCTCGCGCAAGGAAATCGCGATTTGTTTCACTCGCTGAGAATATTTTACCGCATTGTCAAGCAAAATGAACAGCAATTGTTCAAAATGATGCTTCGCCATCGCCGCGCGCGCAATCGGCTTATCCGGCTGGTCAATCAGAAATTGAAAATCCGGGTGCAAGACGCGGAAATTTTTGACGACTTGTCCGACAGCCGCTGCAACATCCATCGGTGTCACTTCATCCGGCACCGCAATCGCCTCGGCGCGCGACAAGTCAAGAAGCTCCAAAACGAGCCGCTTCAGCCGCTCCGCTTCTTTCACCGCCGCCTCGAGCGACTCCTCTAAAATCTCTGGATTATGCTTGCCCCAACGCTGCAGCAACGAAAGATGGCCTTGCAAAATGGCGATCGGCGTGCGCAACTCATGGGACGCATCCTCAACAAACTGCCGCTGCATGGCGAACGATCGCTCAATTTCATCCATCATGCTGTTGAACACGAGCATCAGTTCCGTCATTTCATCGCGCGCCGGAGGCACATCAATGCGCCGTTTCAGCCCGTCGTTTTGAATGTCCGCCATCGTTTTGGCCAGCGTTTGCAGCGGCCGGACAAAGCTTTGCGCCACGAACCGGCCGGCGACAGCGCTTGCCGCCATGGCCAAAAAGCCGATCACCGTCATGATGAGAAAAAGCGTATTGGTCACTTGTTGAAACCTTGCCAGCCGGCGGGCGATTTCGATCGTCCCATGCAAGTTGCCGATATGAAGCGGCTGACGGAGCAGCAAAAATCGCTCATTGTTGATGAAATGCTCATCCATTTTCCGCTTGTCGGGCATCTCGCTCGGCGATAGCGACACCGCTGCCCCGTTGGAAACGGAGACGATGACGTTTCCTTTTTCATCCGTGACGCGAATGAGTTGGTAGCGCTCATTCAACCTTTCCAAAAACGCGCGGCTGCGGCGAATTTCCTCCCACGATAGATTACGTTTTTCCGCGTAATACGTTTCAATTTCCGCCACCGTTTGTTCCATCGTTTTTTCTTCTTCTTTGAGCAGCCATTGTTTGACCATATGGTATTGCAAAAACGTAAACACAAAATACGTAACGAAAATCGCCCCGGCCGACAAAACGGTCAGCTTCCCTTTCAGCGAAAGCCGGCGAATAGCCCCTCTCTTCATGGCCGCATCACGTATCCCGCGCCGCGCACCGTTTGGATATATCGCTCTTTATCGTGTTCGTCAAGCTTTTGCCGCAAGTAGCGGACATACACATCGACAACGTTCGTCTCGACTTCGGCGTCAAATCCCCACACTTTGTCAAGCAGCGCATCACGCGTCAAGACGACATTGATGTTTTGCATAAAGGCGACGAGCAAGTCGTATTCCCGCTTTGTCAGCTCAATAAACTCGTCTCCTTTTTTCACGGTGCGCGCCTGCACGTCAACGACTAAATCTTTAAACGTCAACACTTGGCCGTTCGCTTCCGGATGAACGCGGCGGAACAAGGCGCGGATGCGGGCGAGCAGCTCCTCAATGGCAAACGGTTTGACGATGTAGTCATCGGCCCCATTATCGAGCCCCATGACGCGGTCAAACACGCTGTCGCGCGCGGTGATCATAATGATCGGCGTCGATTTCGCCGCTCGGATGCGACGGCATACTTCCATGCCATTTAAACGCGGCAACATCACATCAAGCAAAATGAGATCCCACTGCTCCGAGAGAGCGCGCTCAAGCCCTTCGCGTCCATCGGCGCACACATGCACGTCAAAGCCTTCGTGTGTCAAGTCAAGCTCCAAAAACCGGGCGAGCCCGGCTTCATCTTCAATCAATAAAATACGTCCGTTCATCCGTTGCTCCTCCTCTCTTGCAGCTGTTGCGGCTTCCACCTTTGCACATCCCCGATTTCTTTCGTTTCATTTTTACTATACACAACAAAACGCCCACCGCCAACGGCGAGCAGCGGGCGAAAAAGAGTGGAACGCCATTGGCGGGCTGCCCTGAAAAGCACGCCGCCAAAAGGCGGTCCGGCCAACTGTTCATGAATGGCGGTCGACGATCCAATCGACAATGGCTTGAACGATTTCCAACACTTGATAAGAAAGAAGCGACACGGCTGTTCCAGAAAAAAACAATGTCACCAGCCAATGAACCCAATGCATCGCGCCATCCCTCCTCCCGCCGCCGGACAACCAGCAGCGTTATTGATGTGCATCTCATGGATGGTGGTGTCATTATATTCCATCCGGGTTAAAACAAGATGAAAACTCTCTAAAAAAGTATGAAGTAGCTTTTTTTGCGCTCTGTACATACATTGACAATGAATCGCTTTGCCAATCGGCAGCGTCCCGACAGAACCATTTCGCTGTTTTGAAAAAAGGAGGAGAGCGCAATGAATGAATCGTTTCAACCGCCAGCCAGCGGGGGAGGCCATCACCCGTTCCATCATTTGCGGAAAATGATGAATCAATGGTTTGATGAACGGCCGTTGCAAAAACTGTTTGAAACGCTCGATGACTATTTCGCCCAAACGTTTGCTGAAGCGTACATTCCGATCGAAGTGAAAGAGACGAAGCACGATTACCAAATCATTGTTCGGCTGCCTGACATCAAGCGCGAACAAATTAGCCTGCAATGGCAGGAAGACGGTTTGCAGCTGATCATCGACCATCATGAATGGATGGAATCGTCAGACAGCCATGGCCAGGTATACGAACGCCGCCACGCACGGCGGCGGGTGGCGCGGCTGATTCCGTTTCCGTATCCAGTCGCTGAGCATGAAGTGAAAGCGTCGTTTCAAAATGGGACGCTCACCATCCAGCTGCCGCAAAAACGAAAATATATCGATATCGACTGAAGACGATCCAGCCTGTGTGTACATTCAAAAGCCATTTTGGCAGCGGCCAGCGCCGCGCTTGGACGTGAAACAAGCCGTTCCCCTCATGGGGAGCGGCTTGTTTCTTATCCAGCTTCCTATTGTTTATGGGGTGAATTTCCGGAATGTTCGCCCTCTTCCAGCGTTCTTTTTTGATCCACCCATTCGTTGGCGATTTCCTCGCGGTGGTTCGGGGATTTGTTTTTCCGCTTCCGATTGTCGTTGCGGTTCGTCACCGCCATCACCCCCTTACTGTTTGCCACTCGCTTGCCTTGCCGCGGCCAAAACGATGCATACATACTTTCCCGGCTGACAAGCTACGCTACTTACTAGGAGGTGTAAAACGAATGGTGAAACTGCCCGATTTCAAACAATTGAACGACCGACTGATCAACGAGCCGTCGGATGAGCCGATGCTTGTCATCAAAACGAATCTCGATCCAGACCGCGTAACGGAGGAAAACCCATATGCCAACGGCCGAACGAACGTAAGCAAAGAGTTTCTCTCTTTTTTTGAAGGAGGAGGCCGGTGATGGAACAAACCCTTGCCTATTTGCGCGAAGTGCTGTCCAACTATTTGGATCACCACGACGACACCCCAAAACGCATTTACAAAAAACTGATCAGCAAACCATACCGAGGCGAAGGGGAATTTGTCCGCGACTTGACGCAAGAAGAAAGCGCCTTTTTGGACCGCATTTTGCCTCATGAAATCCGCTATGCGATGGATGAGCGCGATTATGAGCGCGTATATCAGCTCAATGAAGTGTATGAGCTGCTCATTTGACAACGTGAAAAGGGGCTGACCCAAAAAGGTAATTTCCCTTAAACAAAACACAACATAATGATTGTGTCATAAGAAAGGGTGTCCCGATCCCTTTTGGGACACCCTCTTTGTCTTTCAAGCGCCCGACCGTCACGCCATGCCGCGGTTTCATTTTTTAAACGTACCAAGCAGCCCTTTCAACACGCCATTCACTTGATTGACCGTATTGATCATTTGCCCCACTGTACTCATCATTTTGTTGATATCGTACGTTCCGTCGCTGTTTTTAAACTGGGCGAGAAACGACGGGCGCGGCGGCGGCAAAAGCGGCCCCGGCTTTGGATATGACGCCGGATGGGGAGGCGGGGCGGCATGGGTGGACGGAAAAAAGGGCCAGTGCCCCGGCGCCGATGGAAAAGATGAACCTCCATAGTGGAAGTAAGGATGATAATGGCTGCCTAAGCCATACGGACCATACGTGGGCGGTGGTAAAACCGGGCGCGAGTAACGATGCATATTCCTTCTCCCCCATTGTTGGTGTCCATTCCCCCTTGCCTAGAAAGCGGCTCGTACAGGCAAGATGCGGCCGTGCGCTGTTTCGCACGCAAACGAACAACATTCATGCTGATGAGCCACCAACCTTCCAGGCCGAAGAGGTGGGCTGCCACTAGTATATGTGACGGCGCCCGATGGCGTGTACGGACATGTCATCTCTTGTCGGAAGTTTTAATTTTCCGAAATCGGCCTTCCTCCCTATTTTCATGGTACGATGTAAGAAAGGGGAAGGGGGAAAAGCACCAATGAACGTGACGGAGTTAAAGCATAAGTTTATGGCGGTCAAACATTGCGAACCGGCTGAGGCGAACGAACTGCTTGATTTTGCCCGCCGTCTGTATTTGCGCGGGGAAATTTCGCTCGCTGAGTACCGCGATCTCGTGCGTGAGCTCGAAAAAGTCGGCGCCTCTCAGCCGGATGAAGCAGGCGAATACGCTGGGCTGTAAGACGAAGAGGGAGCTTTTCCCTTCTTTTTTTTGCCCTCTGTTCCTCAAGACGCATAAAAAACGATGTTTCTTCCCACCCTAAAGAGGCAAGAAGAATTGCCGTACAAGGGGGGATTGGCGATGGGTCGAGGTGTCCATTTTAACCATAAATTGAAAGGCCATGACCATGAAAAGCCGAAACATGGAAAACCAGCGCCGCCCAAGCACACTGAGCGGGTCGAATACGAGATCAACACCGTCGCTACTGCAGAAGGCGGCCCGGTCTCGATCACGACAGGGAAAGACACGTAAAACAAAAAGCTGTCCCTCTTGTTTCGCAGGGGACAGCTTTTTCCGTACGTCCGCTTTCTCCTGCCCCTTCAAAGACTCTCCTTGCCCGCTTCGCTTGTGTCGTCAAGCCGTTCCTTGACAAGCGCCAGCGTATAAGCGACGGCCTGACTGTATTGCTTGATGCGGCGCTCAGAAACGGACGGATAAAATGCCTCGACACACAGCTTCGCCATATGGTCGGCGGCGGCTTCAATTTGCTGTTCATGGACATATTTCGGCCGCGCATGGCGAATCCAGCGGGAAGCGGCGTCCTTCCACCGTTCGGCAGCGGCCTGCACCTCTTCGGCCATCGGTTTCACGTCAGCAAAAAAATCCGGCTGCTCGTTCCGCTCGCGGGCGCGCCGGGCGATCAAAAGCAGCTGTTCGTTGTATTGTTGCAGCCGCTCCGTCAACGCCTTAAGTTCCTTTTCCATGGCGATTCCTCCTTATCCATGCCGGCAAATCCGGTTTGCCCATGTGTCCTGCGGCCCGGAGAACGGATGCGTTTTGCCGCGACGCGCTTCTGTTTTATGATACCATACCGACCGGCTCACACCAAATACAGTTTCGACGAAAGCGGAAGTGCAGCACTCTGCTTCTCCTTCTCAAGCCGCTGTTCCACGCCGGCAATCTTCCCTTCAAGGCGTCCGAGCTGCGCTTGATTTTGCTCATAACGCTCTTCGATGACATCGGCGATCACTTTTTCCATTTTCGCATCGACTTGCTCAATGAGTGCGACAATTTCCTGAAGCTGCTTTTCGATCTCCTCTTTTTTAACGAGCCGTTTTTCCATTCCCTCTCCCCCATTTCTCGCATGATGATATTCCATTCGCGGCGGGAAGGACGACTCCTGCCGCGGCGACAAAAGTAGAACGAATTCGGCAAAGAAAGTGGCAAGCAGCCGCCATTCGACATTGCCTCCCTCCCCCGCGCCTGCTTTCGGTCGAGATGAGGGACTTCCCGGTCAGAGAGGATCAAAAAGAAAAAAGGCGCATATGACCAGAGCGTATGGTATAATAAAAACCATTCAAAGGAGATGAACGCGATGACACTCAAATACCCAAGCGGAAAAGAGTATCGCGGAAACAAGCCGAACGCAACGCGCCGGCCGACGGTCGATTATGCCAATCGCGGCATGACGCTCGAAGACGACTTAAACGCGACGAATGAATATTACCGGGAACACGGCATCGCTGTCATCCATAAAAAGCCGACCCCGGTGCAAATCGTGCGCGTCGACTATCCGAAACGGAGCGCCGCCGTCATTACCGAAGCCTACTTCCGACAAGCGTCGACGACCGACTACAACGGTGTGTACCGCGGCAAGTACATCGACTTTGAGGCGAAAGAGACAAAAAACAAAACGGCGTTTCCGCTGAAAAATTTCCACGCTCATCAAATCCGCCATATGGAGCAAGTCGTCGCCCACGGCGGCATTTGTTTTGCGATTTTGCGTTTTTCTTTGCTCAATGAAACGTATTTGCTTGACGCCTCTCATTTGATCGCTTGGTGGAACGAACAGGAAGCCGGCGGACGAAAGTCGATTCCGAAACAAGAGATTGAACAGCACGGACATTCCATTCCGCTTGGCTACCAGCCGAGAATTGATTATATTAGTGTAGTAGACAGCGTGTACTTCACTCGTTGAAGTAAAAACTTGTAAGAAAGGCAGGATTTGCTTATGTCTGGTGAGTATCGTTCTCGCGTGGAACGAAAGCAGGCAGCGAAACAAACGAAACAGAAGAAAGTGAAAACGAAAAAAGGGACCGCTTGGCTAAAAACAATCGCCATTGCGATATTGTTCATCATTGCAATCGCCGCTGTCGGCGGCGTGGCGGCGTTCGCCTACTTCGTCAAGGACGCGCCCCCGCTTGATGAAGCAAAAATTAAAGATCCGCTCTCTTCCATCGTGTACGATATGAATGGGAAGAAAGTCGCCGAACTTGGCGGCTACAAGCGGACATACATTTCATATAAAGACGTGCCCAAAGTGCTTGAAGATGCCGTGCTGGCAACGGAAGACGCCCGCTTTTATGAACATCACGGCATCGATGTCGTCCGCTTGGCTGGCGCCGTCCTTGCCAACATCAAGGAAGGATTTGGTGCGGAAGGCGGCAGCACGATCACCCAGCAAGTCGTCAAAATGACGTTTTTGTCGCCAGAAAAGACGTTGAAGCGAAAAGCGCAAGAGGCATGGCTCGCGCTGCAGCTTGAACAGAAATATTCAAAGCATGAAATTTTGGAAATGTATTTGAACAAAATTTATTATTCCGACGGCATTTATGGCGTCGCGCGGGCCGCTGAATATTATTTTGGCAAGACAGACTTGAAAAAGCTTACCCTTCCGGAAGCGGCGCTGTTAGCCGGCATGCCGCAAAGTCCAAACCGGTATAATCCGTATGACCATCCAGAAGCCGCGAAAAAACGGCGCGATACCGTATTGTCGCTCATGGTGAAACATGGCTTTATCAGCCGGGAAGAAGCGGAAAAAGCGAAACAAGTGCCGATCCAGTCGATGCTCGCTGAGCGGAAAAAACCGCAAAGCTCCGTGCCGTATGACGCTTTCATTGACGAAGTGATCAAAGAAGTGACCGACAAAGCGAACGTCAACGTCTTTGAAGATGGGCTGAAAATTTATACTACGCTCGACCAAGACGTTCAAACATACGTAGAAAAGCTATTAAACTCTGACAACTACTTTACCAATAAGAAAGATCTGCAATCCGGCATCGCCGTCGTCGACACAAAAACAGGCGCCATTCGCGCGTTAGGCGGCGGACGCCACCGCGATCACGTCGAATTTGGCTTCAACTACGCCATCAAACCGGTCGGCCAGCCCGGTTCGACGATCAAGCCGATTTTGGATTACGGTCCAGCGATCGAATATTTAAAATGGTCAACGGCGCACATTCTCGTTGACGAGCCGTATACGTATTCAGACGGAACGCCGATCCGCAACGCCGGCGGGGGATATATGGGTCCAATCACCTTGCGGACAGCACTGGCAAAATCGCGCAACATTCCGGCGTTAAAAACGTTCCAAGCCGTCGGCAAAGAACGGGCGATGGAGTTTGCCAATCGTCTTGGCATGGGCTTTAGTGAAGTATATGAGCCATATGCGATCGGGGGAGTATCCAACTATGTGTCACCGTTGCAAATGGCCGGCGCCTACACAGCCTTTGGCAACAACGGGATTTACACCAAGCCGTATGCCGTGACGAAAATCGTCTTCCCAGACGGTACAGAAATGGATTTGCAGCCAAAACCGAAACGGGTGATGCACGACTATACTGCTTATATGATCACCGACGTACTGAAAACGGTCATCCGTTCCGGAACTGGTATATTAGCGAATGTCCCAGGGCTTGAGCTCGCAGGCAAAACAGGAACGACGAACTACGGCGAAGACGGCGCCAAATTTGGCCTCCAAAGAGACGATGTGCCGGACAGCTGGATTGTCGGTTATACGCCAAACTATACGGCGGCTATTTGGGTTGGCTTCAGCAAGCGAAGCAGCACGGCAAAACTTAGTATAGAGGAACAAAAAATCCCGAAATACTTGTTGAAAAACTTAATGTCCCATATCGATGACGGCAGTGGGGAATTCAAACAACCGGACAGCGTCGTCAAGCTGCCGATCAAAAAAGGCACGAACCCGCCGAAGCTCGCCGGCAAATACACGCCGGAAAGCGAAATTACGTACGAACTATTTGTGCGCGGCACCGAACCGACGGAAACGGCAAACGACGAGCCGGAAGAGCTGCCGGCGGTGAAAGATTTGACTGCCACGTACGATCAAGTGGCCAACATGCTCTCTATCTCTTGGTCCTACGCTGAACAAACGGATGATACGGTTTTTGAAGTGCGCATCAAAGACAGCAAAGGCCAAACCAACACGGTCACAACGAAAGAACGGTCCATCACGATTGGGAATCCGGAGCCAGGCGCTACCTACACGATCGCCGTGTACGCGAAAGACGGCGAACGAATGAGCAAACCGGCCATTGCCAGCGTTCATGTCCCCGGCGGAGAAAATCAAACTCCCGCACCACAACAACCGGGCGACAATAACCAAAACAACGGCGGGCAAAACGGCGGCACCGATCAAGGCAACAGCGGGAATAACGGAAACGAAAACGGCCAGGGGAACAACAATGAACAAAACGGCGGCGCGAGCGGTGGACAAGAAAATGGCAACAGCGGCGGGACCAACACAAACAATGGCCAAACGGATGGAACAAACAATCAAGGAACAAACAACCAAGGAACAAACAACCAAGGAACAAACAACCAAGGAACAAACAACCAAGGAACGAACAGCAGCGGACAAACGAACGGCACGAATGGCGGCACCGGCTCAAACGGCGGAGCGTTGCCTGTCTCCCCGCCGTTAAAAAACGGATCCAGAGCAGGCTTCGGAAGCCGTCCATAACAATTGCATCCAAAAAAAACGGATGGCCTTTTGCGCCATCCGTTTTTTCATGGCAAGCCGGCATGCGACCGCCCATGCCCCCGCATCCATGCCGCCTTTTGTCAGCCCCCTTTCACTTCTCGTTTGTCATCTTTTCCTCTCGTTTCCGCATTCGTTTTTTTCCTTCACGACATAAGTGAAGAAGTGGACATGCTGAACATTGCGGCGCCTGCGCCTTGCAATGGTAGCGGCCGAAAAAAATCATCCGATGGTGGGTGATCGACCATTCTTCTTTTGGGATGTTTTTCATCAGCGTCTTCTCGACTTCCAAAACCGAGTCATCCCAGCGGCAAAAGCCGAGCCGTTTGCTGACGCGCTCAACGTGTGTATCAACCGCGATGGCCGGCACGCCGAACGCAACGGACACAACGACGTTCGCCGTCTTGCGCCCGACGCCCGGCAGCTTCATCAATTCATCGCGGTCGCGCGGCACTTCGCCGTTGTACTTGTCAATCAGCATCGCGCACAGCTTTTGAATGTTTCGCGCTTTGTTCCGATATAAGCCGATCGAGCGGATATCTTGCTCGAGCTCCTCAAGCGGCACGGAAATATAATCGTGCGGCGTCCGATATTTTTCAAACAGCCGTTTCGTCACCTTGTTGACGAGCGCATCAGTGCATTGCGCCGACAAAACGACTGCAATCAGCAGCTCAAACGGATTGCGATGCACCAGCTCGCAGTGCGCATCCGGAAACATTTTCGCCATCTCATCCAAACAGTAGCGGATTTGTTGCTTTGTCAGCACCTCGTCTCCGTTACAGAAAACTTACAAAACTTTATAGAGCGTTAAGTTTCTGTTTCCTTCCTTGTTCATCACGCCCGATTTCGCCGAAGCTGTTCTCGTTTACCTCCCACTTGTATTTAAATCCTCGATCACCACATACGCTGGCTTGGCTTTCACCAACCTCGTTGTGATCTGGCGGGTGTAGTGCAGCTGGATATTTTTTAGCCTTCGACGTTTTTTCAGAACAAGGAATTCCAATTTCTTTATGTTTTCCGTTTTTCTGTAACGGAGTTCACCTCCTTCTGGTTTCGGTTTTCTTCATTTCCTATTTTCGAGACCATTGTCTTTGCATGCGCTTGATGGTTTTTTCAAGATTTTCCACTTTAGGTGAGTGATGGATGTTGGGAAATATCATGCCATTGCTCACGGCAGCTAAGGATGATTTTATCCCTAAATCCAGTCGTTAACGAGTCTTCTGTTTCTGTTCGTGATAGACAAGACTCCACTGCATCGTACGTCCATACTCGGAAGTTGTGCAAAGCCGAGCGGAACGGACACCCTTCGCACTTCTCTGAATGAAGTCGCAATATAGCGTTTTCTTCATCCTCTTGATAAGGGGAAGGGGGGCCAACCGTTCTCCTTATCAAGAGGCCACCAAACGAAGGGCGTTTCTCCATTTTATGTGTCTATTTTCTTGACATAATCCCAACCAGTTCAATCGGCCATTTTGGACAAACAAAAACGAGAGACAGCGCCTCTCGTTACGAGTCAAGCCAGTTGAAAAACGGGATCGTCTGTTTAAATTCCCCCGTCGTCTGTTTCGCCGAACGGGAGGACAATTTCGGTTTGCGAAACTTTTTGCCGTAGTCGTGCGCTTGTTCAATCGTGCGAATGCCGTTCTTTTTCCATTCAAACAAAATGCGATCGATGTAGCGGAAATTCAACTTTCCCGACAGCACCGCTTCGCGCAGCGCCGCTTTAATGATGGCCGGCTCATGGCCGTCTTGATCGATCCACATCGCAAGCGTTTCACACTCGAACGGGGAGAGCGGGCGGCCAAACTCCTGCTCAAAAACAGTATATAAGCTCTCCTCTTCCTCCTGCCGGCCGAGTTCCCCCTGTTGAGCCGCTTGGGTGTACAAATGATGCACTAGCTTCTCCCAAAGCGGTTCAAGCGTATACTTTTCGTTGCGAATGCCTTGTTCATCCGTATGCTCTTCAATAGCGATCATCCCTTTTTGCAAGAGCCGACGCACCATGTCCATGCACTCCGCTGCCGAGACCGTCATTCTTTCGGCCAGCTCGGCCGGCGTCGGAAACAAGACGCCTTCTTCGAAAAACGACTGCATATGCAAAAGCAAGACGAGCTCCCCCTCGCTCAACCCAAGCTGCTTGTAGTGGCCAAGCAGCAGCTTCGGGACGGCGATGCTTCCTTGCGCCAGCCATTCGGCCACCTTTTTCTTTTCCATGCCGATGCACCTCAACTATAGTATAACATGACAGCGGCGAAAAAACCCCCTTTTTGCAGGGGGTTTTTTACGGATAAAGCCGGTTGAGCAGCCGCGGGAACGGAATCGTCTCGCGCACATGTTCAACGCCGCAAATCCAAGCGAGGGTGCGCTCAAGGCCGAGCCCGAACCCAGAATGCGGCACAGAACCGTATTTGCGCAAATCCAGATACCATTCATACGCTTCAAGCGGCAAATGGTGCTCTTCCAGACGGCGCTTGAGCAGCTCATAATCGTGAATCCGCTCGGAGCCGCCAATGATTTCTCCGTATCCTTCCGGCGCAATCAAATCGGCGCATAGCACAACGTCGGGACGGTTCGGATCCGGTTGCATATAAAACGGCTTCAGAGAGGTCGGATAGTGGGTGATGAACACCGGTTTGTCAAAACTTTCAGCGATGGCCGTCTCATGCGGCGCACCGAAGTCATCGCCCCATTCAATGTCGGTCAATCCTTTTTCATGCAGCAACTTGATCGCCTCATCATACGTTAGGCGCGGAAACGGCGGTTTGACCAACTCGAGCTTCGACACGTCGCGCCCGAGCCGTCCGAGTTCAAGCCGGCAATGCTCGAGCACCGACTGCACAAGGTAGGAGACGTACTCTTCTTGCAGCCGCAAATTGTCTTCAAACTCATAAAACGCCATTTCCGGCTCCACCATCCAAAACTCAATTAAATGGCGGCGTGTTTTCGATTTTTCGGCGCGGAACGTCGGGCCGAACGAGAACACTTTGCCGAGCGCCATCGCCGCCGCTTCCATATAGAGTTGGCCGCTTTGCGACAAATAGGCCTCCTCATCAAAATATTTCGTATGAAACAGTTCGGTCGTTCCTTCCGGTGCACTGCCAGTCAAAATCGGGGCGTCGATTTTCACAAACCCACGATCGTTGAAAAACTCATACGTCGCCCGGATGACTTCGTTGCGAATTTTCATGATCGCATGTTGGCGCCGCGACCGAAGCCAAAGATGGCGATGGTCCATCAAAAACTCGATGCCGTGCTCTTTCGGCGTAATCGGATAGTCAACCGCTTCTTGAATAACTTGCAAATCGGCAACCGACAGCTCGTAGCCAAATGGGGAGCGCTCGTCAATGCGCACCGTGCCCGTCACATAGAGCGACGTTTCTTGCGTCAATGTTTTTGCGCGCTGAAACACTTCTTCCGAGACGTTCGCCTTTTCAACGACTCCTTGAATAAAGCCAGTGCCGTCGCGCAGTTGCAAAAAGACGATTTTCCCGCTTGAGCGCTTGTTCGCGAGCCAAGCGCCGATCGTCACTTGTTGTCCTACGTATTGATTCACTTCCGCAATCGTCGTTTTCACGCACTGATTCCCTCCAATAATCGACACGTCCATCATTTGCTATTATACCGTTCCGTCGGCGTCACGGCAATGACCAGCCAAAGCAGCGCCAAACGATGCTGCACCCACCAAGCGCCCTTCGGAGCAGCCGTCTGGAGCCAACCGACAGTCCGCCGCTCCAACCGACGCGGAAAAAGCGGCTTTGCGCCAAACAAAGCCGCCCTTTTCTTTCCACCCTGACACCTTGGCGCCAAGCACCTTAGGCCCGTGCTTCCATAAACCGGCGGATGCGCTCGATCGCTGTCTCGAGCGCCTCAAGCGAGGTCGCGTACGACAAGCGGACGTTGTCCGGCGCCCCAAACCCAGAACCGGGCACGAGCGCGACTTTCGCTTCCTCCAACAAGGCGGCGACGAACTCATCGACCGTGTGGCAGCCGGCCATATCCGCCGCCTTCCGGGCATTCGGGAACAAATAAAACGCTCCTTGCGGTTTGACGCAGGTGAAGCCTGGAATTTGCACAAGTTTGTCGTAAATGATGTTGAGCCGTTCTTCAAACGCTTGGCGCATTTGTTCGACCGGCTCCTGCGGTCCGCTGTAAGCGGCAATAGCCGCATATTGAGCGATCGATGTCGGATTCGATGTGCTATGGCTTGCTAAATCGGTCATCGCTTGAATGATGTCCTTCGGTCCAGCCGCGTAGCCGATGCGCCACCCTGTCATCGAGTGCGATTTCGATACGCCATTGATGATGACCGTCTGCTTCTTCAGCTCCGGCGACAGCTCGGCGATCGACACATGTTTCGCCCCGCCGTAAATCAATTTTTCATAAATTTCGTCCGAAACGATCAACACGCCATGCGCCAAGCATACTTCCCCGAGCACTTTCAGCTCCTCGGCCGTATAAATCATGCCGGTCGGATTGCTCGGAGAATTGAGAATGACCGCTTTGGTCCGAGGCGTAATGGCCGCTTTCAACTGTTCCGGCGTCATTTTAAAGTTGTTTTCCTCAAGTCCCTCAACATAAACCGGAATGCCGCCCGCCAGCTTCACTTGCTCCGGGTAGCTCACCCAATACGGCGTCGGAATGATGACCTCATCGCCTTCATCAAGCAGCACTTGAAAGAGCGTATAAAGCGCGTGCTTCGCCCCGACACAAACGATGATTTCCGCCGGCTCGTACGAAAGCCCTTGATCGCGGGCAAACTTTTTGATGATTTCCTCTTTTAACGTCGGCAATCCGCCTGATGGCGTATATTTCGTATGCCCTTCATTCATCGCCTTGATCGCCGCCTCGATAATGTGCTTAGGCGTGTTGAAATCCGGTTCGCCGGCTCCTAAGCCGATCACGTCGTATCCGGCCGCTTTCAGTTCCTTTGCTTTCGCCGTAATGGCCAATGTCGCCGATGGCGTCAGCGACGCCACCCGTTTTGCCAGTTTCATCGTTTCTTCCCCCTTCACGTCCTCACTGTTGAAAACTGTACCTCTTCAGAAAGGCCCCATCCGCAAAATGAAGGTAATAAAAAGAATACCTTCCCTCTGCATCAATATATGTCAACTCCCAAAGAGGCACGCCTTTTTCCATGCCAAGCGTCGCGTCGATGATGCGCCGCGGGCGGCGATCGCGCTGCAAAATGGCACGCGCTTCCGTCTCGCTGATGCCGCTGTCCGCGCGCTTGACAACGACATTCCCTTCTTTTTCAGGCACCCAAACGACGATCGCTTTCCCTTGTTTCGTTCTTCCGATGAATACGGTGCACGCTTCGTCGCCATAATATGTATAGACTTTCTTCACATCAGCAAGCCCAGCGGCTTCCTTCGCCCGCGCCAACGCATGTTCCACCATCAGCCGTTTGGGCGCCATCGCCTCGTTATAAATCGACCATGCCTGCCAAATGAGGAATCCAAAAAAAAGCAGAGCGAACCAACCCCACTTTTTCATGGTCGATCACGTCCGATAAATCGTAAAGATGGCTTGGCGCTTGTCGTTTTCATCCAAGGCAAGGCCAAACATCAAATTGTCGCGCTTTAGCGTTCGGTTCAAGCAGTCGACAATTTTATACAAGTCGTCGGAGTGCTGAACTTTGACGGTAGCGAGCACTTCGATTTTGCTTTCCATTTTCGTCGTTTCCTCCTGTGCGGCGCAAATTTTGTTACTTATACACGCCGGCGGCTCCGGCAACAATACAAATACAGCGAAGGTGACATCAAAGGCGTGCTTCTTCGCACCTCTGCGGCCAAGCCGACAAAGCCAAGCGGCAAGGCGCAAACTGTCATCGCAGTTGTGCTTCTTCCCTATTATAGCAGGTTTGTCCGACCATTTCATAACAAATTTGCCCGCCTACACCGTCAACGCCAATTTGCTTCTTTCCCCCGCTTCATGCGGGGGATTTTTTGCCGCCTGACACCTTTAGATTGCACCGTTTTGTCCATCTTTATGAGAAACAAAGCCCGCTTTAAGTAAGCCAAGTTTCCGCCTTGTCGAGCAGCTCAGAAAGCACGCCCTCATGCACGGAAAGCGGAGGCAAGGAAGCGAGAAAATCCGCTCCGTATGGAGAGACCATCAGCCGCCGATCCAGCACAAATACAGCCCCTTTGTCGTCTTCAGTGCGAATGAGACGGCCAAACCCCTGCTTAAAACGAAGCACGGCCTCAGGAAGGGCCAGCTCAGAAAACGGATCGCCGCCCCCTAAGCGAATGCGCTCGCTTTTTGCCTCCATCACTGGATCGTCCGGAGGCGCAAACGGCAAGCGTGCGATGACAAGCACGTCGAGCGCTGAACCTGGCAGATCGACCCCTTCCCAAAAGCTGCTCGTCCCAAACAACACCGCATGCTCAAACTGTAAAAACGTCCGCAAAAGCTTTGCCGGACTGCCGCTTTGCACCCCTTGAGCGATCAAAACAAACGGCTCGCCTTCTTCCTCGGTCTTCAACGCATCAACCGTCAGTTTCAACAATTCATACGAAGGAAACAACACAAGCACCCGCCGTCCAAGGCGTCGGGCGATCACAAGCACCGAAGCGGCGACCGCCTCAGCGTAATCTTCAAGCGGCACGGCAGAAACGAGGGGCATGTCCGCCGGCACGAAGAGCGCGGCCTGCTCCTCGTAACGAAACGGCGGCGGAAACAAGCGGCAAAGTGGATAAAAATCCTCAAGGCCGAGGCGCTCCGCCATATACGTGAACTGGCCGCGGACAGTGAGCGTCGCCGACGTCAACACGACGCTCCGTTTTTTCATAAACAGTTGATCGGCGAAAAAATCAGCAAGGTCAACCGGCTGCGAGTAAAGGCGGACAGCGTTCGCCGCCCCTTTTTCATCCGCCTCGATCCACCGGACGACACCCGGCTCCTTTTCAGTCAGCAAACGCACAAGCGCAGCCATTTGCCGATTGAGAGCCGCCAAATCGGCCGACAGCAAGGCGGACGGGGGGAAATCGCCACTCGCATCAGCGGATAGGAGCGGCTTCACTTCAGCGAATAACAACGCTGTCAAATCGCGCAGACGCCAACATAACTCCACCGCCGCCTGCCACGCCCGGCTCTGTTCGTCCGTCGGCGAAAAGCGATAGCGGCAACGTCCAGCGCGAGCTGGCCTTTTGTCCAACGCATAGCGGCGCAACAGGCGGAACAGCTCGTCCCCTTCAAACTGCAGCTCCTCAAGGCGCCGCTGGCAACGGACAAGAGCCCCATTCGGTGTGGCCTGTTCCGCTTCTAGCCATTTCGCGATCGTCTGCGCGATTTTGGCGGTCAGCAGGCGAAACGACACATAGTCAATCTGCTCGCCAAAACACCGAGCGGCGGCATCTTCAAGCCGGTGCGCCTCATCGATGATCAGATGACGAAACGGCGGCAAAAGCGGCGCCGGGCCGGTCAAATCATGAAGCAAAAGCGCATGGTTGGTAATGACCACATCCGCCTGTTCGGAACGCTCTTTCGCCCGGGCGAAAAAATGATGCCGCCCACCGTCTTCCTCTTCACCGATGGCAAGTGCTGACAATAGGAGACGGGCGCCGGATGACACATTCAATTCGTCCAAGTCGCCGCTGTCGGTCTCAAGCAACCAAACGAGCATCTGACATTTCAAGAGCGCCGCATCGTACGTGTCAGACGGCTCCGACAAAAACGACGCGAACTTGTCAAGGGATAAGTAATTTTGCTTTCCTTTCAAAACAGCAATGCGGAGCGGAAACGGCGCGATTTGCCGCAATACCGGCCAATCGCGGCGAATGAGCTGCTCCTGCAGCTGGAGGGTGTGTGTGCTGATGACGACCCGCTCTTGCTGCTCACAGGCAAAAAAAGCAGCGGGAATTAAATAGGCAAGCGATTTGCCAAGTCCGGTCCCTGCTTCAATGAGCGCGTGCTGGGACGTCGACAGCGCCTCATAAACGAGCCGCATCATCTCCCACTGCCCCGCACGCCGTTGATAGCCGGGAAGCGGAAGGGGCGGCTCCTGTTCGCAAAAGGCAGCGAATGAAGCCAAAGCGGGGCGCCGGCGCCGGTCGCTCTCGTCCGGCTCCGGCGCCGATTTTTTCAACGCAATGCCGCGGTATACGGCGACAGCGCGGTCGGCCGGCGCCTTGTTCCGCTTTTCAGCGATGACCGCATCAAGGAGCAAATAAATATCGCTTTTCAAATGGCGGGCGAAGCGGCGCAGTTGCTCAAGCGTCATGAGCGGCAGACGGTGCAGCCGCTCAAGCAAGGCGATGAACAGCTTGGCAGTCACTTCCGCATCGCTGTCCGCTTGATGCGGACGATCGTGGTGAAGGCCGAGCTGTCTCGCCAAATCCCCGAGCTTATAGCTTTCGGCAGTCGGCAGTACGATGCGGGCGAGCTCGACCGTATCAATCGTCGGACCGGCAAACGGCGGCCAGCCAGCCCGTTCAAGCTCGGCCTGCAAAAACGGCAAATCAAAGTCAACGTTATGGGCGACAAAGTAAGCACCGTGCATCATGGCGGCGATCTCGCCCGCCTTGTCAGCAAACAGCGGCGCTCCTTCGACCATCTGTTCGTTGATGTTCGTCAGCTGCTGAATGAACAGCGGAATAGGCTGTTCCGGGTTAAAAAAGCTGGCAAACCGCTCGACAATCAGGCCATCTTCGACGACCGCCATGCCGAGCTGAATGATCCGATCGCCTTTTTTCGGTCCATTTCCGGTTGTCTCTAAATCAATGATGACAAAACGCGTTGCCATAAACGATCACCTCAAAACGAAAAGGGGCGGAAAGCCCCCTTTTCCCCCTCATTACAAAACCGTATGTGCCGGCTCTTCGGCAATGAGTTGCACAATCCGGTTGTTTTCGTCCATAATCGCGATTTTCGGTCGATGTGCAGAAATTTTTTCCTCCGGAACGAGCACATACGAGATGACAATAATGACGTCCCCTTTTTGCACAAGGCGGGCGGCGGCGCCGTTTAGGCAAAAGACGCCGCTGCCGCGCTCGCCGGGGATGACGTATGTTTCAAAACGGGCTCCATTATTATTGTTCACTACCTGTACTTTTTCATTAGGCACAATGCCGACGGCATCCAAAATATCTTCATCGATCGTAATGCTGCCGACGTAATCGAGATTGGCCTCGGTTACACGAGCGCGGTGAATTTTGGCATTCATGAGCGTGCGAAACATGCTTGCTCCCCCTTTTCATCCCCTTGTTCGCCGGTTTTGGGCAACTCGATGATGATGTTGTCGATCAACCGGGCGCTCGCGAATCGGACGGCGACAGCGATCAGCACTGTCCCGGCAAGCGTCTCGAGCGGCGTTAAATCCGGATATGAACATACTTCGACATAATCGATCTCAGCGTGCGTATGCGCTTCAATACGCTCTCTAACCATCCGGCGGATGGCCGCTGCGCTCCGCTCCCCTCGTTCGACGGCGGAAGCGGCCGCTTGAAGCGCCGCATACAGCGCCGGCGC
This sequence comes from Geobacillus sp. BMUD, assembly GCF_013096845.1. Lineage (NCBI taxonomy): Bacteria > Bacillati > Bacillota > Bacilli > Caryophanales > Anoxybacillaceae > Geobacillus > Geobacillus sp. BMUD. Next base: position 44,508 of record NZ_SDLA01000006.1, read on the forward strand.
CTCACTCCGTTCTTGCGGCGACAAATAAACGTTGCGCGAGCTTTTCGCCAGCCCGTCCGCCTCGCGAACCGTCGGCACCGGCACGAGCTCGATTGGAAAATTGAGATCGCGGATCAAGCCGTCGACAACCGCCACCTGTTGGGCATCTTTCATCCCAAAGTACGCTCGGTCGGGCATAACGATGTTGAACAGCTTAATGAGCACCGTCGCCACGCCGTCAAAATGGCCGGGGCGCGACCGTCCGCACAGCACGTCGGCGCGTGCTTGAACGATCGCTCGTACGGTAAGCGGCTCCGGATACATCTCGTCCGCTTCCGGATGAAACAAGACGTCGACCCCGTGCTGTTCGGCGATGCGCCGGTCGCGCTCGAAATCGCGCGGATAACGGGCAAAGTCTTCGTTCGGTCCGAACTGAAGCGGGTTGACGAAAACGCTTAGGACGACGATGTCATTTTCTGCGCGCGCTCGATCGATGAGGGACGTATGCCCTTCATGCAAATAGCCCATCGTCGGAACGAACCCGATCGTCTTTCCTTCACGGCGATATTGGCGCATGAGCGCCTGCATCGCCGCAATCCGATCCATCACAATCATCCTTGTTTTCCTCCGTAAAGCGCCACCCATTCTTCTTCCTTCATCGTAAACGTGTGCGCCGGCTCGGGGAACTGGCGCAGCTTGACATCAGCGACATAGTTGGCTAACGCCTCAACGATCGTCTCTTGGATGGACGCGTATTGTTTCACAAACTTCGGAACGCGGGTGACACCGTAGCCAAGCAAATCGTGATACACGAGCACTTGGCCGTCGACCTCCCCCCCAGCGCCGATGCCGATGACGGGAATGGTGAGTTCCCGGGCCATGGCCGCCCCGAGCTGCTTCGGAACACACTCTAAGACAAGGGCGATCGCTCCCGCCTGCTCGCATTGTTTCGCATCATCGATCAGCTTTTTCGCGCTTTCGGCATCTTTGCCTTGCACTTTATAGCCGCCAAGGACGCCGACCGATTGCGGCGTCAACCCGAGATGGGCGACGACCGGCACGCCGGCTTTCGTCAGCGCGGCGATCATGTCGACGACTTCATCCGCTCCTTCGACTTTAACAGCGTTCGCCCCTGACTCTTGCATGATGCGGCGGGCGTTTTGCAACGCCTCTTCTTTGGATGCATGGTAGGACATAAAAGGCATGTCGGTGACAATAAACGTGTTCGGTGCACCGCGACGAACCGCCTTCGTATGGTGGATCATATCATCGACCGTCACCGGGATCGTTGAATCATACCCGAGCACAACCATGCCAAGTGAATCGCCGACCAAAATCATGTCGACTCCAGCCTGTTCCGCAAGTTTCGCGGACGGAAAATCGTAGGCGGTCACCATCACGATCGGCTCGCCCGCCTGCTTCATGTGGAAAAAATCGGTTTTCGCTTTCACTTTCGTTCCCTCCTCTTTGGCTGCAGAGGAGATGAACCGCCCGAAACAAAACGTCCTTCTTTCCCGCCTTGAGAAAGAAGGACGCCATAAAACCACCGCCGGTTTCGTTCATCCCTCTGTCCTAGTCCTTCAAAAAGGATCAAGGCAGATCATTTCTTTCACCTATTCATGCTGTCGGCCTCGGTGCAGTTCTTCTTGCGAAAGATACTGCCCTTTTCCTCGCTTTGTATTTTAACAAAATTGTCACAATTTTTCTAGTGCCAATTTACAGCTGGATATCGGCAGAATGAATATAATGAACATGGTTTTGCTCGTCTTCCAAAATGAGCCGTCCGTCATCGGTGATGCCGCGGGCAATGCCGCGAATCGCCCCACCCAATGTTCTGGCCGTTACCGGCTTGCCGATCGAGACGGCGTACCCTTCCCAAAGAAGCTTAATCGGGCGAAAGCCGTGTTCTAAATATTGCTTGTACAGCCGCTCAAGTCGGAACAAAATTTCCTGAATGAGCGGTGCGCGCTTCACGCGCGCGCCCTTTTCAATGGCCAGCGATGTGGCGATGGCTCGGATATCCTCCGGAAACTGCTCGATCGTTTGATTGACATTGATGCCAATGCCGATGATGACCGAATGAACACGGTCAGGATCGGCTTGCAGCTCCGTTAAAATGCCGACGCATTTTTTGCCGCTAAGCAAAATGTCATTCGGCCATTTAATGTCTGGGACAAGCCCGGTTATTTCTTGAATCGCTTGGCTGATGGCCACCGCAGCCACGAGCGTCAACTGTGGAGCCTGCTGCGGCGGAATGGGCGGCCGCAAAATGAGGCTCATCCAAATGCCCGTCCCTTTCGGGGAAAACCATTTCCGATCCAAGCGCCCCCGCCCAGCCTTTTGCTCTTCCGCGACGACGAGCGTTCCTTCCGGCGCCCCTTCGTACGCGAGTCTCGCGGCAATGCGTTGCGTTGAATCGACCTCGTCAAAAAAGTGGATGGCATGGCCAAGTTTGTCCGTTTTTAAGCCAAGCTGGACTTCATTGGCCGTCACTTTATCTGGAGTGCTGATAATCCGGTAGCCAAGGCGGCGCACTGCTTCGAGTTCAAATCCTTCTTTGCGCAGCTCCTCGATATGCTTCCATACCGCCGCCCGCGAACAGCCGAGCTGTTCGCTGATTTTTTGCCCGGACAAAAACTCGCCGTTCGCTTCGGCAAACAACTCTAACAGTTTTTTTCGTGTGTCCGATTGCGCTCCATGAGCCATGCGTAAATCCGCTCCTTCTCATTTTCGACTTCGCCGCTGACGACCGCCCGCCAGATGGCATCCAACGTCTCTTTCACCCACGGACCGGCCGGTTTTCCAGCCCAGCGAATGACGTCTTTCCCATTGACGGCAAGCTCCCCTCTCGTTTTGATCGGCAACGACGCAAAGCGACGGCGAAGCTCTTCATGATGCCGTTCAGGCGGCGCGCCGATCAGCGCAGCGCGCACCGCTTCAACCGATAGCGCCCGCTTGAGGCCGGCCAAAAACAACTGTTCGTTCGTCCACGCCTCCGGCCTAGGGACATCATCTAGCGCCGCCAAAATGGCGCCAGCTTCATCGATGACTTTGTTGGGAAGCTTCCAGGCGCGCAAAAACGGACGAATGTCTTTGACATCAAGCGCGCGGCAAAGAAGCGCCCAGCGCTCTTCGCGCTCCGCAAGCCACAGCCAGCGGAAGGCGGCAGCCGAGCGCAGCAGCGGCTCTTTTTCGGCCAGTCCAGGCAAATAAGCGGACAGCCCGGTATCGGCCAACAGCGGCAGCGCCTCGGCGACGAACGGACCGGCGAGCAGCTTTTCCATTTCCATGGTCATCCGTTCGACAGAAATGTGGGCCATAAGCGGTGCGTTTTGGACAATCGCCCGCTTCGTGTCCTCAGCAAGCGCAAATCCAAGTTGGCTGACAAAGCGAACAGCCCGCATCATGCGAAGCGCATCTTCACGAAACCGTTCGTCGGCCGCCCCGACCGTGCAAATGAGCCGACGCTCGATCGCCTCTTGTCCGCCAAACGGATCAATGATCGTTCCATGTTCATCCATGGCAATGGCGTTCATCGTGAAATCACGCCGCTTTAAGTCTTCCTCAAGCGAACGAACGAACGTCACCGACTCCGGACGGCGATGATCTTCATAATCGCCGTCCGTGCGGAATGTCGTCACTTCGTACGCTGTTCCTTCATGCACGACGACGACCGTGCCGTGTTTCGAACCAACGTCGATGGTTTTCGGAAACAAGCGCATCACTTCTTCCGGCAGCGCGCTTGTCGCGATATCGACGTCGCCGATCGCACGCCCGATCAACAAGTCGCGCACTGCGCCGCCGACAAAATACGCCTCATAACCATGCCGCTTCAATTGTTGGATAATGCCGAGCGCCTGTTCAAACGGCGGTTTCATCGCTTCACCTTCCTTGCCGCAAGCGAAACGTACAGCTGTTCATACTGCCCGACGATGTCGGCCGAGCGGAACTTGCGCTCAACTGTTTGCACCGCCTGTCTCGCCATCTCAGCGTGCAACCGGCAGTCCGTCAACAGCGCTACCGCCTGTCTTGCCGCCTCTTGGACATCGCCAAGCGGGCATAAAAACCCGGTTTTCCCATCCTCAATCACTTCCGGAATCCCGCCGATGGCCGTGCCAATGCACGGAACGCCGCACGCCATCGCTTCAAGCAATACGAGCCCGAAGCTTTCTTTTTCCGACAAAAGCATCATTATATCGCTGATCGAATACAGCTCTTCGAGTTTATCCTGCTTTCCTAAAAAGCGGACATCGTCTTGCAGACCAAGCTCTTTCACAAGCCGGCAGACGACGGTCATTTCCGGGCCGTCGCCGACAAGCAAGAGCTTGGCTGGCACGTGCTGGCGCACGATGGCAAACGCTCGCACTACATCAGGCACGCGCTTCACTTTCCGGAAATTCGAGACATGGATCACAACCCGTTCATCGTCACGAATGCCGTACTCGCGCCGTAAATGGCTCGCTTCCCGGCGACGGTAGACGCGTTCATCGACAAAATTGTAGACGGTATGGATCGTCGCTTGCACATCGAGCAGTTCATACGTCTGTCGGGCAAGGGCGTCAGACACCGCCGTAACGATATCCGACTGCTCGATGCCAAATTTGATCATATCGGAAAGCGATGGGTCATAGCCTAACACGGTGATATCCGTGCCGTGCAGCGTCGTGATGATCGGCAGCTCGCCGACCATTTGCCGCGCCAACACCGCGCAGACGGCATGAGGAACGGCGTAATGGGCATGAAGCACATCAAGCCGTTCCCGCTTGGCCACCTCAGCAATTTTGCTTGCCAATGCCAAATCGTACGGCGGATATTGAAAAACAGAATATTGGTTGACCGTCACTTCATGATAATAAATATTGCCGTACACTTTATTCAAGCGAAACGGCATGCTCGATGAGATAAAGTGAATCTCATGTCCCCGCTCCGCCAGCAGCTTGCCAAGCTCAGTGGCGACCACCCCGGAGCCTCCGACTGTCGGATAGCAGACAATCCCGATTTTCAGCTTCATCGCTCCTCCTCAAACAAATTGGAAAGATGAATCGGCGTTTTCGTCAAAAACCCTTCCGCATACGCCGCACCGATTTGTTGACCGAACCAGCGCTCGCGGCTTTCAATCATCTCGATGTAGCCGTTGGTCAGCGGGGTGTCAACTGAGCCAGCCCGTTTTTGAAATTGGCTCTCATAGGCGCGCAAACTGGCCAGCTTGTCGTCGATCGTTTCGCTAATATCGATGAGAAAATGCGGGCGACAAAAGACATTGATCATATAATAATACACCGCCCGAACACGATGCGCATCACCAAGCTCTCCAACGCCATAGCGGCGAATGCCGGCGGAAAAGACCGCTTCCTCGACAAGGCGGGCGCATCGCCCGTGATCCGGATGTCGATCTTCCCAATAGGGGGCGAATACAAGGCGCGGCCGGCAGCGGCGGATGACCGCTGCGATCTGACGGATCGCCTCTTCCTCGATGTAAAGGCCGCGGTCAGGCAGTCCGAGATTGAACCGCTCGGATACACCGAGCCGGCGGGCCGCCTCCGCCGCCTCTCTCTGCCGCTCGTCGACCGTGCCGTTGGACGACAGCTCGGCTTTCGTCAAGTCGCAAATGACAATACGGTACCCGCGGCGTACGTATTTGGCGATCGTCCCTCCCATGCCGATTTCGACATCATCCGGATGGGCGCCGAACGCCAACAAATCACACGTCTCCATCATCGCTGTCACCTTTCTGTTTCCTATTCCTCCCCGCCTTTTGTTCGGCCGCGCACAATGCTTCGCCATGCCAAATCGCCGCGCTCCAACGCGCGGATGAGCAGCTCGGCCGTGCCGATGTTCGTCGCCAGCGGCACGGCATAGACGTCGCAAAGCCGCATCAATGCGCTGATGTCCGGCTCATGCGGCTGAGCGGTGAGCGGATCGCGGAAAAAAATGACCAGATCCATTTCATTGCGGGCGATCATCGCCCCGATTTCTTGGTCGCCTCCGTACGGCCCTGATTGGAAACGGTGAACCGAAAGACCGGTCGCCTCCTGGATGCGCAAGCCGGTCGTGCCGGTGGCGTACAATTCGTGGTTTGCCAGCACAGGCGCATAGGCGGTCGCAAAGGCGACCATCTCTTCCTTTTTTTGATCATGGGCAATCAACGCGATTTTCATTCCGTTCTCCCCCGTTTGCGCAGTTTGCACACTATTCCAAAATATGCTCCAGCCCATAGACAAGCGTATGTAAATGCATCACTGTTTCCACTGCCAGCTTCACCCCGGACATAAACGAGCGGCGGTCGAACGAATCGTGGCGGATCGTCAACGTCTGGCCGTTGCCGCCGAAAATCACTTCTTGATGAGCGACAAAGCCCGGCAGACGGACACTGTGGATCGGAATGCCGTCGTAAGCGGCTCCGCGCGCGCCGGCAAGCGTTTCTTTTTCGTTCGGGTGGCCTTGCTTTTTCGACGGTCGCACTTCGGCAATGAGCTGCGCTGTCTTCAACGCCGTTCCCGACGGAGCGTCAAGCTTTTGGTCATGGTGCAATTCAATGATTTCCACATCCGTGAAATATTTGGCCGCCATGCGGGCGAATTTCATCATCAACACTGCTCCGATGGCAAAGTTCGGTGCAATGATGGCGCCGACTTCTTTCTCTTCCGCCAGCTCGGTCAACCGCTCGATCTCTTCCGGCGTAAATCCGGTCGTACCGACGACAGGGCGAACGCCGTGACGCAGCGCCAGCTCGGTGTGCCGCTTTCCGGCTTCCGGCGTGGTCAAATCGATCAAGACATCCGGCTTCACCTCGTCAAAACAGCGGGACGCATCGGTGTAAATCGGGGCGTTGACGCCGGAAAATCCGTCGATCTCCGCTAAATTTTGTCCATCGTAACGACGGTCGATGACCGCGGCTAGTTCAAAGTGATCTGTTTGCTGCACGAGCGCAACTGCTTCTCGGCCCATGCGGCCGCGCGGCCCTGCGATGACAATGCGAATCGTCATGACCCTTCCTCCTTCCGCGTCCAACGGTCGCGGTCGCGGGTGCGGAACTTGTCCATCACCCGGTCGTGCGCCGCCTGCAAATCAATGCCGAGCGAATTGGCAAAGCAAATGAGCACAAACAGCAAATCGCCCAACTCTTCTTCCACCGTTTTTTCTTGTTCGGTCGCCTTTTTCGGTTTTTCCCCGTAGTAGTGGTTCACCTCTCGCGCCAGCTCGCCGAGCTCTTCCGTCAGCCGCGCCAGCATGGCGAGCGGGCTGAAATAGCCTTCTTTGAATTGGCCGATATAGTCATCCACTTCCTGCTGCATTTGTTTCATCGTTTTCTCCTGCATGGCTTGTCACCTCGCCTGTTTCCATGTTAGCGAAAAGCGGCGCATTTGACAAATGTTTTCGCCCGCTGTCCATTCCGTCCGTTTTCGCTCATCATTGCCTATACGGACGAGTTCCTCTATAATTAAGGGCGCCGACTATTTTTGCGGACGGAGGGACGGTATGATTTTTGGACTAAAGATCAAAAACTGCGTGTTTATTTTGCTTGGCGCCGCCATTTTCGCCTTCGGGCTCGTTCATTTCAACATGCAAAACAATTTGGCGGAAGGCGGATTTACCGGCATTACGCTCCTTCTTTATTTTTTGTTCGGACTGGATCCAGCGGTCACCAACTTGGCGCTCAACATCCCGCTCTTTTTCATCGGCTGGAAACTGCTCGGCCGCCAGACGTTTCTCTATACCGTCATCGGCACGGTCGCCGTTTCTGTATTTTTGTCCATCTTTCAACGTTACATGATTCATATGCCGCTTCGACATGACATGACGCTCGCCGCCTTGTTTGCCGGCGTCTTTATCGGCGTCGGCCTCGGCATTATTTTCCGCTACGGCGGCACAACCGGAGGCGTCGATATTATCGCCCGCCTTGTCCATAAATATAAAGGCATCAGCATGGGAAAAACGATGTTTGCTTTTGACGCCACCGTCATCACGCTTTCGCTTCTTCTTTACTTATCCTATCGCGAGGCCATGTATACCCTTGTCGCCGTTTTTATCGCCGCCCGGGTCATCGATTTTATGCAAGAGGGCGGGTATGCAGCGAAAGGAGCGACGATCATCTCGGAAAAAAGCGAAGAGATCGCCAGCCGCATTTTGACGGAGATGGAACGCGGCGTCACCGTGCTCAAAGGCCGCGGCTCGTATACGAAGCGCGACCGTGACGTTTTGTATTGCGTCGTCGCCAAAAACGAACTGCCGCGCTTAAAAAGTGTCATTATATCCGTTGACCCACATGCGTTCGTCGCAGTCACCGATGTGCATGATGTGCTCGGTGAAGGGTTTACGCTTGATGAACAAAAGCGGCCGCTGGAACCATAAAAATCCGCTGGCGCGAAAGTCCAGCCCGAACAAGCCCGACAAGCGCCGCTTGAAAGTGCGGAGGAAGTGCTTGCACAAAGCGACAGGACAACAAAAAAGAGGGGGAAACGCTTCCCCCTCGCAAAAAGCGCCGGCGCTTAGTCTTCCGGCTGCCGCGCTCGCTTCTCTTCCTTTTCTCCTTTGTACTTCCGCCAGCCAACGTACGTCAGCGTCAGCACGATCACTCCGCCAGTGGAAATCATCACCCAAATCAGCGACGGATCAGCCTCGTCCTTTTTCACCCCGGCAAACAGCGCTTCAAGATCTTGACGGGCATCGGCGAGTTGCTCGCGCTGCTCGTCTTCGCTGCGTTGCCAAAACGCGGCTGCCTGCAGCGCCTCCAGATCGTCATCGACCTTTGTCGCGATATCCGGCGGCACGTCAATTTTCACACTCGGCTCGATCAATGTATAACGGTCAAGCAACTGGCGAAGGGCAGCGGCATACGCTTTCTGCTCGCCTTGTTGTGCCGCCTTTTCGACCGCGGCAAACGCCTCCATGACAGCCGGTTCCATCTCCGTCCAAAGCGGCTGGTATGTCGAATGGATGGCGTCAACAACAAGGCGAAACTGGGTGATTGCCGCCACTTTGTCTTCCGCGGAGATCGGCGCCGTCATCGCCTTGACTGCCTGCTCGTGCGTCACGGTCACCGCCCGCAATTCATCGGCCGATTTCAACCGTTCTTTTGCCCCAAGGGCGAAAAACCGCTCAGAAAAATAGCGGAGCACTTCTTTTGCTTCGGCAAAACGACCGTTTTTCGCCAATTGCAGCGCCTCGTCGGAAATATCATCCAACTGCTCCCAACCGTTTGTTTGTTCAGCCGCGCCAATGGGTGCTGGCCATAAAAAGGCGAGCGACAACAGCATGGCTAGCCCGATTCGCTTCATCATCGTCCCTCCCTCATCCACTAGTACAATGTATGAAGGAGTGGACAAGAGTAGACCAGGCAACTGCTATATAGAAAGCTGCCGCCCAACGTTCCTCCTTATGTTCAACGCTCTACTCTGATGCCTGCCGGAAAGACATGCCGCCCGGCAGAAGCGGCTGGCGCCGGAGGCGAACGCCAAGCTGATACGCAACGGCAATCGATGCGATGCTCAACCAAAACGTAAAATAGCCGATTTCGTTGGCGTAGTCAGCTAGCACACTGTAGCGCGGCATCATGCCAAACACGTAGTCAATGACATCGTTATGCAGCGTCCACACGGCCGCTAGCATAAGGTGAAGGAAGCGGAATCGATAAAACCGGGCATACAGCATTCCTTCGATCGCCATCGCCCCGTGCGAAACGATGAGCATCCAGCCGGCCCAATCGAGCGTGCCGGTGACGCGCCAAACGAGCACATTCATAATGACCGCCCAAATTCCATACTTAACAAGCGTCACCAAAGCCAACGCTTCAAAAAGCGGCGCCGACCTGCCGAAAAGCCATGCCACAAGGACAACAAGAAAAAAAAGGCTCGCCGTCGGACTGTCAGGAACAAACGGCAAAAAGACGGGCGGCGTATCGGCAAGTTGATAGCGATACCAATAATATCCATAGATGGTGCCGGCCGCGTTGGCGAACAAGAGCAACCAAACAACCGGCCGGGAAGCCAACAGCGCATAAAACCATGCCATCATCTGCACCTCGCCTCGGTTTCATGTTGGCACGAAAAAAGCTGACTAACGCGAGTCAGCTTTTTCGTGTCGAAACGATTATTCCGCTTTTAGTCCGGCGATGAATTCGGACAGTTTTTTCAACTCTTCATCCGTGCCCTTAAAGACGCCAGGCGGCATGTTGCCTTTCCCTTCTCTCGCGATTTTCGCGATTTCTTCTGGTTTCAAGCCGGTGCCGATGAGCGACGGACCAGCGCCGCCGGACAAGTTTTGTCCGTGGCACGATGTACATGTATTCGCTTGGGCGATTTTATAGCCTTCCGCATTCGTGTCAATTTTCACTTCCGCCCGAATTTTCCCTTGTTCAGCCGCTTTTTTCCAGTCGTGCGTGACGACCGCTTCCCATGTCAAATAAATCATCGCCGCAAGCGCCAACAGCATCATCCCGGTCGCTACCGGACGCTTCCAAGGACGACGCTCCGGGCCGCGGTCCAAAAACGGCGCCAACAAGAGCGCGCCGAACGCCAATCCTGGGATGATGATCGCGCCGACGACCGTATACGGCCCAGACGCATACGAATATTTGAGCAATTGGTATAAGAACAAGAAATACCAGTCAGGCAGCGGCACGTACGTCGTGTCCGTCGGGTCGGCGATCCGCTCAAGCGGCGACGGATGGGCGACCGTCAAGCATAAGAAACCGACGAGAAAGACCGAGCCGACCAGCCATTCCTTGAGCAGGAAGTTCGGCCAAAACACTTCCGTTTTCCCGGGATATTCCGAATAGTCTTTTGGAATATTCGGTTTTCTCACCGCGGGAACACGGGAATCGCCGACGAATTTCATTCCTTTTCCGCGATGCATTGCGTGGTTCCCTCCTTTTTTCTATCGCCTGCAAACGTCGGGCCGACCGATCATAGCGGACCGGAAATGCCTTGTCTGCGAATCATTAAAAAGTGCGCTGCCATTAAGCCGAGTAAAGCGGCCGGCAAGAAGAAGACATGAATGGCAAAGAAGCGCGTCAGCGTTTGCGCACCGACAATTTCTGGGTCCCCAGCCAACAGCGTCTTGATCGCCGGGCCGATGAGCGGCGTCGCTTCCGCGATTTGCAAACCAACTTTCGTCGCAAACAGCGCTTTCATGTCCCAAGGCAACAAGTAGCCGGTGAAGCCAAGACCCATCATCACCATAAAGATCAATACACCGACGATCCAGTTCATTTCACGCGGCTTTTTATACGCCCCTTGGAAAAAGACGCGCAGCGTATGTAAAAACATCATGACGATGACAAGGCTCGCCCCCCAGTGGTGCATGCCGCGCACAATTTGGCCGAACGCCACTTCGTTTTGCAAATAATACACCGATTCCCACGCATTTTTAATATCCGGGACGTAGTACATCGTCAAAAACATGCCGGACAAAATTTGAATGACCGTGACAAAAAACGTCAGCCCGCCGAAACAATAGACAAAGGCAGAAAAGTGATGGGCCGGGTTGACATGCTCCGGAACTTCGTGATCGGCAATATCCCGCCACAAAGGCGTAATATCTAAGCGCTCATCCACCCAGTCGTACAGCTTGTTTAACACGCATTACGCCTCCTTTCTTGGTTTCGCCTTGCCTAAATACAGCTTGCCGTCTTTCACTTTGTACTCATAACGGTCAAGCGGAGCTTGCGGCGGTGTTCCCGGAACGTTCGTGCCATCCTTCTCATAGCGCCCATAGTGGCATGGGCAGAAAAATTGGTTCGGATGTTCCTTGTCCGTGTTCCAGTCGACCGTACAGCCGAGGTGTTTGCAGATCGGCGACAGGGCGATGATCTCCCCTTTGTCCGTTTTATACACCCATGCTGATTTTGGCTCTTCCGACTCGTACCAAGCGTCTTTCACCTTCACTTTAAAGTCGAAGCGCTTCGGTTCGGTCGTAATCTCTTTGACGTCTGCTACCGCGACCATCTCCGTCCCTGCTTCATCCTTCAAGATCGGGTCGAAAGCAAAACGAAGCATCGGCATGAGCATCCCTGCCGCCATAAAACCGCCGACGCCGGTCAGCGTGTAGTTTAAAAACTGACGTCTCGTTACGCGATGTTTGTTGTCGCTCATCGTCTTCCCCCCTCTATGCAAAATCAAGTCCGCACCGGACGATTGTATGTATAACACATATGGAAAACTAGGACATTCTAATGATAGCTCAATTGCTGGACAAGGTCAATATCGCAGGCGGCAAAACGTCGGACTTTGCCGCGTCTACTCTTGCATCCAGCGACCGACGAGAAAGCGGAGCAGCTCGGCGGCCTGCTCTCTGACAAGCTCGTGCTTGTACGATTCACCCATGCTCTCGAGCGGAACAACCGGAACGACCCAAACGCGGTCGGCTTCTTCGCCCTCTTGCCACGAACGGTCGCACGTCACATAAAACAAATGCTTCATTCCTTCCCGTCTAAGCCGGTTGGTCCAATCCGCCAGCCTTTCAGTAAGCAGCGCTCGCGGCTCATCGGCAAAATACACAAACGACGGCAACAAAAACACCCGGCCCTTCAGCTGTCGCTCGACCTCAGCCGCAATGAGCCCGACAAGCTCCCCGCCGGAAGCGAGCCGCTTCGCTCCTTGGCCGAAAGCCACCGGCAGAAGCGGAAGAAGCGCCGTGTCGATGTAGTCGCGCTCTTGTTCATAGAGGGCGACGTCCTCGCCTGTCCACTTCATTCGCACTCTCCTTTGCCTTAAAGTTTCTTCCCTTCATCACCATACCATATTTTTCGGCAAAAGAAAAACCTTGCCGGCGGCAAGGTTTTTACAATTTGTTTAATTCATCGGTCAGGCGGCGGAACGCCTCTTCATCATGTCGGTCAAGCGCCTCATCGATCAGCTTCATGAGCCGCCCGCGCCGGAATTCATAAATGGAGCGTTCCAAAAACTGCTCGGCAAGGCGCTGGTCGTTTTCGCTCACTTGCGCCTGCTTCGGCGCATACGGGTTTTCCTCAAGCACAGCGACATATTGCGGCGAATGAAAAGAAGCGCGGAAATTCAGTTGAATGTAAATATCTTCGTCGCGGTTTAAACGGATGTCGTGGAACGATTTCTCTGCATCGGTCGTCATCACATTGCCTTTGTAAAAGCGGAACGGCACATCGTCGACGCAATGGGTCGACATAATGATGCCGCGCGGGCAATATTGGGCATTCTCGACAAAATGCACCTTTTGCATGAGCTGATCATGGCTCATCAAATAGTTTAAAATCCAGACACACTCGCGCCGTTTTAACTGGTAATGGCTTAAAAACCAACGGATAAACTCTTTTTTCTCATTGACGGATACGTGCGTCATTGTGCGCTTCCCCCTCGATCGGTTTCCAAGAAAGAGGTTGGGCCACCGCTTCTCCCCTACTCTTCGAGCTCAAGCAGCATCTCCGCCGCCTCCGTATGGGTTGGGTCGAGACGGACGATCTGTTGAAATATTTCTTTCGCCGCCGCCCGATTTCCTTCCTCGATGAGAAAATATCCGTACTCTTCGAGGAACTCAACATTGTGCTTAAAGAAATTATATGCCTCGCCGTAATGATTTAATGCATCGTCGTACATCTCAAGCCGATGTTTGGCGCGCCCAAGGTCCCATTCGAACTGCGGATCGTACTCGCCATCGGCCATCGCCTGCTCAAGAAGCGCGACGACATCCTCATAGCGCTGTTCGTTTAGCCAAAGCGCCGATAAAACCGTGAGCGCCTCGATGTATCCGCCATCGATCTCAAGCGCCTTTTTCAAGTGTTCCTCTGCCTCCTCCGGCTTGTTCAGCTTGAGCGCCAGTTTGCCGGCGTAAAGGCGGAGCTCTTTGTTCCATTCGTCGACGCCGATGCCCTCAAGCGCCGTCTCATAGCTTTGCACGAGCCGCCCTTCTTGTTCATACGCTTTCGCCAAATAAAGGTAAAGCGAAGTGTAATCCGGATCGAGCTCTTTTAAAGCGCTGAGCTTATCGATGGCCGTTTGTGTATAGCCGGCCTGCAACGCAGTGAATCCGTAGGCGAACAGCGTCCGGCTGTCCATTTTTTCATTAAGCGCCTCCTCATAATACGGAAGCGCCGCCTCGAATTCCCCGGAACGGCTGAGCGCCTCAGCGATCCTCTCGGTAATTAAGACGCCAGCCATCTCCTTGTTCGTCTTCCGCACCTGTTCATAAAGCGGCACGCTTTTTGTGTATTCACCGTGCGAAAAATACAGCTCAGCCAACGCAAACTGCACGATCGGCTCATCTGGGGCTTTCTCGTACGCTTGACGCAGCTTCCGCTCGCTCACTTCCGCCAGTCCTTGCATTTCGTACAAATCGGCGGCAAGAAGGCACGCGCGGACAAACTGCGGATCGTCTTCGTCGATCTCCGACAAAATGGCGAGCGCTTCCTCTTCGGCTTCAAGCTCCGTATACACTTCCGCCAAAAACAAGCGAATGTCGCTGTCATCCGGATAGCGGGCAGCCAGCTCCTCAAGCAGCTCCTTTGCCTCTTCCGGCATTCCCCATCCGTACAAACAGTCAGCGAGCGCGTATTTTTCTTCATCACTTCCATATTTTTTCACTTTCGGCACGAGCGTCAATGCTTGGTCGACGTTTCCGTTTTCCACTAAGCGAATGATTTGTTCGACGCGTGTCATCGTTTCGTCAGCCCTCTCTTGCGGCAGGCGGCCATCCGCCTTTGCCATTCAAATCGTTATGTACTGTTACAATGGGAACATGAATGATGATAATCGATCATGGCCGTTTCCGCAACCAAACCGCTCGCCGTCTGGAAGGTGCGTTGTTTCTTCATTCAGAAACAGGAAATGTATCCGCTTTCAAAAATGCGGAGCCCTTCCTCTCACTGACAATATATGAACGAACAACACAAAATATGACCGCCCGCCCTCTTGGGGCGGGAGGCCTTACAGCAGCGAACGGAGATCAGCAAAAAACGTCGGATAGGAAACGGCGACCGCTTCCGAACGCTCGAGACGGACCGTCCCTTTGGCGATGCAGGCAGCAACGGCGAGCATCATGCCGATGCGGTGGTCGCCATGACTGTCGACAACAATCCCGTCGGCATAAAGCGGCGTTTTGCCGCGGATGATCATGCCATCGTCGGTTGCTTCGATGTCGGCGCCGAATTTTTTCAACTCGGTGACGACCGTATTGATCCGATTCGTCTCTTTCACCTTCAATTCGCTCGCGTCTTTGATGACGGTCGTTCCTTCCGCCTGCGTCGCGAGCAAGGCAATGATCGGAATCTCGTCGATCAATCTTGGAATCAGATCCCCTCCGATTTCGACTGCTCGAAGCGTCGACGTGCGGACCGTAATGTCACCGACCGGCTCGGTTTCCTCGTGGCGGACGTTGTCAATCGCAATATCCGCCCCCATTTGTGCAAGCACATCGATGATGCCGGTCCGCGTTGGATTTAAGCCCACGTTTTTCAGCACAATTTCGCTGTTTGGCGCAATGGCGCCGGCGACAAGGAAAAAGGCGGCTGACGAAATATCGCCGGGAACGTAAACGTGCGTCCCGCGCAAGCGCTGCGGCCCAGCGACCGAAACCGTCAAACCGTCGACACCCACCTCGCCGCCGAACAATCGAATCATCCGCTCCGTATGGTCGCGCGAGCGGTGCGGCTCGGTGACCGACGTTACGCCGTCGGCGAACAAGCCCGCAAGCAAAACGGCTGATTTGACTTGTGCGCTCGCCACCGGCGAAGTGTAACGGAGCGGGCGAAGCGCGCCGCCGCGAATCGAAAGCGGCGTATAATGCCCTCCTTCACGTCCGTCAATGCGTGCCCCCATTTGGCGAAGCGGCTCCGTCACTCGCCCCATCGGCCGCTTGGCGATCGATTCGTCGCCGACCAAGCAGGCGTGAAACGGCTGGCCGGCCAAAATGCCAAGCAACAGGCGCGCGGTCGTCCCAGAGTTGCCGACATCAAGCACAGCGGCGGGCTCACGCAATCCATCAGGGCCGGTTCCTTCGACAACAACGGTCGTTCCGTCCCGGCGAATGTCGACGCCAAGTTTGCGAAAACAATCAATGGTGCTTAAACAATCCGCCCCAGGCAAAAAATGGTCAATCACCGTTCGTCCAGAAGCAAGCGCCCCAAGCATGACAGCGCGATGGGAAATGGATTTGTCGCCGGGCACCTCAATCGTTCCCCGGAGTGATGATACGTTCGTTGGCAGCTGCATGGAACCCCTCCACCATTTTGATTGCTATCCTTCATAGATGGCGTAGCTCGTATGTTTCGCAAGGCACGCTTTCGCCCGCGCCCGATCGTCTTCGCTTTGGAAGCTGAGGCGGAGCACGCCGTAAATTTCTTCGCGCGTTTCAATGATGCGGATGTTCGTGATGCTGATGTTTTCCTCGGCCAAATAGCCGGTCACTTCGGAGATGACGCCCGGATAATCCGGCACGTCGACATACAAATCGTAAAACGACGGAATCGCCCCCTTTGTCCGTGTCGGCAGTCCGTCGCGAAACTGCTTGGCTTCCAGAAAGTAATGGTAAATGGCCGGGCTGTTTTCCTCTTCGACAAAGGAGCGAAGCTTTTCCATCTCCGCCATCCATCGGTCAAACAAAGCCAGCATCTCCCGCTTATTATGGATCAAGATATCGCGCCACATTTCCGGATTGCTCGACGCAATGCGGGTGATGTCGCGGAAGCCCCCGGCCGCCAGCCGGCTGACAAGCGCATTTTCGCACTCGTACTCGCGCGCCTGGTGGACGAGGCTCGCTGCAATCAGATGCGGAAAATGGCTGATGACCCCGGTGATGCGGTCATGTTCCTCGGGCGTCAAGATGACAAACTGTGCTTTCGTTCCCGCAAGCCACTGTTTCAACGCTTCGACTTGCTGCGACGGCACATCGTCCGTCGGCGTCAAAATGTAAAAGGCGTTTTCAAACAGGTGAGCTCTAGCCGCCGCCACCCCGCTTTTATGCGACCCGGCCATCGGATGGCCGCCGATGAAAGCCACGCCGCACTCAAGCAGGCGGCGCGCCCGTTCAACGATGCGCCGCTTTGTGCTGCCCACATCCGTCACAATGACGCCCGGCTTCAGCCGCTCAAGCGGCATGGATGAAAGCAGCGCCTCCGTCTGCATGACCGGGGCGGCCAAAACGATCAAATCCGCCCGTTCGTACGCTTCTGCCAATGAGCGTGCGGCTTCATCGATGACTTTGAGCGAACGGGCCAGACCGAGCTGCCGCTCATTGACATCGTAGCCGATGATCACCGCCTCCGGATGCGCTTTTTTAATCGCCAGTGCAATCGATCCGCCGATCAAGCCGAGGCCGACAATGAACACGTTTCCTTCCAATCGTCCCACCTACTTTATGCAACGATGCGCCCGCTGCTTGCGAAAAGCAGCGGGCTGATCTTTTCTATTTATCCCGCCGCTGAACGGTCAAGCGAGCTGTTTTTCCCGAAGCAGTTGCAAAACGAGTTCCAACACCCGGTCGTTTTGCTCTTTCGTGCCAACAGTCACGCGCACGCCGGTCGGCAGCCCAAGCGCTTGACCGGAGCGGACAATGACGCCTCGCTCAAGCAAATATCGGAACACTTCGTCGCCATCCAACCCGAAATCAATGAACAAAAAGTTTGTTTGCGACGGGTAATACTTCAGACCGTTCTCCTCGCAAAAGCGATAATACCGTTCAAGCTCAGCACGATTTCGTTCGACGCAGGCGCGGATGAACGCTTGATCGTCAAGGGCGGCCGCCGCGGCCGCTTGGGCGATGGTCGACGTGTTAAACGGCTCGCGCGCTGGCTCGACGGCGCGGATGAGCGTCTCGCTCGCCACGCCGTAGCCGACGCGGAGCGCAGCGAGCCCGTATGCTTTCGAGAACGTGCGCATGACGACAAGCTGCTCGTACTCGTTTAACAGCGGCACCGTTTGCGGGTAGTCGGGCGCCGTCGCATATTCGTAGTACGCTTCATCCACGACCACGAGCACGTGCGGCGGCACGCGATCCAAAAAGAAGCGCAGCTCGGTGTCATTCACATACGTGCCCGTCGGGTTGTTCGGGTTGCAAATCCAAACGATGCGCGTGTTTTCATCGATGGCCGCAAGCATCGCCTCTAAGTCGTGCCGTCCGTCAACGAGCGGCACTTCGCGCACCTCAGCCCGCTCGATGACGGCGTTGTGCCGGTATTGCGGGAACGTCGGCGCCGCCATGACCGTGTTTGTCCCCGGCTCTAAAAAGGCGCGGCAAAAAATTTGCACCACCTCATCCGAACCGTTGCCAAACAGAAGCTGTGTTTCCTTGACACCAAGATGCTTCGCCACTTTTTCGCGCAACGTGCGGGCGTAACCGTCCGGATAGACGGCGAGACGGTCAAGCTCAGCGGCGATGGCTGCTTTTGCCGCTGGCGACGAACCGTACGGATTCTCGTTAGAAGCAAGTTTGATAATCTCAGACAAGCCATATTCCCGCTTGACTTCTTCGATCGATTTTCCCGGCTGGTACGGAGAAAGCCCCCGGAGCGATTCCTTTACTTGCATGATTGTCGCCAACTCCTCCAATTTCGGAACTTTTAGCGCGAAGAACACGGCTCCCGAAGCGGCGCGGCAAGCGAACGGGCATAGGCAGCAAACTCGGCGACGGCTGCTCCCCTTTCATCCAGCGCCTGCAGCCTCGGAGCCAGCTGCTCGACTTTTTGCACAAGCGCGCTGCCGACGACAACGCCGTCGCACACCTCTTTTAACATCGCGACTTGCTCCGGCGCCGAAACGCCAAAGCCAACGGCGACCGGGACGCGGCTATGCCGCTTCACTTCACGGAGGAAGTCGCCGAGCGTCTCCGGCAGCGTCTCGCGCACGCCGGTGACGCCAAGCGAGGAGACGCAGTACAAAAATCCTTGCGCCGCCGAAGCGATCCGTTCGATCCGTTGCTTCGACGTCGGTGCGACAAGCGAAATGAGCGGGATGTCAAACCGTTCACTAAGTTCGCGGAGCGGACCGCTTTCCTCAAACGGCAAATCCGGGATGAGCACGCCGTCGGCGCCATTTTCCTGCGCTAAAGCAAAAAAGGATTCTTCTCCTAATTGTAACACAGGATTGTAATACGTAAAGAGAATAATCGGAATGTTTACCCCTTTTTTTCGCATCTCGCCAATAAGCTGAATGGCTTTCGGCAGCGTCATGCCCCCGTCAAGCGCCCTTGCGGCGGCGCGTTGAATCGTCGGTCCATCAGCGAGCGGGTCCGAGTACGGCACGCCAAGCTCCAATATGTCAGCACCGGCTTCCTCAAGCGCCAAGGCGAGATCGATCGTCACAGCGGGGGTCGGGTCACCGGCGACGATAAACGGGATAAATAGCGGCGGATTAACGGACAGCGGCAATGTCTTCACCTTCCTTCGCGCCAAGATAGCGCATCATCGTTTGCACATCTTTATCGCCGCGGCCGGACAGGCAAATCAGCACCGTTTCATCCGTGGGCATCCGGCGGGCGAGTTCAACCGCTTTTGCCACTGCATGGGCCGATTCGATGGCTGGAATGATGCCCTCTGTTTGCGCCAACAATTGGAACGCGGCGATCGCTTCTTCATCGGTCGCGCTTTCGTAGCAGACGCGGCCAATGCTCGCCAAATACGCATGTTCCGGCCCGACGCCGGGGTAATCCAAGCCGGCAGAAATCGAATACGGCTCGAGAATTTGCCCGTACTCGTCTTGCAATAGGTAGGTCATCGCCCCGTGGATGACTCCTTTCGTCCCTTTGGTGATGGTCGCCGCATGGTGCGGAGTGTCGATCCCTTTGCCGGCCGCTTCGACGCCGACAAGACGGACGTCATCTTGCAAAAACGGGTAAAACATGCCGATGGCGTTGCTGCCGCCGCCGACACAGGCGACGATGACATCCGGCAGCTTCCCTTCACGGGCGAGAAACTGTTCTTTCGCTTCATCGCCAATCACACGCTGAAACTCGCGCACCATTTTCGGATACGGATGCGGACCGACGACCGAGCCGATCATGTAAAAATGGTCGTCGCAGTGGGCGACCCAATAGCGAATCGCTTCGTTCGTCGCATCTTTCAATGTTCGATTGCCGCTTGAAACCGGCACGACTTCGGCGCCCAACAGCTTCATGCGAAATACGTTCAGCTCCTGGCGCTTCATGTCTTCTTCGCCCATAAAGACGATGCAGTCCATGCCGAAATGAGCGGCTACCGTCGCCGCGGCGACGCCGTGCTGGCCGGCGCCGGTTTCCGCGATCAGCTTTTTCTTGCCCATCCGTTTTGCCAAAAGCGCCTGGCCGATCGCGTTGTTGATTTTATGGGCGCCCGTATGGTTTAAATCTTCGCGCTTTAAATAAATTTTCGCGCCCCCAAGCCGTTGTGTCAAATTCGACGCGAATGTGAGCGGAGTCGGACGGCCGGAGTAATGCTGCAAAATGCGAATGTATTCTTGTTTGAACGATTCATCGGCAAGCGCTTTGTCAAGCTCCGCTTCGATTTCTTCAAGCGGAAGCATGAGCGTCTCAGGGACAAACTTGCCGCCGAAATCGCCAAACCGGCCGTATTCATTCGGAACGTGTTCGATCATCTAACCCCACCTTCTCCTTCATAAAAGTTGAAAAACGAAGAGGCGCATTTCTTCAAAGTCCTGCGGTTGGTCAATCGTCCGAGCGTCAGCGCCGTCTTTTGGCCCTTCGTTTTTAAGAATAATGTTTGATCAGACGTGTTGATTAACCAATCAAAAGTCTGTTGAGAAGGCTCTATTCCGAGCTTTTCTGCCGTAGTCGGCAAGCGGTTCGCTTGCCCTGGACATGCTGCCGCATGCCCTCCTCGAACAATGAGCGCTTTGCGGGCCAATTCGGTTTGCCAGCCAACGCTCTTGTTCGGGAGAAGAGGGCGGAAAAGCTTGTGTTCAGCCATATCATTTCTATGTTTTTCCGTACATAGCGAATCATCAACACTCGTGATGTTTGATTTTTTCTTCGATTTGCTTCATCTTCGCTGGATCTTTGCGTCCATCCGTTTCAATGCCGCTGCTGATATCGATGCCATCTGGTCGATAGACAAGCAGCCGATCAATATTGTCCGGAGTGATGCCGCCGGCAATGAAGCATGGCACGCCTTGGCGGGCCGCCTCTTCCAAATAGCCTGGCACTGCCGTCCAGTCAAAGGCGATGCCCGTCCCCCCCCAGGCGCCGGCGACGCGGCTGTCGACAACGTAGCCATCGGCAATGCCAGCGTACTGCCTCATCGCCGCAAGCGCCCTATCGCCATGGTGGATTGTCTTCCAGACGGAAAACGGCACCGTCTCTTTCACTGCCGCCAGCTCCGCCGGCGTTTCCCGGCCGTGGCATTGGATGACATGAAGCGGCAGCTCGGCGGCGACAGCAGCGATCTGTTCAACGGGAGCGTTGACAAAGACGCCGACAAGCTGTTTGGCGCCAAGCTCATGGGGCGCAAGCCACTGTTGCACTTCACTCGGAGAGACGTTCCGCTTGCTTTCGGCGAAAATAAAACCGAGGTAATCAGCCCCGCTCACGATAGCAGCCTGCACGTCTTCAGCCGAACGGTTGCCGCAATATTTAATTCGAATCATCCCCATCTTCCTCCCCAAACAGCCGATAGACCGCCCGCTCCACATCGTCTTGGCGCATGAGCGACTCGCCGACGAGCATGGCCTGTGCTCCATACGATTCAACCGTCTTCACATCGTTGTAGGAACCGATCCCGCTTTCGCTGACGATGATGCACGATGGCGGGATGAGCGGAGCGAGCGTTTTGGTCGCCTCAAGCGTTGTCACAAAGGTATGCAAGTCGCGGTTGTTGATGCCGACGATCTCCGGCGTAAACCGATCGAAAATCCGCTCGAGCGTCTCTTTCGCATGCACTTCGACCAGACATTCGATCCCCGAGCTGTACGCTTCATGATAGAGCTCCTCAAGTGTTTCCGGTGGGAGCGCCTCGCCGATCAATAAAATCGCATCCGCCCCGAGTCGGGCGCTTTCTTCGACTTGCCGCCGATCGATGATGAAATCTTTGCGGAGCACGGGAACATTAACCGCTTCTTTCACCGCTTGCAAATAGCGGCGATGCCCTTGGAAATACCGTTCATCCGTCAGCACGCTGATGGCGTCGGCACCGGCGCGTTCATACGCTTTCGCGATGGCCACCGGGTCAAAATCCGGGCGAATGATGCCTTTTGACGGCGACGCTTTTTTCACCTCAGCGATCAAGCCAAGCATCCGCCGCGGCCGGCGGAGCGCCGCTGCCAATGGTCGGCGCTTTCGCTCTGGCCATGGCGCCGGCAGCGTCAACGTTTCCACTTCTTCCCGTTTGGCTGCTAAAATTTCCCTAAGCATCATGAACCACTTCCTTCGCCCGCAGGCGTTGCAGTTGTTCGTATGCGGTTTTGGACAAAAGTGCCTCTTTCGCTCTCGCCACTCCTTCGGCAATCGTTTCTGCTTTGCCGGCGGCATACAGAGCGGCGCCGGCATTCAGCACAACGATATTGATGGCGCTCTCCGGCGCTGTTCCCGCCATCACCGCCTCAAGAAGCGCGGCGCTCTCTGCCGGATCGCGCACTTGCACATCGGCAAGCTTGCCGCGCGGCAAGCCAACATCTTCTGGAGCGATGACAAAGCGGCGGATCGCCCCGTCTTTCAATTCCACAACATCCGTTTCTGCCGCAATGCTGCATTCATCAAGCCCATCGCGCCCGGTGACAAACAACACATGTTTCGAGCCGAGGCGGCGCATCGCCTCCGCCAATTTCTCAGCGTAGCGGGTCGAATAGACGCCGACGACTTGCCGCTTGCAACGCGCCGGATTGGCGAGCGGGCCGATCAAGTTGAAAACGGTGCGGAACCCGATTTCCTTCCGCGGCCCGGCGGCGTGTTTCATCGCCGCGTGATAGAGCGGGGCGAACAAAAACGCCAACCCTTTCGTTTCCAACGCCTGTTTGGCCGCCGACGGCGACGTTGGAATGTCGATGCCGAGCCGCTCGAGCACATCGGCGCTGCCACTTTTTGACGAAACAGCGCGGTTGCCGTGCTTAGCGACTTTGACACCGAGCGATGAAATGACGATCGCCGCGGCGGTGGAAACGTTGAATGTCGCCGCCCCATCGCCGCCCGTGCCGCACGTATCGATGACATCATCACTAGCCTCAATGGCAGTCATCCGGTCGCGCATGGCCCGCACAAATCCGACGAGCTCATCGACCGTCTCTCCGCGCAGGCGGAGCATGGACAACAGACTGGCGATTTGACTGTCCGTCGCCTCGCCGGACATGATGACATTCATCGCCGCATACGCTTCGTCCTCCGTCAACGCTTCTCCTTCCGCACATTTCGAAAGCAGCTGCTTCAACATACGACCCTCTCCCCTTTCGCAAATAGTCGTTCCGCTTGTTCAATCGCATTCATCAAGGCGCTCGCTTTATTACGCGTCTCTTTCCACTCCAGTTCCGGAACGGAGTCGGCGACAATGCCGGCGCCGGCTTGCACATAGGCATAACCGTCTTTCACGACCGCTGTCCGGATGGCGATGCATGAATCGATGTTGCCGTCAAACCCGATATAGGCAATCGCTCCGGCATACAGCCCCCTCGCCGTCGGCTCGAGTTCCTGCAAAATTTGCATCGCCCGCACTTTCGGAGCCCCGCTCACCGTTCCAGCCGGAAAGGCGGCAAGGAGTGCATCGATCGGGTGAACGTTGTCGTCCAGTTCACCGACGACTTTGGAAATTAAGTGCATCACGTGTGAAAACTTTCCGATCTGAAGCAACACCGGCACCTCGACTGTTCCGTACTTGGCGACCCGGCCGATGTCGTTGCGCGCCAAATCGACAAGCATATAATGCTCAGCCCGTTCTTTCGGGTCGTGGTACAGCTCATCAGCCAGCCTCTCATCTTCTTCCGGCGATCGGCCGCGCCGCCGTGTGCCGGCAATCGGATCGATCTCAACGCGCCCACGGTGCACTTGAACGAGTTTTTCCGGCGAACTGCCGACAATTTCCACATCGCCAAGCTGGAAATAAAACATGTACGGTGACGGGTTGATGTAGCGGAGCAACCGATAAATGGCAAAGCCTCCGGCTTGAACCGGCACGCAGAAGCGCTGGGACAGAACCGCTTGAAACACATCACCGGCCGCGATGTACCGTTTCACAGTCTCCACATCGCGCAAAAACTGTTTTTTGTCATAGTTGGACACTGCTTTGGCAAACGAGGCGGGCCGCCCCGATTCGCCTTCCGCCGGCAAGAGCGGCTGCTCGGTGCGGATGCGGGCCGCTTTCGCTGCGAGATCGGCCATGCGCCGTTCGGCCGCGCGGTACGCTTCGATTTTTTCTTCCTCCGTTTCGTTGCCGCTCAACCGAATATAGTGAATGACGAGCAATTCACGCTTTTGGTGGTCAAACGCAAACAACGATTCACAAAACACGAAATAGGCCGTCTTCATCGGCAAATCGCGGTTTTGATGGCGCGGCACTTTTTCGATGGCGGAAATGAAATCGTAGCCTAAAAACCCAACTGCACCGCCTGTAAACGGCACCGTCTCGGCGAGCGGCTTGACGGCAAGCGTCCGCTCGACCCATTGAAACGCTTCTTTCAGCGTCGGTGCGGTGATTGGTTTGTTCCCGTTTTCGTCTTTCACCGAAAACGTTTCGCCGGTTTCGCTCTCCAGCGTCAAAAACGGCGCCACGCCAATGAACGAATAGCGCGCCCATGGCGATTCGTCATCCTTGCTTTCAAGCAAAAACACGGCTTCCTCGCGCAAATTGGCAAACACGCCGAGCGGCTCAATGACATCGGCTACAAATTTACGCACAATCGGGATGGTGCGAAATTCGTTCGCTTCTGCCAAAAAAGCGGTCAGCCCATCAGCAGACATCACTTCTCCTCCCTTCATGATCAGCGGGCGGAGAATGAGGGTTTATGAGGCGAAAAAAGAGAGGGGAAAATAAAACGCCCAAAGACGACCGTCTTTGGGCAGATGCCGGCGAATGAAAAAACGCTCACCTCAGCTAAACTCGCTCATTCTCATCTACCCTACGCTCGCTCTCCACTCTTGCTCAGCTTCCAACACCCCTCGCTGCGTTAAGGGGGCAAAGAAGTTATTTTAACTATATTACATTTCAGTTTTTTTTGTCAACGACAAATCCGGGCGCAACACAACCGCTCCTTTTAAATACACGTGGCAGATCTCTTCTTGGTGTTTCTCAGTCGCCACCGTCATCATGACGCGAATGCAGCGCGGCAAGGAACCAGGCACCGGAATTTCCCTCATGCACATGACCGGTACATACGTCCAGCCGTCCAAACGGCGCAGCGCCTGCGCCGGAAACGCGGCGGTGATGTCGTCGGTGACGGAAATGAGCACAAACGACACATCAGCAGCGGCGACATCGTTTGCGCGGATCATTTCACGAAGCAACGTTTCAGTTGCCGCCACGATTTCCTCGGCGTCATTTCGATCCACCGTAATCGCTCCGCGAATGCCGCGAATCATCCTTTCCCCTCCTGTTTGGAAAACTCGTCCAGCCACGTGAGCAGGTTGTCATCTTCGAGTTCCACCACTTCCACGTCACCGATCTCACAAAGAAGCACCATTCGCACTGTGCCGGCGTACGCTTTTTTGTCGCCTTTCATCTTCGCAAGCAGGCGGCGCGTCTGAACCGTTGTCGGCAGCGACACCGGGAAGCCGTATCCTGCGAACCAATCAGCCAATCGATGCTCGGCGAACGACCGGCCGTAAAATCGTTCGCTGACAAAGACCGCAAACAGCATGCCAACCGCGACCGCCTCCCCATGGGTGAGCACGCCGTAGCCTAACTCGCTTTCCAGCGCATGGCCAAGCGTATGGCCGAAATTCAAATGGGCGCGCACCCCGGTTTCTTTTTCATCCTCACGGACGACGGACGCCTTAATGTCAATGCCCTTTTCAATGCAATAGGCGAGCTTGTCGCCCTGCAAGTCGGCGAGCGTCTTGATTTCCGCGCGCAGCCATTCGTAAAAGCAGCGGTCGCGAATCAACGCATGCTTGATCACCTCGGCAAACCCGGACCGAAGCTCGCGATCGGGCAAAGTACGCAAAAAAGAGATGTCGTACACGACCGCCTCTGGCTGGTGGAAAGCGCCGATCATATTTTTGCCGAGCGGATGGTTGATGGCGACCTTGCCGCCGACGGCGCTGTCATGGGCCAAAAGGGTCGTCGGCATTTGTATATAGCGGATGCCGCGCATATAGGTGGCGGCGACAAACCCGGCCAAATCGCCGACAACGCCGCCTCCAAGCGCAATGATGACCGAACGGCGGTCAAGGCCGCACTGCAATGCCGCTGTCTGACAGGCGTAATAATTATCAAAGGACTTGGCCGCCTCCCCGCTCGGAATGACGTAGGTGTACACGTCGTACTCAGCGGCGGCAAGCAACCCCCGCACCTCATCCAAATAAAGAGGCGCCACAGTATCGTCGGTAACGATGAAAAGTTTTGTCCCCGGCGGGCAGGCGAGCGATCGAAGCAACTTTGGCAACTCGCGGGCCGCTCCATCGCCCAAAAGAAGCGGATAGCGCTTCGTCGCCGTTTCAATCGTCCGTTCGATCATGGTTAAAACTCCTTTGCATAGCGGCGGGCGCGTTCCACATTTTCTTTAATCAAGTCCATCCGATCCTGCCCAAACTGCTCAACGATCGCCGCCGCCACTTCCCAGGCGACAACGGCCTCAGCGACAACGCTCGCCGCCGGCACGGCGCAGCTATCCGATCGCTCAATGCTTGCCGCAAACGGCTCTTTCGTCTCGATATCCACGCTTTGAAGCGGCTTGTACAGCGTCGGGATCGGCTTCATCACTCCGCGAACGACGATCGGCATCCCGGTCGTCACCCCGCCTTCAAAGCCGCCCGCCCGATTCGTTCGGCGCGAAAAGCCTTCTTCCGGGCTCCAAACGATTTCATCGTGCACTTCACTTCCCGGGAGGCGCGCCGCTTCAAAGCCGATCCCGAATTCAACGCCTTTAAACGCGTTGATGCTGACGATCGCCGCGGCGATTTTTGCATCAAGCTTTCGGTCGTAATGGACATAGCTGCCGACTCCAGCCGGAACGCCCTCAACGATCACTTCCACGATGCCGCCGATCGAATCGCCGTTTTTCTTCGCCCAATCGATCGCTTCCATCATTTTTTTCCCTGCCTCCGGGTCAAAGCAGCGCACCGGCGATTCTTCCGTCACCGCCTGCAATTCCTCAAGCGAACGATAATCAAGCTTCTTGGCGCGCACGCCGCCGATTTCGATGACATGGCCGGCGACGCGGATGCCGACCTCTTCCAAAATGCGTTTTGCCACCGCCCCGGCCGCCACACGCACCGTTGTTTCTCTTGCTGACGAGCGCTCGAGCACGTTGCGCATGTCGCGATGTCCGTATTTCAGGGCGCCGTTTAAATCAGCATGCCCTGGGCGCGGACGCGTCACTTTCCGCTTCACTTCCGCTTCGTCATCCATCGGCTCAACCGCCATAATCGTTTGCCAATGTTTAAAATCGCGATTCTCGACAACGAGCGCAATCGGCGAGCCGAGCGTTTTCCCGTGCCTGACGCCGCCTGTGATTTTCACTTCGTCTTTTTCAATCTGCATGCGGCGGCCGCGTCCGTACCCTTTTTGCCGACGCGCCAGCTCTTTATTGATATGCTCGGCGCATAGCGCGAGCCCGGCCGGTACTCCTTCCAAAATGGCCGTCAATTGCGGCCCATGCGATTCCCCTGCCGTCAAATACCGCATGTTTGTCTCTCCCTTCAGGTCTTTAACGCGTTTAAGTAAAAATATATCATAAATTCGAAAAATGAAAATAGTTTCAGGAAAAAAAGAAGCCGGCGTGAGCTATTTTTTTCGGTAAAAAAACGTCTCCTCGACTTCAAAGCCGTACAAGCCGGGATTGAAAATCTGCTCGGTGCTGCCGACAAACAGCACACCTCCCGTCCGGAGCGCGTCGTGAAATTTGCGATACAGCATCCGCTTCGCCTCTTCCGTAAAATAAATGAGCACGTTGCGGCAGACGATCAAATCCATGTTGCAAGGAAACGGATCCGCGAGCAAGTTGTGCTTTTGAAACTTGACCGTTTGTTTAATCTTTTCGTTTATTTTATAATACTCGCCGTCTTTCGTAAAAAACTTTTTTCTCATTTCCTCCGGCAGCTCTACAAGCGACCGCTCGCTGTACAAACCGAGACGCGCGCGGGCGAGCGCATTATCGTCAATGTCGGTCGCCAACACCGACACGCGGTGAAGCGGCAATCGTTTTGCAAGCACCATCGCGAGCGTATACGGCTCCTCGCCGGTTGAGCAGGCAGCGCTCCACACGTTCGGGCGCGGGTTTTCCGCCAAGAGCCGCGGCAAAATGGTGTGCTCAAGCACTTCCCAACGCTTGGCGTTCCGGTAAAACTCCGAGACGTTGATCGTCATCCGATCCAAGCATTCATGCCATAGCGCCGGCTCTTTCTCCATCGCCGCAAACAACTCGGCAAAGCTTTTTAGCCCTTTTTTCATGTACAACGACGCCAAACGCCGCCTCATCTGCGCCTCCTTATATAGTGATAAGTCAATGCCTGTTTTTCGCTTCACTTTGGCAATGAACTGTGCGTAATCGTCCATCGTCGCCTGTTCCTCTCCCCTGTCAATATACAAAAACGGCAAAAACCGGCCGAATGGCGGCCGGTCTTCGCATCAGTACAGCCATGCGTTGATCTGTTTCGAATAGCGGACGAGCTCTTCTTCTTTAAAGAACAAGTTGATTTCGCGTTCGGCGCTTTGCGGCGAGTCGGAGCCGTGGATGACGTTTTTGCCGACCGTCAGGCCAAAATCGCCGCGGATCGTGCCAGGGGCAGCCTCCTGCGGATTCGTTTTCCCCATCATTTGCCGGGCGGCGGCGATCACGTTCTCGCCCTCCCACACCATGGCAAACACTGGCCCCGAGGTGATAAAGTCGACGAGCTCGCCGAAAAACGGGCGCTCTTTATGCTCAGCGTAATGCTGCTCGGCCAGTTCGCGCGACACCTGCATCAGCTTCGCGCCGACAAGCTGGAAGCCTTTTTTTTCAAAGCGAGCGACAATCTCGCCGATCAAATTGCGCTGAACCCCGTCCGGTTTCACCATGATGAATGTCCGTTCTGCCATTCGCTCTCCACCTCTACTGTCGTATGTACTGGGAAACGGGTTCCCACCCATCATAGTATCATGGTTCCACGCCGTTGGCAACAGCGTCCTTGAAAGCGCTAATAATCCCTTTTCCCAATGTAGAGAGCGAGATCATGGAGCAGCGTGCGCGCTTCGTTGGCCGGCAACTCGTTGAGCAGGCGGAGCGCTTTTTCCAAATAGCGGTCGCTTAGCGCATACGATCGTTCGATGGCATCCGTCTGTTTAATGACCGCCAGCACCGCTGACATTTCTTTGGCGTCAGTGTCCGCGTTGACGGCCGTAATTTTCGCTCGCGCCTGTTCATCGCAAAGGGCATACAGCACCGGGAGGGTGACGTTTCCTTGCTGCAAGTCGCTTCCAGCCGGCTTGCCGAGCTGCTCTTCCGTGCCCGTGAAATCAAGAATGTCATCGGTAATTTGAAACGACATGCCGACGTAATGGCCGAACCAATACAGTCGGTTGGCCACCGCCTCCGGCGCGTCGGCGGCAAGGGCGCCAAGCTGGCAACTCGCGGCGATCAATAGCGCCGTTTTCCGGCGGATGCGCCGCAAGTACGTGCGAAGCGGCTGGTCGAATCGGTATTTGTCCTTGATTTGCTCGATTTCCCCACGGCACACTTCCACGATCGTTTTCGCCAGCACTTGATGAGCGCGCGAACTGGAAAGCTCCGCCATCCGCTCAAGCGAACGAGCGAAGAGGTAATCACCTGTATACATGGCAAAACGGTTGCTCCATTTCGCCTTGATCGTCGGGCGGCCGCGCCGAACGTCGGCGTCATCGATGACATCGTCGTGAACGAGCGATGCCATATGGATGAGTTCAAGCGCTACGGCTACATGTTTAATCCGTTCAAAATCATAATGGCCAAAACGGGCGGACAGCAAGACAAAAACGGGACGGATCCGCTTTCCGCCCGCTTGCAATAAATGGAGCGCCGCTTCCCCCAGCGGCCCGTATTCCGACCGGACCGTCCGCTCGAGCTCCTCTTCGACCGCCGCCAAATCATCGCTTAAAAACGAATACATCGCCTTTAACTTCATGGTGTTCACCTTGACTCATCGTTTATAGCCTAAATGCATGGCCGCTACGCCGAACGTGTACGGTTTGACCTCGACATCGACGAAACCGGCTTCGCGGAACATCTCGGCCAGCTCGTCCCGTCCTGGAAATTCACGCGCCGATTCCTGCAGCCATGAGTATTCCTCATAGCTTTTCGCCAACAGTTTGCCAAACAGCGGCATAATAAACCGAAAATAAAAATAGTAAAGCTGGCGGAAACCAAACAACGTCGGCTGCGACGTTTCCAGACAGACGGTCATGCCGCCCGGCTTGGTGACTCGGTGCATTTCTTTCAGCACCGTCATATAATCAGGGACGTTGCGCAAGCCGAAGCCGATCGTCACATAATCGAACGAATTATCGGGAAACGGCAGCCGCATGGCGTTGCCGTGAATGAGCTTGACGTTGTCGAGGCCGCGCGCCTTCACCTTTTGCTCGGCGACTTTCAGCATGTTTTCGCTGAAGTCAAGACCGTACACTTCCCCCTTCGGTCCGACCGCCTCAGCCAGCGCAATCGCCCAATCGGCCGTTCCGCAACACACGTCGAGCGCCCTTTTCCCTTTTTGCACATTCATCCTCCGCATGACGTCCTCGCGCCATTTCAAATGGCGGCGGAAGCTGATGACAGAATTCATCCGGTCATAATGTGCAGAAATGTTTTCAAATACGCGATGGACTCGTTCTTCTTTCGATTGATGCATCGTTCTACCCTTCTTCCACCGACTTTTTGACAATGGCTTGAAATCGGCCGGCAAGTTCCGCCATACGGAACCGCAGCAGGTCATTCATCGGCAAGTCGGCCGAAAGCAGCGCTTCCTTGCAATGGTCGATATAACGCTCGCAAAGGCGAAGCAAATGCCGCTTTTGTTCTTTCGTCAGCCCTTTAGCCCACGGAAAGGCGATATGCGCCATTTGTTCAAACAGCACCGATGACCCGGTGCGGACGAACGCTGCTTGCTCGAGCAGCAAGCGCCGCAACAGCAAGTAATGGCCGGCAAATTCCCCCCATTGCGGCGCCCCGATGCGCTCGGCAAGCTTCACAAGCAATGCCGACTCGATCGTGCCGACCGCGGCGAACAGCGTCTCGATCCGCTCCACCTTTTTTTCGTACAGCTGCACTTTTTGCTCATTAATCTCACGGACCGCTTCGGCAAACAAACGGATGAGCGCGACATCGCCCGAGCGCGCCAGCAAGTCGTAATAAAGCCCGCTGTACAAGTCGCCGGCCAAAACGACAAGCTGCCGCGTCCGCAAATCGCCGCCGCGGTCTGTCACCTGATCATGGGTGTCAAGGGCGATTTGCATGAGCATCATGGCGATGATGCACCGGTCCGGCTCATTCGGCGCCGCCGAAGCATCAGTCATCATCGACAGCGAAAGCAGCAGCCGATCTTCGTCGACAGCCGGCGTCGGCACATGCGCGCGCAAATACGGATGGTCCAGCTGCCGTTCGATTTGTTCCTTCAATGACGCCAATTTCACCATGATGTCATTCACTCTTCTCACCCTTGTCCCCCCAAAAATATCCGCACCGCCATGACGGACTCATTATAACATAATTTTGTCGAAAACGCTCTAGTTTGCTAGAAATTTGCCGGTTTACTTTTTGCCTTCCGATTCAACCACACCGTGGCGCGTTTGAATATACGCTTTTCCTCTCACTTTGATCGCCGACGTATGTTCCGTGAACTGAGCGATCAACACTTCGCCTTTGTCAAGCTTTTCCGAATGGTGAAATCTTGTGTCCGCGCCGCGCGTCAGCCCGATGACGTTCACCCCGTCTTCGAGCGCTTTAATGACGACAAAATCGCTGTTTGTGTACATCCTCTTCCCTCCTTACGCTTTGATTAACGAAAGCACTTCAGTGCGGGCGTTGGCATCTGTTTCAAACACGCCTCGCACCGCGGTTGTCACTGTTTTGGCCCCCGGTTTTTTCACCCCGCGCATCGTCATGCACATATGCTCCGCTTCAACGACGACCATCACCCCATGCGGCTCAAGCGCCTCGACGATCGAATCAGCAATCGTCGCCGTGATGCGCTCTTGCAGCTGCGGGCGACGCGCCACCGCCTCAACGGCTCGAGCAAGCTTGCTCAGTCCGGTCACTTTCCCTCCCCGCGGAATATAGGCGACGTGAGCAACGCCAAAAAACGGCACCAAATGGTGTTCGCACATCGAATAAAACGGAATATCTTTGACGAGCACAAGCTCCTCATGTTCCTCGCTGAATACGGTTTGAAAGTGCTGCTTCGGGTCTTCCTGCAACCCAGCGAACACCTCGGCATACATTTTCGCCACCCGCTTTGGCGTATCGACGAGCCCTTCGCGGTCTGGATCTTCCCCGATCGCCTCAAGAATGAGGCGGACCGCATATTCAATTTGCGCAACATTGATCTCTGGCATACAAACAACATCCTCCTGCATCATAAAAGCTGCATGTAATCCGATTCTAGCATAGGGAGCCAAAAAAAACAAAAAAGAAGGGCGGTGGATCACCTGCCCTTCCCTTCTGCGCTCCTGCTATGTAGGCTTACTTGACAGCATCTTTCAACGCTTTGCCCGGTTTGAATGCAGGAACTTTGCTTGCCGGAATTTCCATTTCTTCGCCCGTTTGCGGATTGCGTCCTTTCCGGGCGGCGCGCTCGCGCACTTCAAAGTTTCCAAAACCGATTAATTGCACTTTATCGCCTTTTCGCAGCGCTTCTGTAATCGAATCAAACACCGCATCAACGGCTTTTGTTGCATCTTTTTTCGAAAGACCGCTTGTTTCAGCGACCGCGTTGATCAATTCCGTTTTGTTCATGCCATTCACCTCCTCCCAAGGAGCTGGTCTTGTTTACTACCATTTGTGCACACTTTTCTGCTTTTCTATACATAGACATCCAATTCCAGCGGCAAGAAGGCTCGCGCGCCGCGCCGGCGCAACCAATCATTCTATGTTTGCCTCGCGACAGTCCGCAGGAGATGCGCCTATGCCGCCGGCTGAAGCCTCTTCCCAACCGTTTGGGCTTCTCCTGTTTTTGCCGAGCGCAAACGAAGCAAAGGACAAGGAAACCGCCTTCTTCCCGCCAACAGGCGGTGACATGCCTAATCTTAACCAATTGACCGCGGAAATTCAACATCTTTTTTCGCAAAAACGGCCAATTTTAGGCATATTTCACCAAAACAACGATTTCAGATAAAAGATTACCATAACGCCATGCCTATAATCAAGTGCCAATCCTGATTTCTCAAGGGTTTTGGCGATTTTTTCCCTTTGCCGCTTAGCAACTGAAAAAATGGCATCAAAAAAAGCCCCCTTTTCGGGAGCTTGGCGCGCGGCCTCCGCTTTTCTTTTCTGTCTAGCTCCGGCCGCTAGCTCCCTTCCGCAAAATAACCCCCGCCCTCGAAGTGCAAGCACTTCTGCGGGCGGGGAACATTTTTCCTCGGGAGCTTGGCGCGCGGCCTCCGCTTTTCTATAAAATAATCGCGATGAGGCCGCCGGAGCCTTCGTTGATGATACGCTCAAGCGTTTCTTTCAGCTTGTAGCGGGCGTTTTCCGGCATGAGCGCCAGTTTCGCTTGGATGCCTTCACGGACGATGGAGCTGAGGGAACGTCCGAAAATGTCAGAGTTCCAAATCGACAGCGGATCGTCTTCGAAGTCTTGCATTAAATAGCGGACGAGCTCTTCGCTTTGCTTTTCCGTGCCGATGATCGGCGCAAACTCCGATTCGACGTCGACTTTGATCATATGAATCGACGGCGCAACGGCTTTCAGACGGACGCCAAAGCGCGACCCTTGGCGGATGATTTCCGGTTCGTCAAGGCTCATGTCGGACAAAGCGGGAGCAGCGATTCCGTAGCCGGTTTGTTTGACCATTTTCAAGGCGTCGGCGATTTGATCATATTCCGCTTTCGCATGGGCAAAATCTTGCATCAACTGAAGCAGATGGTCTTTGCCGCGGATCTCGACACCGACGATTTCTTTTAAAATTTGATCGTACAGCTCATCCGGCGCGTACAAGTCAATTTCGGCGATCCCTTGCCCCATTTCGATGCCGGCGAGCTGCGCTTTTTCGATGAAATCGTACTCGGCAAACTGCTGCACAACCCGGTCGACGTCGCGCAGCCGTTTAATGTCTTTGACGGTGTCGCGAACCGCTTCTTGGTAGCTTTCGCGCAGCCAATGATCTTCGCGAAGCACCATCACCCAGCTCGGCAAGTTGACATTCACTTCAAGCACCGGAAATTCATATAATGCTTCACGAAGCACGTTATACACATCGGCTTCGCGCATGCTTTCCACGCTCATGGCGAGCACCGGGATGTCGTACTTTTCGGCAAGCTCGCGACGAAGCGCTTCGGTTTCCGGATGGTGGGGCCGAACAGTGTTGACGATCATAATGAACGGCTTGCCGACTTCTTTCAGCTCGCCAATCACCCGTTCTTCCGCTTCGACGTAGTCTTGACGCGGAATTTCCCCGATCGTGCCGTCTGTCGTAATGACGACTCCAATCGTCGAATGTTCTTGGATGACTTTTCTTGTCCCGATTTCCGCCGCCTCTTGGAACGGGATCGGCTCTTCATACCAAGGCGTGTGAATCATCCGCGGCCCGTTTTCGTCTTCATATCCTTTTGCGCCGGGCACAGCGTAACCGACACAATCGACAAGACGGATGTTGACTTCAAGACCCTCATCCACTTTCACCGTCACCGCCTGGTTTGGCACGAACTTCGGTTCTGTCGTCATGATCGTCTTGCCGGCAGCGCTTTGCGGCAGTTCATCTTGGGCGCGCGCTTTATCGGCTTCGTTTTTAATGTTCGGAATGACCACCAACTCCATAAACCGTTTAATAAACGTCGATTTTCCGGTGCGGACGGCGCCGACCACCCCTAAATAAATGTCGCCCCCAGTCCGCTCGGCGATATCTTTAAAAATATCGACCTTTTCCAAATGACTCCCCTCCAGTTCTTCGGTCGTTATTAGAAACAGCGAGATGAACCAATAGAGCAGGACACTATATGCATATGATGTTGTCCGATTCGGTTATGACTAAAATAGAAAAAATCCCTTCTCTAGAATGTATTTTCCTAGAGAAGGGAAGATGACTCATTTTATGAAAAAAATCGGTTCATTCGTCTTGGCATCGATCGTATAGGGCAACGAGTACGCCGGCACAAAAAGCGAATGGTCAGTCAAAATCGGGCGAATGTCGTCGCCTGGCTTGTAGTGGTGCGCATATTTTTTCAACGCCGCATACAAATCAGAACGATAGTCGATATAAATTTCCCCATTCCCGTCGATGACAAACGGCAAGTTGTTGCCGGAAAACGGGCTGACGACATACGGCGGCTCTTTGTAACCGAGCTTTTTGTAATCGAGCGTAAATACGCCCGGCGCAACGACGTCTTGAAACGGCGGATACTTATGCTTGTCCGTATACATGCGCAGCCGCAGCTTTAAATCACGGACGCGCTCAGCCAATCGCAAATCAAGAAGCTTGACCGTCGGGTTCGTTTCCGCATTGATGATCATATACTGGAAGACGCCCCCGCTTTCATAGGCGTTTCCCGGCGGCTCCTGCATATAGCGGGGAACGAGTTTTTGAAAATCGACTGGATACTTCAAATACATCGGCGTGTTCATGTCGCGTGTTTTGATCGGCAGAAGCCCGCCGGTCGCCTTCCGGTATTCATCAACTGCCGATTGGACGGCCGCCACTTGGTCTTTGTAAGGAATTTGGTTTTGTTTCAACCGCTCTTGTGGATACAGGCAGCCGGAAATCATGGCCAAACATATACATGACAACAACAAGCGAGCGATTCGTTTCATCTTTCCCACCTTTTTGCCTATTGCGGTGTTGGTCCGCTGAATACGACGAAAATGATGATGATGCCGGCGAAAATTAAAAGAATGTAGGCGATGAGCGCCAACAGGAAGCGAAGCCATTTCATCTTGACCTTATAGCGGCTTAAATAAATGAAGCCGACAGAAATAAACATAAACACCATCGAGGCGATGGCGATCCACATTTTCGCTAACGCCGGTGACATGGAGGCCCCTCCTTTTTTTCGACAACTATAATTATAGCATTGGCAAAAAAAAAGCTGAAGTAAAGCGGGGCTTTCTTTACTTCAGCATCGCCTCATACCCTTCCGGAAGCTCAAGCCGATGATGGTTCGCCATATTGTATGCAAAACGAAGACGACTTGTACCGCCATTGGCCTATTTTCATCATTCTTGTTCGGCAAAAATATGGTTCAAGTCGTCCATTTCCTCCTTTTTTCCACGCGCCATGAGCGAATCGACCGCCTCTTTCGGGTCTTTTCCCGCAAACAATACGTCATAGAGAGCTTCGGTGATCGGCATCTTCACACCAAGCTCTTTCGCCAGTTCATAGGCGGCTTTTGTCGTCCGCACCCCTTCGACGACCATTCCCATGCTCTCGAGCACCTCGTCCAGCTTTTTTCCTTGACCGAGCATGTAGCCGGCCCGCCAGTTGCGGGAATGAACGCTCGTGCACGTGACGATCAAATCGCCGACTCCGGTCAAACCGGCGAACGTCAGCGGATTAGCGCCGAGGGCGCAGCCGAGGCGGGCGATCTCGGCGAGCCCCCTGGTAATAAGAGCGGCTTTGGCGTTATCCCCGTAGCCGAGCCCGTCGCTGATGCCGGCGGCCAAGGCGATGATATTTTTCAGCGCTCCACCGACTTCGACGCCGATTAAATCCGGGTTCGTATACACGCGAAAATAGTGATGGTTCATAAAGATGTCTTGGATGCGGCGCGCCGCTTCCATATTGGGCGATGATACCGCCACGGTCGTCGGATGCCGGAGCACGACCTCTTCGGCATGGCTCGGCCCGGAAAGGACAATAACATCCGCAAGCCATTCGCCCATTTCCTCGATGACCATTTCCGACACCCGCTTATGCGTCCCCGGCTCGATTCCTTTGCTGACGGCAACGACCGTGATCGGTGCCGTCAAGCAGGGGCGCGCTTGTTTGAGCACATCGCGGATCGCCTTCGTCGGTACGGCCAGCACGACGATGGAAATGCCGTCAAGCGCAGCGCAAAGATCATCGTAACCAATGATGGCTTCCGGCAGACGGACGCCTGGCAAATATTTTTCGTTCGTCCGTCGTTCGTTGATCTCCCAGGCTTGCTCCGCCCGATGGCTCCAAAGCCGGACGCGGTGCCCGTTGTCGGCCAACACGAGCGCCAACGCCGTGCCCCAGCTTCCCGCCCCCAGTACGGCGATATTCTCCATCGTTTCCCACTTCCTTCGTCCGATTGTCGCAATCTCGAAAAAGAGCAGCCGCATCGCTTCGTTCTCGTCCATCCGGCTTTCACGGCTATGGCTTCCGCTCCCGCCATCCATCCGCGCAGAAGCGCGCTCGGCCGGTTTGCTTGATTCCGGCCCCTTGGTGAATCCCGCGGCGCTTGTCGCCGATGAGCACGCCCGGCCCCGCTTTCCCGCTGCCGGCGCCCTTCCCTCCAGCCAAGGAAGAATCGTGGGTTTCGCGAGCTCTCTTGGCGCTTTCCTTCTTATTTCCGCGGACGGGCGATGATTTTAATCGGCGTGCCTTCAAAACCGAACGCATCACGGATGCGATTTTCCAAAAACCGTTCATATGAAAAATGCATCAATTCCGGATCATTGACAAACGCGACAAACGTCGGCGGTTTGACGGCGACTTGCGTCATATAATAAATTTTTAACCGCTTGCCGTTGTGCGTCGGCGTCGGATTCATCGCCACCGCATCCATAATGACTTCATTGAGCACATTGGTCTGGACGCGCATCGCATGGTTGTCGCTCACAAGCCGGACGAGCGGCAAGAGCTTATGCAGCCGCTGTTTGGTCTTCGCCGACACGAATAAAATCGGTGCATAATCCAAAAATGGAAAATGATCGCGAATCTTCCGCTCAAACTCGACCATCGTTTTGTCGTCTTTTTCAATCGCATCCCATTTATTGACGACCAAAATGACGCCGCGTCCGGCCTCATGGGCATATCCGGCGATTTTTTTGTCCTGCTCGATGATGCCTTCTTCGGCGTTTAGCACGACAAGCACGACGTCCGAGCGCTCAATGGCCCTTAACGCGCGCAAGACGCTGTATTTTTCCGTGCTTTCGTAAATTTTTCCTCGCTTGCGCATCCCTGCCGTATCAATGATAACATATTCCTGCCCTTCGCGCACGAACGAGGTGTCGACGGCATCCCTCGTCGTACCGGCGATGTCGCTGACGATGACCCGCTCTTCGCCTAAAATGGCATTGACCAGCGATGATTTGCCGACATTTGGCCGGCCAATAAGGCAAAATTTAATCACGTCTTCCTCATACTCCTGCCCGCCGCCTTTCGGGAAATGACGGACGACGGCGTCAAGCAAATCACCAAGCCCCGTCCCGTGCGCTCCGGAAATCGGATACGGCTCTCCAAAGCCGAGGGCATAAAAGTCATAAATCAAATCGCGCATCTCCGGATTGTCGATTTTGTTCACCGCGAGCACAACCGGCTTGTTCGACCGGCGAAGCAGCTTGGCCACTTCTTCATCGGCCGCGGTCACGCCGTCCCGGCCGTTTGTCATAAAGATGATGACATCCGCCTCATCGATCGCGATTTCCGCCTGCTGACGAATTTGCACAAGCAGCGGCTCGTCGCCGATGTCAATGCCCCCGGTATCGATCAAGTAAAACGAATGGTTCAGCCATTCGGCCCGGCTGTAAATGCGGTCGCGCGTCACTCCGGGTACGTCTTCGACGATGGAAATGCGCTCCCCGACGATGCGGTTGAAAATCGTCGATTTCCCCACATTCGGACGGCCGACAATGGCCACGACTGGATTTGCCATGCTACCACCCTTTATCGACATTTTTATATCGTTCCTCGTGAAAAAACGCCCTTTTCGAAAAGGGCATACTGCAGCTGCTTTATTTTATCAAAAAGCGAAACGCTCAACAACTAATGTTTGACGATAATAAGAAGCCCCTCGCTCAATTCATGGGCGATGCCATCCAAAATCGCCTCTAAATTGGCGGCGATCTGTTCCATTTCCTCTTTTGTCTGGCAAATAAAGATCGGCGCGCCGCCGGCGACAGTTTCGCCCTTGGTCGTCACAATGGCCAAAATCATTTTTTCATGCGTCATCACCGCCGCCCCCTCTTCGCTTCCAGCGCCGTTTCGCCGGCATGCGGATGGCGCTCTCGAGCACCGGAACGTTTTCAATGACCGCCTTCGCCTTCTCGACATCCTCTACTTGCGGCAAAATAAAAACACCGACGCGCCCGTCATTTAAGTCCCGCTTCGCGAGCGGCACGAGCGCCGGCGTCCCTGAATCGCGATAAATGCCGAGCGCCGTTGATACGTCATGCAAAATCGCCTGCCGCTGCCCGAGGTTGGCGATCGTCGTGCGGGCGTTGAAATTTTTCGGCGTTAAAATAAACCCCATTCCATAGCGCAAAATTTCTTCGCGCCGAGCCGGCAAACCAATGTTCATGATGTAGATGTTGTCAACATACAGCCCTGCCCCTTCAAAATGCGGCTTGACATATTGGACGTCGGCAATGTCTTTCAGCCGGCTTCCGCTCATAAACCGCCGCGCCGCCATCAAGCCAATGATGCTCGCCAAGACAGCCGCCCACACATTCCATACTAAATAGGCAAGCGTTGATAGGAAGGAAACAAAAATCACTAAATAGTTCCGCCCCTCAAACACGATGGCGATCCCTTCAATGTACGTTTTTCCACGCGGCACGAGTTCATACTGGTCCAATTCATTCAACGTATTGCGCTCCATATTGCGCACGTCGCGAAATTGTGAGGCGGCCAAGGCCAAAAATGTGATCGCTGCGAACTCTTTTTCCATAATCGCCGGCACGGCGACCGTTCCCAGGCCGGCGGCAATGGCCCCTAAGGCGATATGGATCGTCCGACCGTGCAAATACGTCGGGTATTGCCGGTAATCGGTGCGCAACAAATAAAGCCGCGTCAACACCCCAGCGGCAACACCGTATAAAATCGGAAACGTGTATTCGTTCACGGCTGCCTCATCCTCCTTACAGGCCGTTTTTCCTCAAGCTGCAGCGAGAGGAAGCGGATCGATTCCCAAACGAGCAAGCACGACGCACTGATCGACATTGCATCCAAAAATGAAAATGCCCCGATCACATCATCCGGTGTCATGCGGGAAACAGCCATGGCATACACGATTTCCCCTTGGCATCCGCCGAGCGCCAGACAAAGAAGGCGGGCTGTTGCATCGCGGTGAAACAAGGCGCTGACGAAAGCGAGCCACCAGCCAAGCATCCATTGGCCGTCAAGCCAAATCCAGACCGGATCAAACAAGGCAAGCAGACGAAAAGCGGCATAGGCAAACGCCAAGCCGGTCGCTGACAGCGCCATCCGCAGCCATCCGCATGGCCGCTGTGTGACCGCCACGTAACAAGAGGAGAAAAAAAGCACAAAAAAGGACGCCCCCATCTGAATAGGACTGATCTTCACCGTTATGGAAGCCGAACTGATCATGAATAGCGAAAACGCAGCCAGCTTCGTCCGCTCGACGGTCTTTTTCATCAAAAATGTCGCTACAATCCATAACGCCCAAAAAAAGAAATAAAAATAGACTCCTTCCATCTTTTCCACTCCTTATTATGTCCATTATGTCATCTTTTATGAACGTTCATTCCCGCATAGAAAAAACAGCTTTCGTTCATAGTAAAAATGATCGCTGTACCGAAGCAGAAAGGAGCCATGATGAAATGGGAAAAGATCGACAGGAAAAAAAGCTGAAGCAATCGCGGCGCGTCGAGTCAGACCGCGACCAGTCCCTCTCCTATAAAGGAGCGGCTCGGCTCGACACGCCGGACGAAGCGCGGGAACGAAACAGCCATTGAGAAAAAACGGCTCTTATCTTCCCTTGCGGCCGCCCTTGTCCGGACGCGAGCAACAGCGGCAGAATTCCACTGCAAAGTTCGAATCGGAGCAAGCTTGTTTTAGGCAGGAGCCTTCTTGTTTCTGTACACCGTCCTTAGGACAGCGCTTGGATCGATCACCTAGCGAAGAGGATCGCTGTCATATATAAAAGCTAGCCGTGTTTTTTTGCGGCTAGCTTTCCATTTGTGCGCCAACACCATTCAGAAACGAGAACAAATGATGTTCCCTATTTTTCAAGTATTTCCCCTAAAGGTCGAAACAGAGCGTGAATCATTTGTGACGGGCCTGGCAGATCCGGATTGATGATCAACATGACGGCCAACACGGCGCCTAAGCAAAGCAGAACAGCGACTGCCGTTTTTTCTCTTTTTTGCGCCTTTCCGAGCCGCGACCACTCATACCACCAAATCAGTCCGACAATCAGCAGCATTCCTAGGATCAGCCAAGCGTTCATTTTTTCACCTCTGGTTCCGGCACGCCTTGCGGAGAGAAATTCATTCCCGGCCTGCGCACTTTCACTGTGATGTTCAGCTCAACAGGCAGGTTGGGGAAAATATCCTCCCAGCGTGGTTTCATGCGGTGCCATTGATGTGGATATTTTTTGTAAAACGCATCAGCAAAGCCGAACACATCAATTTTCATTTCTTTCTGCACGCTGTTCAAGACCTCCCGCATCCGCCGGCTAATATCCTTCTCCAGCTGCGCTTTGATCCTTTGAATGTTCTTGGCGCTTAATAAGTCCAACTTCGTTCCGTTGAGGATGATGTCGTCTTCCGTTGTCACCTTGATGGTCATTTTCCACCTTCCTTGCTCGTATTTCGGCATGAGAACGGTGCGCGAACGAATCATCCTCGAGGTGATGTTCCCTTGCTCCCCTTTGACGGCCACGGTAATATGCGCTTGCTCGATTTCATTTCGAATCCATAACAAGCCGCGAGTGAGATAGTCGTCAATTTGGCCGACCATTTGATCTTTTTTAAAAATGGCGGTTCCATAAATAAAGGGCATCGTTTGAATTGGTTTTTTCCCTTTTTCCGGCGGCAGCACTTTGACCATGGGAAGCACGATGGTTTGCGCCTCGCTGCTTAGCATTTGCAGCGTTTCTTTCACCGTTTTCTTCAGCAGTGTTCTTGATTCCGCCAATTCCCGCAACGCTTCTGATGAACTTTGCTCGATGATCGGAACCAATTGCAGCACGCTCTTCGCCGTGCCTTGGCTGACAAAGACATTGGACCGAATCCGGGTTTGCGGGTGGCGGGCGAGAAAATCAAGATGTTCGCGAATGCCCGCCTTCGCTGCTTTTTCGCCAAACACAATGACCTTCGTATGTCCCCAAAACAGGCGGCGGGACAGCCGCTCCTGCAGCTGGGCGATGGCATCCCCAATCGTCACGCCTGTTCCCGAACGCACGATCGTCTCTCCCTCGTTGCTGCTGCCTCCTCCCCCTAGCATCTGTCCCCCGATTGTCCGCGGCACCGCGATCTCTACGGTCATCCTGATCTTCCCTTGTTCCGTCCGATCAATGCCAATTCCGAGCACGAGCGCGAGATCATTGACCTCCTCGCGATCCCAGCACCCACAAAGCAGGGCAAAATGGGCAATCATAAAGAGAAAGGAAACCATCAGTCTCCATTGTTTCCAGGCGATCATGTCGGTTCATCCTTTTTCGCTCAATGATAAGGGGCTTTACTACTTCCCGTGTTCCTGCAAAACAGCGTCAGATGATGAAACGGCCCGCTTCCTCCATTTAGCAATAAGCAGCAGAAGCGACGGAAGAATGATTTGGACAAACATCAAATAAAAGGGGCCGGTCGTGGCGACAAAATGGGTCAATTCCATTAAATCCCGCGTCGCCCAAATGGACATGAACAACAAAATCCATCCAACCGGAAACACAAGCGGCTGGTAATGTTCCAGATTCAGCCATTTAGCCATGGCTACGGCTATGGCATAATAAAAGACAGAAATCTTTAAAAAAACGCCAACCACCCAAAGCGCCATGACCACAGCTTCAAGGTGTTCCAAAAAATCAGCAATACTGATGTAGCGAACGATAGTCATCACCGGATACACAAAATGGGCGGTAATCGCTCCAAACACCAACAGGGTGACCAAATTAGTCATAAGCAAGGTCAAAGCAATGAACACAACGGCCATGTTCCCCCACTTCGGCCCGTTATGTTGATCAATGACATAAGGAAGCAAAAAAGCCATCAAAAAGCATTCGCTGAACCAGCCTTGCGGAATCACCGATCCCATAATCGACGGCATGACCCCTTTTTCCATGATCGGCAGCATATTTCTCAAGTCGATATCCGGAAGCAACAAAATGACGATCATCATCAGCAGCATAATGACAAACGGAACCAGCAATTGCGCGAGCTGTCCCAACACGTTAAGCCCGCTGCGAACCGCCACGGCGCAGACAAACACCATGCTTCCCATCACAACGCTGATGGGCGTGCGAAACAAAAAGTTGCCCACGACAAACTCTCCATACTCGCGAATAATAATTCCCGTTACATGGAAATAGAAAAACAACCAAATCAATCCGATCAATTTCCCCAAAAACTGGCCAACAATGTCCACGCTGTATTCGATCGGCGTTTTTTTCGGGTAGAGGCGATGCAGCCGCACCGTGATGTACACGGCCAAAAAGCCGGCAAGCGACGCCCACAGCGGCGAAATCCACATATCTTGTTTCGCATGGTGGGCCGTCACTCCCGGAACGATCAAAATAGCGGTGGCGATAACAGTCGGGTAGAGAAGAAACATCATTTGGACGGACGTGATTTTTTCCTTTTCCACCGTCTTTTTCACTCCTTTGCCGTCTGTTGGCTGCGCCGCTCATTCACGCGCGAATCGGCGTTTGCTTTCCACCACGGAGTGCGGATCAGCGCGTCATCCATATGATGGCCGGCGTTGGGAACATGCACTGAAAGATACGGAACGCCAAGCGAACGAAGAGACGCCATATGAGTCAGGATCAGAAGCAGCCCAAGCATAATGCCCAGCAGCCCTAACGATCCGGCCAAAATCATCATCGGAAAGCGCAGCATGCGCAG
Source organism: Geobacillus sp. BMUD (assembly GCF_013096845.1). Lineage (NCBI taxonomy): Bacteria > Bacillati > Bacillota > Bacilli > Caryophanales > Anoxybacillaceae > Geobacillus > Geobacillus sp. BMUD. Next base: position 88,662 of record NZ_SDLA01000006.1, read on the forward strand.
CGCGATGGCCGCAGTAAAACGCGGAAACATAAACGATGCGATGCCCGTCAGCGCCACCACCATGATCATCGGTGCGGAGACAAGGCCGGCCTGAACAGCTGCCTGGCCGATGACAAGCGCGCCAACGATGCTGACGGCTGCCCCCGCCTGTTTGGGAAGCCGCACACCGGCTTCACGCAGCGCTTCAAAAACGATTTCCATGATCAAGGCTTCGACAAACGCCGGGAAAGGAACGCGCTCCCTTGACGCAGCGACGGTTAATAAAAGGGTCGTTGGAATCATTTCTTGGTGAAAGGTCAAAATAGCGATGTACGCCGATGGCAGCAAGAGCGACACTAATAAAAACAAATACCGGAGCAGGCGGATCAGCGTGCTGATCAATGAACGTTGATAGTAATCTTCGCTCGACTGCATCAACGAATAAAACGACACCGGCATCACAAGCACAAACGGAGTGCCGTCTTGCACAATGACAATGCGCCCTTCAAGCAAACTGGCCACCGCCACATCGGGCCGTTCGGTATTCAACACTTGCGGAAACGGGGAGTACGGGTGGTCTTGGATGATCTCCTCGATATACCCTGTTTCCAGCACGCCGTCCAATTCCACGCGCCGGAGCCGCTGTTCGATTTCAGCGACCAACGCCGGCGCAGCCACGCCCTCTATATAACAAACAGCGACTTCCGTTTTCGTATACTTGCCTAAAGCGATCGCTTTGGCTTTCAGCCGTGGACTGCGGATTCGGCGCCGCAGTAAGGAGAGATTGGTTTCGAGCGATTCAATAAATCCTTCGCGCGGCCCCCTGATTCCCGATTCCGCCACCGGTTCTTCAATCGCCCGCTTTTCCCATTTGGACAAGCCGAGGGCAACCCCTTCGCTTTGCCCGTCGACAAGCAGCACCGCATTCCCCTCTGCAAGATGCTCAATGCACTGCGCTACCGTCTGCGCCCGATATACTTTCGAGACAGGCAGTCGCTGTTCGACAAAGCGCTTCATGTCAACGAGCTGTTCAGCCGGCGGCATGCCGTTTTCATCGACCCAACCATGCCCCATCAACGGCTCAAGCACATGTTCATGAATTTCTTCGATATTCGCCAATCCGTTGATATAAATGATCACCGCATCAGTGTCAGCAAACATTTGAAACTTTCGAAAGACGACATCCATACAATCCTGATAAATCGTTTTGATTTTCTCTACGTTTTCATTGAGATCGACCGTTAGAAGCTCTTGCTGCTCTTCCTCCTTGTCTTCTATGGGAAGCGGCTGATTGTTTCTCCTCCGCGTTGGCAAAAACGGCATGTCCTTCCCTCCTTACCATCCTAATACGTAAGGTTTCCGTTTTAACGGTAAAATATGAGTTTTCTGCCTACTGTTTCTTCATTGCAATGAATCAAGCAAAAAAGCTCCCTCCGACCCGATGGAGGAAACCATCGGGCAAAAGGGAGCTTTCGCTTTGTTTTGCCAGCTAGTTGATTTTGCGGCTCTGCATTATTTTAATTTTTTCAGCTGCTCGCCGATCACTTCACCGAGCTGGAAACCACGCGCTTCCGACGTTCTTGTATATTGGCTGTAGTCCTCAGCCGGCGCAGCCGCCTCTTCCTCAAGCAGCGCGCGGATGCTGAGGGAAAGGCGGTGATCCGCCTCGTTGACGTCGAGCACTTTCGCCTTTACTTCATCGCCTTCTTTCAGCACTTCATGCGGCGAGCCGATGCGGCGGTTGGCGATTTGCGACACATGCACCAACCCTTCGACGCCTGGGAAGACTTCCACAAACGCGCCGAACGAAGCGAGTCGTTTCACCGTCCCGGTGACGACATCACCCGGTTTCACTTTTTCGCTGAGGCCTTCCCATGGGCCCGGCAGCGCTTCTTTGATCGACAGCGACAGGCGCCCGTTCTCCGGATCGACGGCCAACACTTTCACTTTCACCGCATCGCCTTCTTTCACCACTTCCGACGGATGAGCGACGCGCGTATGGGAAAGTTGGGAAATATGTACGAGCCCGTCAAACCCGCCGACATCGACAAAGACGCCGAAATCGGCAATGCGGCGGACGACGCCATCCAACACTTGCCCCGGCTCAAGGCGGGAGAGCAGCTCTTTTTGCTGTCGCGCTTGTTCTTCCTCAACGACCGCCCGATGCGACAAAATGACGCGGTTTTTCTCACGATCAAGCTCGACGACTTTCACGGCGAGCGTTTTTCCTTTATAATCGGAAAAATCTTCGACGTAATGCGGCTCGACAAGCGACGCCGGGATGAAGCCGCGCACTCCGACGTCGGCGACAAGACCGCCTTTGACGATGTCTTTAATGACCGTTTCAAATGTTTCGCCGCTTGCAAATTTGCGCTCAAGATCTTCCCAAGCCCGCTCGGCGTCCACCGCTCTTTTCGATAAAATGAGCAACCCTTCTTCCCCGTCTTTTCCTTCTTCCACTTTCTTGACTTTGGCCGTCACTTCATCGCCGACAGCGACGGCATCGCTCGGTTTTTCAATATGCAAGTTCGACAGCTCGCTGATCGGAATGATGCCGCTTTGCTTGCTGTTTTCCACCTCGACCAGCACTTGCTTGTCCTCAAGCTTCACCACTTTGCCGCGGACGATATCGCCCACTTCATACACATTGACTTGCACATTCATCTCTTCTGTCATCGCAAAAACCCTCCTTCATCGACTGACAACTGTCAAAAGCGCGCCTCGCGCCGAGGCCGCGGCCGGCTGTCGGCAAAATAAGGACGCTTTTCTAATTAGTATACCATATTTTCTCAATCAACATGTACTATAATGCTCATTAAGACGGTGGAAGGGATGCCTTGAACAGCATGTTCCTTTCATGTTCGCTGATGCTCTTCGAGGAGCCGGCGGATATGATCCATAATGTAATCGGCCGCTTCTTCCGGGCTCGCTTTCCGCGCGCGCAGCGGCGCCATATCGATCGGCGCTCCGTACACAACCTTAAGCGGCACAAACGGACGGTACGGGCCGACAATGGCGCACGGGACAACGGCGGCCTCGGTGCGCAAAGCGAAAAAGCCAACGCCGGGCAACGCCTTTTTCAGCCGGCCGTCTTTGCTGCGCGTCCCTTCCGGAAAAATGCCGAGCACTTCGCCTTGCTTCAGCACCTCAAGCCCCGTGCGCAGCGCCTGGCGGTCGTTCATGCCGCGCTTGACCGGAAAGGCATGCAAGCTTTTGACGAGCGTTTTCACGACCGGAGCACGAAACAGCTCTTCTTTCGCCATAAACCGAATCGGCCGCGGCGCCGTAATGCCGATGACCGGCGGATCTAGGTTGCTGATATGGTTGGCGCAAAGAAGCACGCCGCCTTCCTTTGGAAATTGTTCAATCCCGATCGTTTGAATGCGGTAAAAAGGGGTGAGCACTCCCTTGACGATCCCCTTGGCGAATGAATAAAAGTCCACCGTCATCCAATCCTTTCGTTGACAATCTCCATAATCCGCTCCACCACTTCCTCAACCGACAGCGATGTCGTATCGATTTCCACCGCATCCGGCGCCTTGCGAAGCGGCGCTGTCTCCCGTTCCGAATCGAGCCGGTCGCGGCGGGCGATCTCTTCTTTCAGCTTTTCAAGATCGGATGGAAAGCCGCGCGCGAGATTTTCCTCATGCCGGCGCCGCGCCCGCTCCTCGACCGAAGCTTTCAGGAAAATTTTTACTTCGGCGTTTGGCAGCACATGCGTTCCGATATCGCGCCCGTCCATGACGACGCCGCCCCCTTCCGCCAAGGCGCGTTGGCGGGCGACCATCTCCTCGCGCACAAGCGGATGCTTCGCAACAAGCGACACCGCATTCGTCACCGCCTCACCGCGGATGATGTCGGTCACATCGTCGCCATTGACTAGGACGATCTGTCCATGCGGCGACGGTTTCAACTCAATCGATGTATCGCGAAGCAGCGACAGGAGCGCCTGCTCATCATGGATGTCGACGCCGCATGCAAGCGCCCGGTACGTCAGCGCGCGATACATGGCGCCGGTATCGATGTATACGTAGGAAAGCCGCTCAGCGATCCGTTTGGCGACCGTGCTTTTCCCCGCCGCGGCGGGTCCGTCGATTGCGATGCTGATTCGTCGTTTCATCATTTCCTCCTAGCTTTACCGAAAATCGCTTGATGAGTGCACAAAGAAAAATGCAGGAAAACCCTGCATGTCTCCATGTTCATTGTACCATATCCGCCGTCAACGGTCGACGGCCGTTTCAACTGTTTTCGTTTTTTCTGGCTTGGCTACACCTTCGTATTCATACACCTTGCCGATATACAACGCCGCTGGCGTGTACAACACAAGCCATTGGGCGATCAACAGGCAAATCGTCTGGATGACGACAAGCTTCCACAACAGCTGTTCGATCCGTTTCATGGCGCAAGCCTCCTGCTTTCCCATTTTTTCTAGCAGTATTCCACGCGCCCAGCTCATTTATTCTGTTCGTTCTCCCATTTTCTCTCCTCAAGCTGCCGTTCAAAGCTGTAGCGAATGAGCCGAACGCGGTCTTGGGGGGCGAGGTTTGTGAACTCCACCGACATTTTCGCCATGCCGCGTTCGTCATCAGCCATGCGCACAATCGACGCCTTCGTTTGCACGTAATGGTATTCGCCGGAGCGCATCGCCAACACGAGCCAAAGCTCGACCGCCATGCCGGGGCGAAGAAGCGGAGCGTGCGCCGGCGGCACAAGGAGGGCGGCGCCGCCGGCGCTGATATCCACCGTCATCGTCACAAACGGAGCGAACTCGCTGTCAGACGGATGGACGGCCGCATCGACATTGGCTTTCACCCGTACATAACGGCGGCGCTGGATGCGCACGACGTATTCCTCGCCCGGGTAAGCCAAGACGACCATCGGCAACGGATCGCGGATTTTCCCCTTCACTTCGGTATCAAAGATGTATAAACCGCCGTCTTGCCCGACAAAAGTCGCTTTAAACTGCATCCCGTTCAACAAATAGACGGTTTTTCCGCTCTGTTCATCGATCGGATAGCTGATATGAACCGCCCCGTCAGCAACAGCGAGCGCTTTGCTTCGGTATTGCCGCGCTGAGCCGTCCGACGGCTCAAGCCGGATCGAATCTCCGATTTTGATCATCATGTTTCCTTTTCTCCTTTTCAGTCAGCTGCCGAACCGGCGATCGTTTCGCTGACCCGCATGATGTCCCATGACGATTATACCATACCGCCCGACTGCCTTTGACCAAAAAAAGAGGAAAAGCCGACAGCGCCAGCTTTTCCTCCCTTGTTTTCATCTGTAATTCGGCTCCACGCTTTCGAGCTTCTCGACTTTTTCTTCAAGGCCGGTTGCGGCGTTAATGAACAGTTGATACGTTTCATCGCCAAGCGTTCCTAAAAACTCATAGCAAAGCACCGGTTTTTGCAAATCGTTCATAATGACCGCCTGGCGCTCTTCCATCACTTTCAAATGTGGGTTTAACTTTTTCTTCGCCGCCTCGACGGTGAGCGTCGGTTTGGGCAACGGACGCGGAATGGACGATGACAAATAGTCGCGCGCCGTAAAGCCGACGACATAGCCGTTGTCAAGCGCCACTTTCATTTGGATCGCTTCCGGGTAAATGCGGACGCCGTTTTCGCTTTTGACAAATGTCAGCACGGCGACATTATCGTATTGCGTGCTGTCGTACAACTCAAAGCCGGTGAATTGATGCCGTCGCAAAAACGCCATCCCACGGTTGGCCGCCTCATGCAAGCTGATCTTCGGCTTGCCGATTGGCCGGCTGTTTAACGCCCAAATCGGATATCCGCCGTTTTTCGTCACATCCATATAAATGTCGCCCTTTGTTTTCGGATCGTGAATCGTTAAACTGTAAAAACGCTCATCCGCCCCATTGCCGCTGTCCGTCACCTTGATTTTCTCTGTTCCTTTTAAGCCGAGAAACTCGCGGGCGATCCGTTTCGCCTCGTCTTTGGAAATCGGGCGCCCTTTCGCGCGGACAAAGCCTTTTTCCTCGTTGGCGAGGCCGATGAACGACGGGCCGAACTCGGACGAACTTGAGAATGTATCAACATTTTTCTCCACCGCTTTTAAGCCGTCAATAATGATGTTGTCGCCTTTCTCGTCGTTCGTCGCCAGCGCCAGTTCGACGTCCATCCAGCGCAAATTGTTTTCTAAGACTAAATGCTGCACGTTGCGCAACTCTTGGCGGATCGCGCCGGCGCTTTTGTACAACGCCTCGAGCGTCTTGTACTCTTCCTCCGTCAACGGCTCTTTTTCCAAATCGCGCACGGCCGTCCGGTAGCTGAACTCGCCGATTTTCGATAAAAACTCTTGCGTCTTGTTAAACGGCAAAAGTGACAGCGGCAGCTGGCCGACGTCGGAATGGGCTTCAGACGCGATTTTCCACACTTCGGCGAGCGCCGGCGACAACGAGGCGTGCGAATTCATCGCCAGCGTCGCTCCAAGCTTGTCATGCAGCAAATCGATCTGGTAGGCCAAATCGTGGAACGCGCGCTGGTAATTGTTTTCCGCATGAATTAAGATCGCGTTTTTTTCCTGATGCTCGCGGTAGCCCCAGTAACCAGTGCCGACGACAGCGATGACAAGCGCCGCAATCAGTAAGTTTCGCACCATCTCGTCTCCCTCCTGTTATTTGCAGAAAATATGGTTTCCAATCCGCTTGATTTGCGGGCGGCTCCAAATCCAAGCGCTCGTCGCCGTGGCCGGGTTAAAGTAGTAAATCGCTCCGCCGGTCGGATCCCAGCCGTTGATCGCATCAAGCACCGCTTTTTTCGCCGTTTCATTCGGCGTCAGCCAAATTTGCCCATCGGCGACCGCTGTGAATGCACCGGGCTGAAAAATGACCCCAGCAACCGTATCCGGGAATGACGGATGCTTCAGCCGATTTAAAATAACGGCGGCAACCGCTACTTGCCCGATGTACGGCTCCCCGCGCGCTTCCCCGTAAACGGCGTTGGCCATCAGCCGAATATCGTTTTGCGAAAACCCTTTCGGCACGTTCGACGCCGTCGTTTTCGCCGCCCGCACTGAACCCGCTGAACCGCCGCGTTTTTTCACCTGCTGGCTGAGCGGAATGCCGCCGTAATGGGTGAAATCGTTCCCTTGGCGAATTTGCTCTTTCACAAACTGCTCGTAATATTTTGAAGCGTTCACAAGCTTCCGTTTCGTCTCCGATCCGGCTAGTCCATCGACCGGCAAGCCGTATTCGTATTGGAAATTGCGCAGCGCCCAATACGTGCGCCAGCCAAACACACCGTCAATTTTGCCGTTGTAAAACCCAAGGTATTGCAGCCGCGCCTGCAGCTCAATGACATCATCGCCCACCGCTCCGCGCTGAATCACTTGCGGGGAAAACGCTGAAGCATGGCCTGATGGGTACATGCATGTCCAAACAGCCAATGCGATGAATAGGACCCATTTCCTTGCCATATGTGAACCTCCCGTCAACACTCACCGTTTTTACCCCTATTTTCCTTCCGTTTCCCTTTTTTATGCGAAAAAAAGAAAAAAGCCAAAGCTTTTACGCTTGGCTTTTCGCAGGCGGCACCGCCTGGCAGCGGGCGTATCCTTTCGCTTGTTTTACTTTGCGCAACGCCACCCACCATAAGGAGAGCATAAACACCCCCATGTAATAGCCCCATCGCTCTTTGGCGAGCAACAACCAGTCATAGACGCCATGAAGGAAAAACGGCAACAAAAACGACGCCCATAAATAATAGCGGCGCTTTTTTGCAGCAAACTTCGCCTTGCCGAAATAAAACCCCATGATGACGGAAAAGAGCGCATGACTGGACACCGGCAAAAGCGCCCGGGCAATGGCCGTCTCCACTCCGTTGGCCAATAAGTACAAAATGTTTTCCAGCGTCGCGAATCCGAGCGAGACGCTGGCGCTGTACACAATGCCGTCATACGGCTCGTCAAATTCGTCGTGGTCATACACAAAAAAATAAATGACAAACCATTTGACAAACTCCTCAAGGAGCGCGGCGGAAAGAAACGCCTCAGCTGCCGGCGACGCGACAATCCCTTCTGCCGCCAGCACGTATTGGATGAACATGATCGGAAACACAAGCAAAACGCCGAACAAAAACATGCGCAACACAAACGAAAGCGGCTCAGCCTCATACTCGTCTTTTAAATAAAAATAACTAAGCAGCGCCACCCCGGGGGCGACGCCGGCGGAAATCAACGAAAACATCCCCGGTCCCCGTTTCTTTGTCATTTTACTTCTATCTTATCTTTTCTATCTTATCTTTTCTATCTTTCTTTCACTAAGTATAGTGTATCACATTTTTAGTGATACAAAAAACGATTCCTCGCCGCTTCCTCCCTTCGGTCGTTGAAGTGTGGGCCTCCTCGCCAAAGACGATGAAACGAGGGAGCAAAAAAGAAAAAATCGATTAATAAGCAAACAAACGATCGAAATCGGCGTCAGCAGCGAGGGCGACAGCAAGCTTGATGCGCGCTTTTTTCGCATCGTAGTCGCTGCCAAGAATGACGCCTTTTTTATGCAAATCATAGGCGCTGCCGAGGTAATCGTACGTTGTATACACCGCCCCTTCCTCGGCGCTCGTCGTCACCACGACTTTGATGCCCACTTCAATGGCTTTGACGATTTCATCGACCATTTTGGGCGCCACTTGTCCGCGGCCGACCCCTTCGAGCACGATGCCAGCGACTCCGCTTTCCCGGGCGGCTTTAATGAACTTGCCGTCCGCCTCCAAGTAGCATTTCACAATGTCCACCGGCGGAAGCGGGCGCACAAGCTTGTAATATTCGCGTCGGATCGGCTTTTGATACACGTACACCTCATCGTTGTCAATGATGCCCAAATAGCCGAAGCCGAAAGCGTTGAATCCTTGAATATTCGAGGCGTGTTCTTTTTTCACGTATTTCGCAGCAAAAATGCGTTCATTGAACACAACGACCGTCCCCGCCCCGCGCAGCGTCTCGGCGCACGCGGCGTAAATCGCATGGCGGATATTGATGTACACATCGCTGCCCAAATCAGACGGCGCCCGCTGCGAACCGGTGACGACGATCGTCCGCGGATCATCGATCGTCAAATCAAGAAAATAGGCCGTTTCTTCGAGCGCATCTGTTCCGTGAGTGACGACGATGCCATCAACGGTTGGATCGGTGAAATGCGCCTCAATCCGTTTTTTCAGCTCAAGCCAATGCGAAAACGTCAAATGCATGCTTGGCAATTGAAATACGCTTTCCACGATGATTTCAATTTCTTTCGGCAAATGGCACAGCGCCGCGAGTTCTTCGCCGCTTAGCGCCCCCGCCCGCAGGCGGCCGGAACGTTCGCTCCGCTTGCTCGCAATCGTGCCGCCGGTTGTCAGAAGCACCACTTTCCGTTTCGTCACGCAAGCCACCCTCGCTTTCTCTCTTTAGCATCATTACACAAAGTGTTGATTATCTATTTATTTTACTAAAAAACACCACATCATATGGCTGGATACACGCTTTTCTGCCTCTTCCCTCGAACAAGAACGCCGGTGGGCCAATGGAATGTGCCCGCAAAACGTTCATTGTTCGAAGAGGGGGCGCCTTCATATGCCCTGCCCAGTCGGTCAGCGAACCGCTTGCCGACTACGGCAGAAAAGCTGGGAACAGAGCCCTCTTAATTGGTTTTTATTGATTCATCAACGCGCCTGACATCATTAAGGTATTGGCCAATGAAGCGCTACTGCAGCTGCTTGGGTGACACCTCCCGCTCACGCTTGGCGATGCAGGCAGCGATGCGATCCCCGTGAAAACGGCCGTTTTCGATAAAAATCTCGTTCGCATCGTTGCCGGCGGCGATCACTCCGGCGATAAACACCCCCGGCACATTTGTTTCCATCGTCTCCGGATCATAATGCGGCCGGCCGCTTTCCGGATCGATCTGCACCCCGATGTTCATCAAGAAGCGATGGTCTGGATGATAGCCGGTCATGGCAAACACAAAGTCGTTTTTGATTGTTTTCGTTTCCCCGTCCACTTCATACACGACCGCCTCTTCGGTAATTTCTTTCACATGAGCGCGAAACTCCATGCGGATGACTCCTTTCTTTACAAGGGAGTCAAACTCCGGCAAAATCCACGGCTTAATGCTTTTCGAATACTCGTTTCCACGGTACAGCACCGTGACGCGCGCCCCGGCTTTTACGAGCTCCATCGCCGCGTCGACGCTCGAATTTTTCCCGCCGATGACGACGCAGTCGGTGTTGAAGTACGGATGCGCTTCTTTAAAGTAATGCATCACTTTCGGCAGTTCTTCCCCTGGCACGTTCATATAGTTCGGATGGTCGTAATAGCCGGTGGCGATGACGACATATTGCGCGCGGTACGTCCCTTTTGTCGTTTCAATGAAAAACGTTCCGTCTTTCTGCGGCTTGACGGCTTTCACTTCTTCAAACGCATGGACGCGCACTTGCTTGCGAACGACGACTTCCCGATAATAAGCGAGCGCTTGATTTCGCGTCGGCTTCCGATTCTCCGTGATAAACGGCACGCCGCCGATCTCCAGCCGGTCGCTCGTGCTGAAAAACGTCTGATGCGTCGGAAAACGGTAAATCGAATGGACGATGTTTCCTTTCTCGATCACCAGCGGCGAAAATCCAGCGTCTTGCAAAGCAATCGCCGCCGCCAGCCCGCACGGCCCGCCGCCGACAATAATAATTTTCTCCTCTTTCATCGTTCTTGCCACCTCGCACGAAGCAAAAAATCCCCTATCTTATGATAGGGGATTTCGCGAAAGCTTGCAAACATCGGCGCTTGCTGCGCTCACACCCAGCCGCGGAACCGGCACGCTTCCGCCATTTTGCGAACGCCGACCATGTAGGCGGCAAGGCGCATGTCGACGCGGCGCGTCTGCGCCATTTCATACACGTTGTTGAACGCCTTGACCATCACTTTTTCAAGCCGCTGTTCCACTTCTTCTTCCGTCCAATAGTAACCTTGGTTGTTTTGCACCCATTCAAAGTACGACACGGTGACGCCGCCAGCGCTTGCCAACACGTCCGGAACGAGCAAAATGCCACGTTGCGTCAAAATTTCCGTCGCCTCGAGCGTCGTCGGTCCGTTCGCCGCTTCGACAACGATGCTCGCCTTAATGCGTGGAGCATTTTCCGCCGTAATTTGGTTTTCGATGGCCGCCGGCACCAAAATGTCGCAATCAAGCTCAAGCAGCTCTTTATTCGAGATCGTATTTTTAAACAGCTTCGTCACCGTGCCAAAGCTGTCGCGCCGTTCCAGCAAATAGTCGATATCGAGCCCGTTCGGATCGTACAGCGCGCCGTACACATCGGAAATGCCGACGACTTTCGCCCCGGCGTCATGCATAAATTTCGCCAAATAGCTGCCAGCGTTGCCGAACCCCTGCACGACGACGCGCGCCCCTTTGAGCGACAGACCGCGTTTTTTTGCCGCCTCGCGGATGCAAATGGTCACTCCTTTGGCCGTCGCCGTTTCCCGGCCGTGCGAACCGCCGAGGACAAGCGGCTTCCCGGTGATAAAACCCGGCGAATCGAACTCGCGGATGCGGCTGTACTCATCCATCATCCACGCCATAATTTGCGAGTTCGTAAACACATCCGGCGCCGGAATGTCTTTCGTCGGTCCGACGATTTGGCTGATGGCGCGCACATAGCCGCGGCTTAGCCGCTCGAGCTCGCGGAACGACATCGTGCGCGGGTCGCAGACGATGCCGCCTTTGCCGCCGCCATACGGCAAGTCGACGATGCCGCACTTTAAGCTCATCCAAATCGACAGCGCTTTCACTTCGCGTTCCGTCACATCAGGATGGAAACGCACGCCGCCTTTCGTCGGGCCGACCGCATCGTTATGCTGCGCGCGGTAGCCGGTAAAAATTTTCACCGACCCGTCGTCCATGCGCACCGGAATGCGGACCGTCAACACGCGGATCGGCTCTTTCAACAGCTCATACACTTCTTCCGGGTAACCGAGCTTTTCCAACGCTCTATGTATAACAATTTGTGTCGACGCCAACACGTCGTATTGTTGTTCTTTCTCTTCCGTATGCTTGTCGGCTGCCATACGTAAACCTCCTATAAGCTCGCTATAATAATTTGTCGCCTTTCATGTCATAGTATACACCTTCTGTGGCCGGATGCAAAGGAAAAATGGCGAAGCGGCGTCAAACAGTCGGCGCAAAAAAATAGACTCCTTGTCCATTTCAAGGAGCCTTTCTATACCTTTAATTGGCGCGGAAATAACGAACGAGCTGTTCGATCGCGCGGCGTTCAATCAGCCGCTTCCCATATTCTTGCACACGATGTATCGTTATCGTAGCCGGGTTGCCAAACTCGGCCAGCAAGGCGACAAAGTTGTCGAGCGGAATCGGGGGTTCTTCGGGAACATGCAAGTAAAAGCGGCCTTGATAGGAATAGAGCGTGCCGTCGAGGCAACCGACCGCATGCAGGCGATGAGCGAGCTGGATGACATCTTCAAACGTTTGGAATTCGTAAAATATGTCATCGCTCTCATCGAGCGTTACTTGCATTTCGATATAATCGTCGGCGAATTCTTCTTCCATGTCGTCGTAGTCGCCTTCGTTCGTAACGATAACGACCATGCCCTGCGCCGGTAAAGAGTACACTTCGACCGCGATCGATCCGTTCACTTCAAAACCGAGCTCTTCGCTTGCTTCCTCGATCATATCGCGGAACAGCTGATGGACTTTAAACGTGTCTTTCCATAAATCGTCTTTCGTCAACCCGCGGTCCAGCAAATCGTCAAACGTCAGGAAAATTTTGATTTTGTTGTGGGTCAAGCGCTCAAGACGCATCGGCACCCCTCCTTACCTACAGAGCCATCTCTTACCGTTATTGTATGTCGCAAGCGGCAATTGGTTCGTTTGTTGTTATTAATGAGTTTACATCGTTTTCCCCGTTTTAGACAAGCATTTTTTCTCGGCTGCCGGCTTTCCGGGCACAATCGTGATGAGATGAGTCTCTGCCGGGGCTCCGAGGCGAAGCGGCACCCCGGTCGTCCCGTAGCCATTGCTCGTCAACAGCGCGGTGCTGCCGTGCCATTTGAGCCCTCCTTTTTCATACAATCCAAGCGAAAACAACCGGATCTGCCCACCGTGGGTATGGCCGCTCAACACGAGCGAAATGCGCTGTTCGTCTCTTAAGCGGACGATGATCGCCGGATTGTGGCAGGCTAAAATCCGCAATGATTGTGGCGGCACGCCTGCAAGCGCCCGATCGATATCCGCCTCCTTCCGACTCACGTCGCCGACGCCGATGAGCGCGATCGGCACGCCGCCATGCTCCCATACTTTCGCCTCGTTTTTGAGCACATGCACGCCCTCTTCCAAAAGCAATGAGCGAAGATCGTAACCGACTTCGTCATCATTGTTTCCCCAGACAAAATACACGGGAGCGACCGCTTGCAACCGGCGCACATTTTCGCGGACGCGCGCTTCGGGCACCCCTCTTTCGGCCAAATCCCCGCCAATGACGACGAGATCGGCCTTTCCTTTCACTTTTTCCAGCATGCGTGCCGAAATGATCCGCCGATGAATATCGGAAATAAAAAAAATCGTCAGCGGCGGCCAATGTCCAGAAAAAGAAGGGAACGGCAGCGTCACATGACGGATCCGGCTGCTGTGCGCTTCTTTCCACATATAGACAAGCAAAAGCAGAATACCCGTGATCACTCCCCCGATGACCATACTTCCTCCTGCTAAAGCCGGCCGTCTTCGGGCAGCCGGCGTCCTCTTAACATCATCATACCATAAAAGAAGGAAAAAACGAAAAAAAATGCCGCCAATCGCCAATGGAATCGAAACGCCCAATAAAAATGGCCGAGCGCCGCCAAACTGAGCATCCATTCGCCGAGGCGAACCTTTCGGCCGGACAACAAATGCATCGCCCCGGTTACAGCGATGCAAAGAAGCATCCCATTGGCAGCGACGCCGAGCAAAAAACAGGCAAAAGCAAGCCATGTTCGAAGCGGTGAAAACAACAGCTGCGTCCAAAACAAGGTTGGGGAAAACGGCTTAAGCGGCGGCAGCCAGCGAAAAAACAAATGTGTGCATAAAATGGCGGCCATGGCGGTCACCCATAGGCGGCCCATGTTTTCCCCCCATTTTCTTTTTTGTCCCCATCGCCCTTGACGACTCTTCCTCACCTTTGGCGGGTATTGGTCAAGGGCGAATCCAGCCTTGAGCATCCCTGCGATACTCAATGGGACGGTCTGTGTGGAGTTTTCATAAAACGTTTCGCTGCCTTTTCATCTTAACGATTCACCATGACAAACAGGCATGAACGGCATCGCCCCATCATACATATAGACTGAACTTTGCCAAAAAGGAGGGGTTGTATGTTTACAACGCGCAAACAATATGAGCCGTACATCAGCCCGTTTGACCCGTGCCCGCCGATCCGCGTCAAAACGTACGTCACGGCGCCGAATTTATACGTCGGCTTCCAACCGCCGAACTTACCGCAATTTCCGCTTCGCGAAGCGCTAATGAAAGGAACGCTTTGGCAAGTGTTTTACGATCCATATTACAGCCCTTACGAAACAAAGGCAAAAGGTGATGGCTCATGAAACAAATGCCGAAAGAGTATTACGAGCAGCTTGAGGAGCTGCAAGCGGTCGACTTTGCCCTCGTTGAACTGACGCTCTATCTGGACACCCATCCAAACGACTACCAGGCAATTCAACAATTTAACCAACTCGCGCAAAAGCGAAAGCAGCTGAAAAAACAGTTTGAAGCTGCCTATGGTCCGCTTGAGCAGTTTGGCCATAGCTATTCCAATTACCCATGGAACTGGGACGACGCGCCGTGGCCTTGGCAAGTGTAGCCGGCCCATTACGAATGCAAGGAGGAACAGATCATGTGGATTTATGAGAAAAAGCTGCAGTACCCAGTCCGCGTCAGCACGTGCAACCCGCGGCTGGCGAAATATTTAATTGAACAGTACGGCGGAGCAGACGGAGAACTGGCCGCTGCGCTTCGTTACTTAAACCAGCGTTATACACTCCCGTCAAAAGTGATCGGATTACTGAACGACATCGGCACCGAAGAGCTCGCCCATCTCGAAATGATCGCGACGATGGTGTATAAACTGACGAAAGACGCAACGCCGGAACAGCTGAAAGAAGCTGGGCTGGAGCCGCATTACGTCGACCATGAACGCGCCCTCTTTTACCATAACGCCGCCGGCAATCCGTTTACGGCGACATACATTCAGGCAAAAGGCGACCCGATCACCGACTTGTATGAAGACATCGCCGCCGAAGAAAAAGCGCGCGCCACGTACCAATGGATCATCAACATGAGCGATGACCCGGATTTAAACGACGGACTCCGCTTTTTGCGCGAGCGGGAAATCATCCATGCCCAACGATTCCGGGAAGCGGTCGAAATTTTAAAAGAGGAACGCAGCCATAAAAAAGTGTTCTAGTCGAATGAGCCGGCCACGGTCTCCCGCTCAGCTTTGTTCATAATAAAGATTGATATCGTATTCCCGTTTTATCCATTCAAAAAGCCGATGACGCCGACTCCATTGTTCCTCATCTTTCCATAAATCGATGCTTTTTTGGATGATTTCACAGCGAAGAGCGTGAAAGTCGTCTTCCGCCTTTTCGCTTTTTCCCTTGTAATAGACAGCCGCCCAATAAACGGTGCCTAGAAGAAGCAGAATGAACACATGGGCCGGCGCGGCGAAAAACCAGGCGATCCGCTCGCCCCATGTTTCAAAAGCCGCCGCTTTGGCCAAAAGATAAAGAAGGAAAATGGCCAAACCGGAAAACGCGGCCGCCTGCAAGAGCAGCACCCGCTTTTCAAACCGCTCCCATTTTTTCTTTTTTTCAATAACCGCAACCAGCATTTCTTTCGCCACTTCATCGATAGGAAACTCATCCGGGAAATGGACCATCTCCTCTCCCCCCTTGTCCCGTTTCTATTGTCCATCATATGCCGCAGACGGTGGCGTTAGAACAAAAAGCTGAGGGCAACGGACAATATTGGATCAAAAAGGCGTCCCGCTTACTGTTCGCCGCGAAGCGGGATGCGCAGTGTTTGCCCCGGCTGAAGGCGGCCGGTCGATAGGCCGTTTTCCTTTTTAATGAGATCAATCGCATCAGGCGTGCCGTAATATTTCATGGCGATGCTGTAGAGCGTTTCATTAGCGGCGACGACATGGGTGATGATTTTTCCTTGTTCATCATCAGTCTTTCCCCATTGGTCAGTCTTTTCCCAACCGCTGACGTTTCCCCGATCGGCGGCGCTCTTTTGCTTCGGTTTGGCCGCCTGTTCTATCCCCTTGACTTCGTCGTCTCGAATAATGCGCACCGTCTCTCCCCCTCTTTCTTCATGACGGACGACCGTCACAGAGCCCGACTTCGATTGGACATGATGGATCGTCAACACAGCCGCCGGCAAGATCAAAAACAAGAACAGAAGCAGACGAGACGGAACGTACTTTCGCTTTTGCTCTTCTTTTTTTCGCCGCCGTTTGATACGCGATGACGGTGTGCTCTCGTCCAACCCCAGGCTCCGCCGCGTCCGGCGCTCCTCTGCCCTTCCCATGGCTTCACTCCTCTCCCGACCGAATATGCAACGCAAGCACGAAATCGATCAAAAAGTGCGCGGTGATGGTCACCCATAAGCTTCCGGTTTGCTCATACAACATGCCGAGAAACAAACTGACAAGCATCACCATGAGAAACAAAAACCATTTTTCCAAATATCGAACATGCAACAAGGCAAACACGACGCTTGCCGCCCAAACCCCCCAATGTGTCTGCACAACGCCGCGAAACAGCCATTCTTCCGTCGCAGCGATGAGCGCGCATAAAAAAAAGAGATGCGGAATCGAGCGGCCGCGGAATATTTTTTCGTTCACCCCGCCGTCGTCATGCCAATCATCCGGCAAATAGCGCATGGCCAAAAAATCGACTCCCAGCACGAGCGCCGCCCCGCCCGCTCCGTATAACAGCACATCGGTGAGATCAAACCGCCAAAGCCGGCGCCACTCCGCCCCATCGAACAAAAAGAGCGAACAGCCGCCGGCGGCAAGAAGCAGCAACCCTTGCGTGACATAAAGGTGAAAAAGCACCTCGCGCTCCGTCATCTGCTGGATTTGTTCACTTTGCCGCTTCATTCGTCCGTCCCTCGCCAAAAAGCATGTCCCATAACTCCTCGCGCCAATGGCGAACCGGCGCCGCCTCCGGACGGCGGACGGCTCGTTCATAGCCGTCAAGCGATAGCCCGCAGCGATCGCAGCAGACATCCCGCCGACCCGTCAACTCCTGTCCAAACGCGCGGACAAGCGCCTGACGCCGGCACGAAGACAAGTGTACCCATGCATCCATTTCCTGCAGTTTTTTCCGCTTCCAGCGCCGCCGCACCTCGATGGCGGCTGCCATCTTGCCGTACAGCCGCTCTTTCGCCTCCGCTGTCAGCCAACCAGGCATCGCTCGTTGTCCCTGTTCTAAAAAATACGCCAACAACCGCTTTTGTATGTCGGTGAATCCGGCATCCTCGAGCGCCGCCATCGCCGCTTCCCATCCTGCTCCTTCCGGCAGCCGCCGACACCACTCACGCAGCCCGCGCGGACTTAGCAGCTCCGCCTCCGCCACCGCCTGGGCAATGGCCCGGTCGCCGTCCGCATAAAATAACACAGCAAGGCTTGGCGCTCCGTCACGCCCCGCACGCCCGATTTCCTGCACGTACGCCTCGAGCTGGGCCGGCATATGAAAATGAAACACAAACCGGACGTTTTCTTTGTTCACGCCCATGCCGAATGCGCTTGTGCAACAAACGATGTCCAGCTGGTCATATAAAAACTGTTGCTGTACGAGCAACCGCTGCTCCCCGTCCATGCCGGCATGGTAATAGGCGACTCGCCCCGCGCCGCACTGTTCGAGCTGGCGCGCCATCTGTTCCGCCCATTGACGGCTCGAAAAATAAATGATTCCCGGGCCTTCGAGACGCTTGGCATAATCGGTCAAACGCACCGCTTTGTCCTCCGTTGATGAACAATGCTTCACGCACAAGGCGATGTTCGGACGGTCGACGGAATGAATATGGCGGCGGGCGCCATCCATCCCAAGCGTGCGAATAATATCCTCCTGCACCTCGGGCGGCGCCGTCGCCGTCAACGCCAAACACGGCGGAGTCCCGAGTGCGCGCCGGATCTCCCCAAGCTTTAAAAAGTCCGGGCGAAAGTCATATCCCCACTGAGAAATGCAGTGCGCCTCATCAACGACAAAAAGCGAAATGCATACGCGCCGAAGCGCCGTTAAAAATTTGGCCGACTGCAGCATCTCCGGCGACGCATAAATAAAACGAAATGTTTCAAGCGAGGCCAGCGCCTGCCATTTTTCTTCAGCATCAAGCAGGCTGTGAAAAGCAATCACTCGCTTTTCCCCGCGCCGGCGCAGCTGCTCGACTTGGTCCTCCATGAGCGACACAAGCGGTGAAACGATCAGCACACTGCCTTGAAGCAAATACGCTGGCAGCTGATAGCAGAGCGACTTGCCGCTTCCGGTCGGCAGCATCGCCAGCACGTCACGCCCAGCAAGCACATCTTCCGCCACTTCCCGCTGCCCCGGACGGAATGAAGCATGTCCGAACTGCGTATGCAGCGTTTTCGTCAACTCGTCCAACGTCCCACTTCCTTTGCCAACACGAGCCGAATTTCAAAATAGCTTACCTTGCCATCAAGCGCCTCGCGAATCTCTTTCAATTTCCGCGTCCTGAGCGCCTGCGCCGCCGCTCGAATGGCCGCCGCCTTTTCATCATCGACAAACGGGGCGATCGAAAAACCGGGCACATTGGCAGCGATTTCGACAAGGTGATCCTCAATCGTGCTTCGCTTCAAGCGGCGAAGCGCGGCAATATCTTCCATCGTTTTTCCTTTCCGCAGCCATTCGTACGTTTTTTGCGCCGATTGTGTCAGCACCGCCGGCGCCAGCCCGCTCATCAATTCGGCCATCATCGAAGCGCGTCCAGCCTCAGCTTCCGCCATGATGTAATGGAGCACGTTGCGGAATTGAAACTGCACGTAGAGCGCGTCTTTTTTCAAATGGGCCGCGATTTGCTCCATCGTCCAACCGATGCGGACCGCGCTCGTCAAACGCAGCGTAAAGATCGCCGCCGCCTCTTCCGAAACCGCCTCAAGCAGCCGGATGAGCTCCTGATACAGCGCCTCGGTCAACATCTGGCGCGATCCTTTGGCAAGCAAGTATTGCTTCACCCATTGAAGCGTCCGCTCGTCGCGGCAAATCGGTGCAAAACGCCGCCCATAGACGAGGTTTGACAATGTCTGCCCGATCAAGGAAAGACGCTGCCAAAACAGCGGTTCCACCTCATGATAGCGCCAGCCGTTCAGATGGCGGGGGAAAAGCGTCGCTTGCTCGGCAAGCCATTCTTCCCCTGCCGCGGTCAACGTGTATGTCCGCTGTTCCTCGGATAAAGCGAATCGCTGTTCGACAAGCGCCATTGCCGCCTCCTCGAGCGCTGCCATCGTCACATTCTTCCATGTGCCAAACAGTGGCTCAAGCTGAAACCATTTGCTGTCTTGGAGCGTCTGCGCCGATTTTTTTCCCGAAAATAAATGATACGCCGCCGCCAGCGTCCGTTCGCCGCGAAACTGGCGAAGACACCAGGCAAGCAAAAACGACGCATAACTGTGCTGCATGGCCCTTCCTCCCTGCCTTTATTGTAGCAAAAAAAGCGGGCCAATCGGCAAAAAATCGCGTCGTTGACATTTCCACCACATGATAACAAAAATGAACCTCTCCCACCTACATTCCATTTCGAGGTGGGAGACTTCTCGGTGAATGTGTTAAAGAAGATGCATATGTGTAAAAATACAGGAGAGCGATTTTTTTATTGAAAAGCCGGCCGTACGGTCTTATTATAAAAGTGAAAGTTCATTTCCGAGCAGGCAACACGGAGATGGCCCGTCCGTTTCCAATAAACTTGAGGAGGTTCGATTTTTATGCCAAAGTATACGATTGTGGATAAAGAGACTTGCATCGCCTGCGGAGCTTGCGGCGCCGCCGCTCCGGACATTTACGACTACGACGAGGACGGCATTGCCTACGTCACCCTCGATGACAACCAAGGCATCGTCGAAGTGCCGGAGATTTTGATTGACGATATGATGGACGCCTTCGAAGGCTGTCCGACCGAGTCGATTAAAGTCGCTGACGAGCCGTTTGACGGCGATCCGAATAAATTCGACTGACATTCCCCCTCTTGCCTTGGCGGCAAGAGGGGTTTTTTGATGCAAGCGTGAAAAAATGGCCTATCACAAGTGGCGCATCTTGGGCGAACGTGCTACAATAAGATTGGCTTGTCCGCCTCGCCTGCTAGGGTGGACAAGTTTTCATGTATACATAACCAACAAAGGAGGAACGGGTTATGGCATTCGAAAATAAAATTGTCGAAGCGTTTATCGAAATTCCAACCGGAAGCCAAAACAAATACGAATTCGACAAAGAGCGGGGCATTTTCAAGCTCGATCGCGTCTTGTATTCACCGATGTTTTATCCGGCCGAATATGGCTATTTGCAAAATACATTGGCGCTGGATGGCGACCCGCTCGACATTTTGGTCATCACAACGAACCCGACGTTCCCGGGCTGCGTCATCGACACGCGCGTCATCGGCTATTTGAACATGGTCGACAGCGGTGAAGAAGATGCAAAATTGATCGGCGTTCCGGTCGAAGATCCACGCTTTGACGAAGTGAGATCGATTGAAGACCTTCCGCAGCACAAACTGAAAGAGATCGCCCACTTCTTTGAACGCTACAAAGACCTGCAAGGCAAGCGGACGGAAATCGGCACATGGGAAGGCCCGGAAGCGGCAGCCAAATTGATCGATGAATGCATCGCCCGCTACAACGAGCAGAAAAACAAGTAATCCGTTCAACACCTCATTTCGCCAGACGCCGTTTTTCTATTTCCGAACAATTTTGCCCATATCGTTTGATATGGGCGCTTTTCTTTTTCCAAACCCGAACATTTTTGATCAAAAAAAACGTTTTCATTTGTATGACTTCTTTTTCCCCCATTGACAGAAACCGCTTTCCCGTGTTAAATTATCAGAAATTTAACATCCTTGAAACAGAAAGGGGCACCTACTGTGTTTCGCGTACTCGTTTCTGACGCCATCAGCGAAGAGGGGCTGGCGCCGCTCCGCGCATCGGCGCACATTGACATCGTGCAAAAGAAAGTGAGCGAAGCGGAAGAGGAATTGCACACATTTGACGCTTTGCTCGTGCGCAGCGCCACCAAAGTGACCGAAGAACTATTGGAAAAGATGCCGAACTTAAAAATTATCGGCCGCGCCGGAGTGGGCGTCGACAACATTGATGTCGATGCAGCGACGAAACGCGGCATCGTCGTCATCAATGCGCCAAACGGCAATACGATTTCGGCCGCCGAGCATACCTTTGCCATGATGGCCGCGCTTGTCCGCCGCATCCCGCAGGCGCACATTTCCGTCAAATCCCGAGAGTGGAACCGCTCCGCGTTTGTCGGCAATGAGCTGTTTGGCAAGAAATTGGGCATCATCGGCTTCGGCCGCATCGGTTCGGAAGTCGCCAAACGGGCGCGCGCCTTTGGCATGAGCGTGCACGTGTACGACCCGTTTTTAACAAAAGATCGGGCCGAAAAACTCGGCGTTTCGATTCACTCGCTTGACGAAGTGCTGGCCGTGGCTGACATCATCACCGTTCACACACCGCTCACGAAAGAAACGCGCGGATTGCTTGGCGCGGAAAACTTGGCGAAAACGAAAAGGGGCGTCTATTTGATCAACTGCGCCCGCGGCGGCATCATCGACGAACAAGCGCTCATTCCGTTTTTGGAAAACGGCCATGTCGCCGGCGTCGCCCTCGACGTCTTTGAACAAGAGCCGCCGGGCGATCATCCGCTGCTTTCGTTTGACAATGTGATCGTCACGCCGCATTTAGGGGCGTCAACCGTCGAAGCGCAGCTGAACGTCGCCACCCAAGTCGCCGAAGAGCTGCTCCACTTTTTTGAAGGACGGCCGGTCACCTCGTCGATCAACTTGCCGGCGTTGTCGAAAGACGTCTATGAAAAAATTCAAGCATTCTATCATTTAGGCCGGAAGCTCGGCTTGATCGCCTCGCAGTTTATGAACATCCCGGTGCAAGAGCTGTCGGTCACCTACGCCGGCACGGTCGCCGATCTCGAGACGACGTACATCACCCGCAGCCTGCTTGCCGGCTTCCTGCGGCCGCGCGTCGCCTCAACGGTCAACGAGGTGAACGCCGCCATGATCGCCAAAGAACGCGGCATCACATACGGCGAAAAATTTTCCGATGAAACGCACGGCTATGCGAACTGCATTTCCCTCACCGTCCACGGTGAAAACAAAACGTTCACCATCAAAGGAACGCACGTGCCGAACTATGGCGACCGCATCGTCCACTTTGACGGCGTCGCCATCGACTTTGCCCCAGAAGGACATCTGTTGTACATTCAGCACCAAGACCGGCCGGGAATGATCGGCAAAGTCGGGAACGTGTTGGGGGCGCACGATGTCAACATCGCCACCATGCAAGTCGGGCGGCAACAGGTGGGCGGCAAGGCGATCATGATGCTGTCGCTCGACAAGCCACTTGATGACGAACTGCTCGAATTGCTCGTTAACATCGAAGACATTGAAGCGGCGAAAAAAATCGAAGTATAACAAAGTCATAGAAAAGGAGAACGGGGCATCCCGTTCTCCTTTTTACTGGTTCGTGATCGTGCCTTGATGGAAAAACAGCTGCCACCTTCCGTCGATGTGCTTCCAAATCGAGCTGCGCAGCGTGAGCTGACCCCTGGTTTCATCGTGGAGGCGATATGTCGCCAACACCACCCCATCTGCTAAAGGATGTATCGCAAAATCGGAAATCGTCATGCGCCGTACCGAAAGTCCGCCGCCTTCGACACTATCGTGTTTGTACCAGACGTTTCCGGAGCTGCCAAACTCAAAAAAATCGTCCGCCAACAGCGCGTCGAGCTCCGCTGGCGATGTGCGCACACCCGGCTCTAACAGCCGCCGTTCGAGGGCATATAAGTGCTTCTGCAAATCCATTGCTTTCGCCCCTTCCATCGGTCCGCTCTCCTCTCAAGCACACTATTTTCTTAAGCGCCAAGTGCAGCTAACCGAGCGGCACCGCCTTCCGCTCGCCTTTCGAGAACGTCATGAGCTCGGTATAGCCGATGCTGCGGGCGAGTTCAACCGCTTTGTCAAAATCGGCGCCGACATGTTCAGGCACGTGCGCATCGGACGATAACACGATTGGAATGCCTTTGTCATAGCACATTTTCAACAAGCGCGGATCCGGATACAGTTCGCCAACCGGCTTGCGCAACCCCGCGGTGCTGATTTCCACGCACGTTTTCGAATTGGCCAGCGCGGTTGTCGCTCGGTCATATTGTTCAAGCAAAAATTCCTCATCTTCTGGAACATATTGAAAAATTTTCACTAAATCGAGGTGGCCGATAATATCAAACAAATTTGACTCGGCAAGCGTAACGACCTGATCGAAATATTTGCGATATGTATCATACAAATCGCGCCGCTCCCACTCGTGGCGGTACTCGACTAAATCGATGCCGAAATCGTCGACCCAATGGATCGAACCGATGACATAGTCAAACTCGTACGAACGGATGAAAGCAGCCATCTCCTCATGTTTGCCCGGCGTATAGTCCATTTCAATCGACATTTTCACATCGATGCCTGCATCCCACGCTTCGTGGAACAGCCGGACGTAATCAGCCATATCGTAGCACCGGCGCGCTTCGACCCATGGGTTGGACAAAATGTTTTTCGTTTGATAGAAATGGTACGCATGTTCGGAAATGCCGAAATGCTGAATGCCTTTTTTCGCCGCTTCGTCAGTGAACTGGCGCAAATAATCAAGCGTCAGCGTCCCGCGTTCCAAATGGTTGTGGTAATCGGTCAACATCGGCGTTTCTCCTCTCCTGCTGTTTTTCTCATTATAACGCATTGCCGCAAGAAAGGACAACCGTTTTGCGAATATTCATCCAATCATCCGTTGGCCCCGACGAGAAACAACAGCCCGACGCATGCCGCTACGCCGGCGACCGCCAAAAGCCGCGTTACCATATCTTCCATGCTCCATCCCTCCTCTTCTTTGCGCCATCTATGTCTTATGTCAAAACCATCACCGATAGAACAGCGTGACAGAGACATTTACAAAACTGTAACAAAACAAAAGACAGCCAAGGCACGAACAGGCGACTATGGGCTGGATGCCATCAGCAGAGCGGCGTTCGGGCCGCTGGGCACGTTGATCCGCTCCCCGAGTGGATACGGTCCGAGAAACGATAAGCCGGATGCCTCGAAGGTCGCGTCAAGCAAGCCAAACTCTTTTGCTGTCAACAGCACCGCCTCTGCCATGCACGCCGCTTCATCCGCACTCGGCAGGGTGGAAACATGAAGACGAACAGCCGCATGACGCCCGTCAACATCAACTGACCCCACTTCCACTCCGCGCGGAATGACGGATTCAAGCCCTGAGGGGGCCGATTTTTTCATCTGTTGCAACGCCTCGGAGAACGAACGGGCGTTGCTTGGCGTTGGAATGAGCACCGCATGGCCGAAGGAGGAAAAGCGGTTTTGATAGTATATGCGCTTCTGCTGGCTGATTTTTGTCGTTCTTAGACGCCCAAACACCGGTAAATCAAGTCCTTCTTCCTCTCTTGTGAAAAAGCGAATGCTCCGCCCGCCCATTTGCCGCACTGTTTCCATGACCGCTTCCAAAAAAAGACGTTGCTCCTTATGGCCGGCAGCAAATACACGATGGCCATCCGGGACGCGCACGAACCATACGCTCCCATCGCCGGCCGCTGGGGTCATCTTCACGCCTTCAAACCATGCCGCCGCTTGCTTAAATGGAGCGCGGTCAAGCTGTCGCAGCGCCGCGGGCAGCCGCTCTGCCGGAGCAAGACGCCCCAGAAGAGGCACGGCCACCGGCACGACGCGGCCGATGCGGCCATCAGGCAGAGCGACAATCATCACATTTCCTGATTCGATCGCAGCCGGCAAAGCTGTTTCGGCGGCGATCATCGTTTTCGAATGGGAAGAAACTTGATCGGCCTGCAGCGTCTGAACAGAGAATGACAAAGCCTCATTGTTGTCCGCGCGTTTTGGAACGGCGAAATGCGTGCCAGCATAAACCGACGCTGCAAGCACGGCCGCCGATGCGGCCGCTGGAAGCCAGCGCCGTTTCCAGCGCTCCAGCCGCTGGGCGCGCGCCAGCTGGGCATACACTTCCTCCTTTGTGCGCCGGTCTTTGATGATGGGCAGCTGTTCAAGGTCATGCTCGATGCATCGCTCATTCCCATTGAGCTTTTTCACGCCGCCACCCCCCTCGTTCCGCCTCTTCTTCCATATAGTGTTTCAGCGCTCTTAGCGCGCGGTGCTGCGTTGTTTTCACCTTGCTTTCCGTCCAGCCAAGCGCCGCTGCTGTCTCGGCAATGGACAGCGACTGAATGAACCGGAGAATGAGCACAAGCTGTTGATCAACGGTGCAACGCGCTAAGCAGCGATACATGAGCTGAATTTCCTCTTTTTGAATCGCAATTTCCTCGGGCATCGGCTCGTCGACGCCGATGTGCTCCTCACTCCACTCCGGCGCATTGGCCCATTGGCGCCGTCGCTTTTGCTTGCGGAAAAAATCGATGGCCACATGGCGCGCAATGGACAGCAGCCACGTTTTTTCGCTGCATTGCCCTTGAAACCGCTTATATGAGCGAAGCACTTTTACGTATACTTCTTGGACTAAATCCTCGGCCTGCTCTCGATTCCGCACCATGTAAAACAAAAAATTAAACAAGTCATCGTGATATTTTTCATACAACTGCTCAAAGACGGGGTCCATCGTTTCTCTCCCCCTATCTTCCCTATGGACCGCGGCCATTCATCTGCTTTTGATCATCGGGCTGCCCCTGCTGCTCTTTTTTCGCGAAAGCGGCGGCATTGCCTTCCCTCCCGCCTTGTTTGGATCGACAGCCCAGCCAAAAAAAATCCCATTATCTTCATGATAACGGGTGACGATGAAAAAGAAAACCACTTTTTGAACGGAAATGGGCACATGGCTACCGCTCGGCAAACAGCGGAAAAAAGAGCGGTCCGGCCTGCTGTTTCAGCTTCCATTCGCCGGCTGGGTCATAGCTGATCAGCACAGCGGTTGCCGGTCCCCCGGATGAAAAAAGCGACAGCGGACACGAACAACTGCGAAAGCGGAGGCGATTGGCAGCCAAAAGCTCTGTCCATTCGTAAAAAACGCCTTTCGATCCGACCGGCACGAGCTCATACACATGGGGCGAAACAATCAGCTCGGCGAAAAGGGAAAGCGGCAGCACCCATTCGGGCCGGGCCAACACAGCAGCCCCGACGAGCGGTCGGCCGATGACGGCAAACTTCGCCGTCTCCGGCGTAATGCCGATCCGCTTCCGTTCGTTGGCCACCGTCCCGAGCGCCGTCACGCCAAGCGCCGACTGAACGGTTGGAAAGTTGGATTCCGTACTCCCGGTGATCGGGAGGGAAAGAGCCAGCTCTCGGCATGCTCGCTCAACGCCGCGGCAAAGGGCTTCCCAGCGGTCGTCGGCAATGAAATTTTGCAGCACGGCCGCCCTCGCTTCCGCCCCGACGCTCAACAGCTCCATCAAGGCGACGCGGGCGGAAAAATACGCGACAACATCCACCGGGACGGACACCACATCGCCCGGCTTGTCCCCGATCGCCGCCGAACCGTCGGCCGCAACGGCGAGTTCCATGCCGTCGGCAAACGGAAGGAAAAGCACATCACGCATGCGGCGCCTTCACCCCCGCTTTCGCCGCCAACCGGACGACAATCGGCATGATGGCTGCTGCGATCAACACGTTGACCGCTGCGGCTGCCGAAAGCGGCGGAATGACGGCAAAAACAAACGGCCAGCCGAACGAAACGGCAAGTGGCAGCGGCGCCAAAAACGCATTGCCGATGAAAAAGACGACAGCGCTGCCGATTTTCCATCCCCGCCGATGCAACACGGCGAACAGGGCGCCAAGCCCCGCCATCTCAAGAGCAACAAACCAATGAACCAAGCCGAGCGGAAAACCGCCGATCAACGCCGAAACCAAATGCCCCAGTCCAGCGACCGCCGCTCCGGCGCGCGGGCCAAGAACCACGGCGGCGACAAGCGCTGGTGCGCTGTCCAAAGCGATGCTGCCGACAAACGTCGGCAGCTTGATGAACGATCCAATCGCCGAAAGCGCTAAACAAACGGCTGTCCAAGCCAAGCGGCGGCTCATTGCTTCTCCTCCTTGTCGCGAAACACGATGGCGCTCCGCTCATACTCGATGTCCTTCACCCCTAAGCGGGCGTTCACGACCCGGGCAGCGGCGAACAAATAGTCGGACAGGCGGTTCATATATTTTAGAACAACGTCGTTGATCGGCTCGGCTTTTTGCAAAGAAACGATGCAGCGCTCCGCCCGCCTTGCCACCGTGCGCGCCATATGAAGCGCCGCAGCCCCCTTCGATCCGCCCGGCAAAATGAATTTTTGCAGCGGCGGGGCCTCTTGCACGTGCGCATCAATGCGCTCTTCTAAAAATGTGACCATCTCCTCGGTCACTTTATACGGAATCTTGCCGTTGACGATGGCTAAGTCGCCGCCGCAGTCAAACAGTTCATGCTGAATTTTCTGCAACTCGGCGTAAAGGTCGCGAAATCGCTCATCGTCAGCAAGCAGTGCAAGCGCCCAGCCGATGAACGAATTCGCCTCATCGATCGTCCCGTACGCCTCGACGCGCAAATGGTCTTTGTCAACGCGTCCACCAATTAAACTCGTCTTTCCTTTGTCTCCCGTTCGCGTATACAATTTCATTTGTCCTCTCCCCCTTTATTTCAATCGTTCCGAAAGTCCGCACCAAACCCGATCGACGCGACAGCACATGGAAGCAAGCTGCTGATAGCACATTCCCACTGCGTCGCGCCAGCGCCGCTCTTGTGGGTCAACCGGAACGACGCCTTGCGTCACATCGGTGCCGATCCAGACGACCGTGCGGCCCGGCTCGGCTTCTTCCCACTGTCGCCAAGCGCGAAAATACGCTTCCCACTCTTTAACGTCCGGCCGGAGGCGGATGGCGGCTTCCAATCCGTCAAAAACAACTGTTTTGGCCGTTGGGATGCCGCCCGGCGGCCCGTATGGCTCCAAATAGCCGTTCTGCCATACAATATGAACGCCATCATTTATTCCGTACTGTTGCTGCACCCATTTTCCCTTTCCTTGAAACGCACCGCCGACAACGAAATGCACCGCTCTCCCCCTTTCCAGCGTTCGATCGTCGATTCAAGCGTATATCCGCCGGCAAACGGCACTGTCCATTCCCAGAACGAACGGGCATCCGGCGCATACTGTTCGAGCAGGAGGCGAATCGGGCCGCCATGGGTGATGACCGCCACATGACGGGCGCCCGTCCGCTCAGCGAAAGCAATCGTCTCCGCAAGCGCCTGTTGGATGCGCGCTTGAAAGTCGTCATAACGCTCCCCGCCGGGCGGCGCCGCGGAAAAGGGTGACGCAAGCCATTGCTGATAGGCAGGCTCTGCTTCCAGCTCAGCAAACGTTTTGCCTTCCCAAACGCCAAAGTGAAGCTCGCGCCAGCGGCTGGTGCACCAATCCGCCCTGCGTCCGCCGAACAGCAAATCAACCGTCTCCCGACAGCGGCAACGGTCGCTTGTGACCACAACGTCCACCGGTTCAGGCGGCTCCCATCGCAACCGGCCAAGCCGCGCGATCTCCCCTTCAGCAAGAGGCGCATCGAGCCAACCGATATACGCCCTCTTTCGATTTTGTTCCGTCATCCCATGACGGATGAGTGTAACAGCCAAATGACGCCCCATAGCAGCAGCTCTCCCCCCTCAATAAACGCCCCGATTACATCTCCAGTGATGCCGCCAAACTGTTTTTCCGCCCACGGCTTCGCTGCCGCTGCCAAAACGGCAACCGCGGCGGCCAACGCTGCCCCTGTTTGCACTGAAATGACGGTGAATGCACAAAGAAGCAAAAGCAAGACAAAAGCGAGTCCAAGCGCCCAAACAGCATCGCACCATGAACTATATTCGCGCAGCGATGCGGCCATTCCTGTCGGTTTGGCCAGCTTGCCGGCGGAAAGAAGCCAGGCAGCCCCAGCCCGCGACAACAGCGGAACAGCGGCGAACAGCGCCGGCGGAACGCCTACCTGAAGCGATTCGTACAGAAACAGCCAACGAAATGACAACAAACAAATAAGCGACAACACCGCAAACGCGCCGACGCGCGAATCGGACATGATCTCTTGCCGCCGCTTCACATCGCGATATGAAAAAAACGCATCGCTTGCATCCATAAACCCATCGGCATGCAGCCCACCGGCCATCCAAATGCCGAACCAAAGGAGAAAAAGCGACCAAACAAGCGGCGAACCGAATGAAAATGTAGAAAAGAGCGCGTACACTCCGGCTGAAAACGCCCCGATCAGCGCCCCCGCAAGCGGCATGCAGCGCACAAGCCAACGGACATGGGCAGCGTTCCATTCGATCGAACGGCGGATGGGGATGATGGTAAACAGCTGCAGCGCCAACAGCCAACCGTTCCATGCCAGCTTCATTTCGGCCACCGTCCTTTTTTCACGCGGAGAAGACCGCATTCAACGACCGCGGCGGCCGCCGCTTCCGCCACGAGTTGCTGGTGAAGCCAACCAAGCGTTTTCATATAGCGAAACGTGCCGGGGTTATCCGGAACTCCCCCAGAAAACAGCTCGTTCGATACGATCACAACCGCGCGGCAGGCATCCGCCCAAGCCCGCACTTCATCGAGCATGCGGCAAGCAACAGCTTGAGCGGCCGCGTCTGTTTTCCAATTGCCACCAGTGAACAACTCGTGGGCGAGCCAAGCGGTCAAGCAATCAAGAAGAACGATATCATCAGGGCGCAGGGAAGCGGCAATCTCCCAAGAAGAGAACGGGGCTTCCCACACCGTCCAACACACATCTTGCGCCGCGCGCCGCTCTTGATGGCGGCGAATGCGCTCCCTCATTTCATCATCCACTGCCTGCGCGGCAGCCATATAGTGAAGCCGACCGCCGCCAGAAAGTCGGATGGCGCACGCTTCCGCTGCTTCACTTTTGCCGCTGCGCACAGCGCCGCTGACAAACACCATCATCCCCCATTCCACCCCGCAAGCGCCTCAAGCAGCCGGTCGTTTTCCACCTGCGTTTTGACCGCAAGCCGCACGTAACGTCCGTCCAATCCAGGGAAATTCATCGTATGGCGTGGAACGATTCCTTGCCGCAATAAATAGAAAAACAGATCCTCTGTCCGTCCGGAAAGCGGCCGCAGCAAGTAAAAATTGACGACCGACGGCGAGACGGCATACCGGTCGGCCGGCAGCGACCGAAACACTCGCTCCCTCTCGGCGGCGATTCGTTCTTTCGTCCACTCCACAAACGATTCCATCACGGCGAAGCGAAGTGCCAGTTGTTGTGCAATGCGGCTTGTGCTCCAAGGCGGCTGGCGCGTTTGCAATGAGGCGATCACCGCCTCGTCGGCCGCTGCCACATAGCCGAGGCGCGCGCCAGCGAGATGGTGAATCTTGGTCAACGATCGAAGCACAATGAGGCGCGGATAGCGGTCCAACCACTGCACGGCTGTAAATCCGCCGCGCCAAAACGGATAGAACGCTTCATCGACAACGACATACGTCCCCGCATCGTTCGCTGCGGCGATGAACGCATGAAGTTCCCGCTCCGTCATCGCCGTTCCTGTCGGATTGTTCGGATGACAGAAAAAGACGACGTCACACTCCGCCGCCCATGCCGCCGCTTGGTCCATATCGTACGCAAAGCCGTACTGCTCATGGGCTATAAACGATGATACTTCACAACCATAGGCAAGGCTGGCGCGCCGGTATTCGGAAAACGTCGGCTCCAAGACGCCGACGCGCCGGCCGGCGAACATAGAAGCCAATAAATAAATCGCCTCCGCCGCCCCGTTGGTCACCAACACTTGCTCCAGACGAATCCGCTCTTGCTTGGCAAGAAGCTCTCTGATCGCCTTCGCTTCCGGATCCGGGTACTCGCCTGCCCAGCGAGCCCACTCCCCGCCGTCTGGCCAAGCCGACGGCGGCAGCCGATATGGGTTCGTGTTGACACTGAAATCGATATATTCACTTGGAGCCGACAGCCCACACTGCTCATAAAGCGTAAGCGGATTCGCTCCATGCGCCGGCCAACGCAACGATCATCCCCCCGATCCATAGGCATAACGTAAAGACAAGCACCGTTCCGATCATGATGCCGACCGCCTGGCGAATATGACTCGAGTGCAGTGGAACATCCGGATTGCCAAGCTTCGGCCGCTCGGAGACGACACCGCCATATGTATTCGTTCCACCCAGCTGCACCCCAAGCAGCCCGGCCATCGCCGCCTCGAGCCAACCGCTGTTCGGGCTTGGGTGGCGGCGGGCATCACGAAACAAGATCGACAACGCCAAACGAAGCCGGCGGCCGCCAAAGACCAATACCATCACGAGCGCTGTCAGCCGCGCTGGAATATAGTTGAGCACATCGTCGAGCCGGGCGGCCGCCCAGCCAAATTCGCGATACTTCTCATTTTTATAGCCGATCATCGAGTCGCACGTGTTCACCGCCCTGTACAGCATGGCGAGCGGCGCGCCACCGATGGCTGCGTAAAAAAGCGGGGCGGTGATGCCGTCGCTCGTATTTTCCG
The DNA here is from genome assembly GCF_013096845.1 of Geobacillus sp. BMUD. NCBI lineage: Bacteria > Bacillati > Bacillota > Bacilli > Caryophanales > Anoxybacillaceae > Geobacillus > Geobacillus sp. BMUD. Next base: position 120,425 of record NZ_SDLA01000006.1, read on the forward strand.
CCACCGTTTCGACGCAGGCGCGGGTGATGCCGGCCTCATTGAGCCGCTCAGTGTCGCGGCCAACGATCATCGACAGCGCCCGCCTCGCCTCAGGAAGATCGCCCGCTTCAAGCGGCCGGCGCACATCTTCAGCCGCTTCAGCGAGGCTTTTTGCCGCAATGGCAGTGAAAATGAGCGCCGCCTCGACCGCCACCCCTACGTATACGGACAGCGCGTAGCCCGTATAAACGACCAACGCCGACAACCCGTAAACGACAGCCAGAACCGCTGCTACGGCCCCCGCGCCTTTCACCCGCCTCCTTGTTCCCCGATTCCAATGCCGATCCAACCAAGCAATCAACGTTCCCATGCCCCGCACCGGATGCGGAAGCCAAGGCGGGTCGCCAAGCAGCGCATCCACCAGCAAAGCCAACGTCATGGCCAGCAAGTGCATCATCGCTGCTCCCTCCGCCGCTTGTAGCGATCAAGCGCCTCCGCTACGGCTTCATACACGAGCCGTCCGATCGCGCGCCCGAGTTCCGTCGCCGTTCCAGCATAGGCAAACGTCCGCCCTGTTTGCGTCGCCGCCACAGCGAGCGAATCGGTCGACGTGCCGGTGGCAAGCGTCCCTGTCTCTGAGTCGCAAACGGAACGATCGGCGAGCGCTTTCGCCTTCGCTTCCGTCGCGGTCATGACCGCTTGCACGAACGCGGCGTCGGTAAGCGTCCCATCAATGACAATCACCATATTGATCGTCCCCGGCCTTTCCGCAAGCGGCTGATGCTGCCACGCCCGAGCGGCATCAACCGCATTGCCGACGCCCGCCGTCGCCATGACCGCAACCGAAAACGCTTCCTCTCCCTCTTGAAGCCACACAGCGTCACGAACGTCAACCGCCGTCATCATGCCGATCGTCCGTTCCGGTGAAAACCCGTGCTGCTCCAAATAGCGGCGCATGTCTCCTTCGGCATCGCCGCAATCGTAATCCAACCCGACTTGACGGTTGACAAAATGGGTCGCCCATTGAAACCCGGCACCGATCAATGCGGAAGACAAAACGCGAAGCGGCTGGCAGGAGGCAAGAACAGCGGCGTCATCAAGAAAGGACAAACGCAACCCCCCGGCCGGCGATTCTCCTTGTTTCCCTTTCGGTACAAATGAAAACGTCGGCTTTGCCACCGCCGGATGAGCCAAACGCACAATCGGCGCGGCAAACACTTCGTAAAGCAGCGTCGGCGGCATTACATCTGTCGGCGTTCCACGCGCCGCTGTTTTTCCTTCTTTTAACACAAGCACCCGGTCGCAATATAAGCTAGCGACGTTCATATCATGAAAGACGGCGACGACCGTCAGACCGCGGGCGCGCGCAGCCTCCGTGAGCCGGTCCAAAAGCCGGACTTGCCCGCTCACATCCATATGATTCGTCGGTTCATCCAGCAAGAGCAGCTGTGGCTCTTGGGCGAGCGCACGCGCTAAGTAGGCGCGCTGCCGCTCCCCGCCGCTCAATCGTTCAAGCGGCTCATCGATTTTATCGGTCAAGCCGACGGCGGCAAGCGCTTCTTGAACCGCCGCTTCATCCTCTTTCGTCCACGCCGGAAACAAGCCGCGCTGATGGGAGTAGCGGCCGAGCGCCACCGTTTCTTTCACCGTATAGCCGTGCGCCGCCTCCGCCGTCTGCGGCAGGACGGCAGCCACCCGCGCCCATTGCTTCGCAGACAGCGCCGAAAGCGGCCGGCCATCGATGACAATCTCCCCGCTCGTCAACGGCAGCTCTTTGCTGATAAGCTTGAGCAATGTCGTCTTCCCACTGCCGTTTGGCCCTAAAATGCCGAATATTTCGCCCTTTTCCACAGAAAACGTCACATGATCCAGCACTTGATTTTGCCCATATCGATGGGATACGGCGCGCACCTCGAGCATCATCATCCCAACTTTCGCCTTGTTTTTCGGAAAAATAACACTGCAAACAGCGGAGCGCCAATGAGCGACGTAATGACGCCGATCGGCAGTTCGCGCGGCTCAATGATCGTCCGCGCCGCCACATCGGCAAGCACAAGAAACGCCCCGCCGTACAAGAGTGACAGCGGCAAGAGCACCCGATAGTTCGGCCCGCAAACAAGCCGAACCATATGCGGAACGACAAGCCCGACAAAGCCGATCGTTCCCGACACCGACACCGCCGCGCCGGTGAGCAGCGCGGCCGCTGTCAAAATGATGATTTTCCGGCGCGCAACGTCAACACCGACATGAAGCGCCGCCGCTTCGCCAAAAGCAAAGGCGTTCAACTCGCGGCCGTTGGCGATCAACACCACGGCGCCGATGAGGAAAAACGGAAACAGCAATCCACTGTATTTCCAGCCGCGCATCGCCACGCTCCCCATCAGCCAGGAGATGATTTGCCGCAATTCTTCTCCGGTCAAGGCGATCATGAGCGAAATAAAGGCGCTGAAAAACGCGCCGAAAATAATGCCGGCTAAAATGATCGTCTCCACCGACATACGCCGCTCGACGGCGCGGGTGAACGCCAAGACAGCGGCAAGCGTCGCCATGCCAAATAAAATGCTGACAACTGGCAATGTAAACGTGCCAAAGAGCGGCCATTGCCATCCGAGAAAGATGACAAGCACCGCCCCGACCGAGGCGCCGGATGAAACGCCGAGCGTGTACGGGTCGGCGAGCGCGTTTTTCAAAAGTCCCTGAAACGCCGCCCCGGCAAGCGCCAACGAAGCGCCAACCAAAAAAGCGAGCACGACGCGCGGCAGGCGAATGGCCGTGACAATGGACACCCAATCGGCCGGAATGTCAGACGGAAGCGGCACCCCGAACCATTCGGCGGCGAGAATGCCAATAATAGAAGAAAAGGGAATCGACAGCGATCCTGTCGATATCCCTATGAGCAGCGAAAGGACGGCCGTTGTAACGGCCAAAGCGTACATCAGCGTTTTACTTGAACACATCCGGATAAACGGCTTTGGCAAGTTCCTCGACCCCTTCAACAAGGCGCGGGCCCGGGCGGCTCACTAAGTCGGTGTTGACGTCATACACCCGCTTGTTTTTCACCGCCGGCACGTCTTTCCAAGCGGGACGCGCAAGCACTTGCTTCGCCCCGCCGTATGTCGTGATGATGACATCCGGCTTATAGGCCACCGCTTTTTCTTCCGTCACCATCGGCCAACCTTCCAAGCCGCCGGCGACGTTTTTCGCTGAAATCACTTGAAGCATCTCATCCATGAACGTCCCTTTGCCGGCCGTATACAGCTGCGGCGGCGGCGACACTTCAATCCAAACGTTCGCTTGCTTATCGGCTGGAATTTGTTTTGCTTTTTCCTTGATTTGCGTCAATTTCTCCTTCATGCCGTGAATGATTTGTTCCGCTTTGTCCGCTGTCCCCGTCGCTTTGCCGATCAGTTCAATCGACGCATATACATCAGCAAACGACTTCGCATCATTGACGACAAGCACGGTGATGCCGGCGTCTTTCAATTGCTGCAGGCCATCGCGCGAGTTATGGGCGCTTGACGCATGAGCCAAGACAAGATCCGGTTTGAGGGAAATGATTTTCTCGACATTAAATTCCATCCCGCCGATTTTCGTTTTCGTTTTGACGTCTTCAGGGTAATTGTCAAAATCGCTGACGCCGACGATCTTATCGCCCAACCCCAACGCATAGGCGATTTCCGTATTGCTTGGGATGAGCGAGACGATCTTTTTCGGTTCCGCTTTGATGGTGACATCTTCCCCAAGCCCGTCTTTCACCGTCACCGGAAACGCTGCTTGTTCCGTTTTCGGCTCCTTTTGTTTCACCGGCTCGGCGTTATGGTTCGCCCCGCTGCTGCAACCGACCAGCACGGCAGCCAAAAAGAAGAACACCGCCACCACCGCCGGCCATGCCCAACGCTTCATCCGTCATTCCCCCTTCAGTGATGTATGTACAATAAAAAACGCCCATTCCGTCCGGTCGGGGAATGAGCGTGAAACAGACCGCCAATGGGCACAACAATGCCCTGTGCGACTGTTTCCGCGTCTCACCCCCCGAAGATTCGGAAACTGCGGCAAGCAAGGCAGGTCTACTGGCTCATGCTTCATCCTACTCTGAAGCCTTCCCGTACGGAAAACAGCGCAAGCCATCCGTCCGTACAGTGGCGATTTCATTTCGTCCGCATTGACAGTTGCGGGGACAGCTCCGGATTCCCACCGGATTCCCTATTAAGCCTTTTCGGCACCTTGCTGCGAATCGACTAAATAATTCGGATATGGACATTTTTATATTAAAGCAACATCGATCATTTGACAACCATCAATTTGCGACCGGGCGACAACAAGCAAGCGCCGCTCCTTGCGGCGGCTCAGCGTTCGTGTCCGCATGAAGTCACAAAACGCCGCCACGTTGCCTATCTCCACTCTCGCACCCTTCACCGTTTGGCAACGATGCGCTCCTTTGAAAAACAGGAAAGACGCCCCCCTCTGGCCCGGCGTCTTTCCCGAATGCAAGCTTCATCTCCTCACTGCTCGATGTATTTTTCAAACACAAAGCCGAAATCTTTCATCGTATAGTTCTTTTTCGCTTCCGTCAGCCATCGAAACGCGTATTCATTCACGGCCTGAAAATCAGCCGACACATTGGCGCCGTCGCTGCGCATGTTGGCAAACACCTTGGTCGCCAGCTCGAGGCTCCGCTCGGCATAGTCGAGCTTCATTTCATTTTCGCGGCAAATGTCGGCGATCGCAAGCAGCGATTTATACAAATCTTTCAGTTCCTCGATATGTTTTTTATGCACATCAATCGAGTAGGCGTGCGACCCGATTTTGAATTTGATTTCCGCGTCCAAATCGACCGTTCCGGCCGTCTCGAGCGACACGTCGGAAATCGGATGCTTATAGTAATCGTAGCGGCGCAGCGTCCGTTTTTTGCTTGTTGCACTCGTGCCGTCCAGATGAATGAGCGCGCGGTTGGTGAAGCAATACTCATCGGATTTCGATTTAATAAGGAAATAAATTTTTTCTCCATCCTCGTGCATCACGTAATCATCGGCGTCGACTTTGTCGTAGTCTTTCGGCTGAATGACCGAACCGATGTCGCTCAATCCAAGCACATCGGCCGCGACTTTTCCAAACATGCTCATTTCTCGCCCCGACCCCTTCCATTTTTCATTGGCTCGCGCCGCTCCGCAACGAGCAGCAACGCAGGTTGTTTTGGCAGAGCACCGCATCCTCTATAGTCATACGTGGAGGGCAAAAAAAAGTTTCATGTTTGCCAACCATTGAACGGCCCAACCATTTCGCTTTTTACTGTTTTCTCATCGCATTGGCTAAAAATTCGACATCCGTGCCAACAATCACTTGCAAGTCCGTTTGGTTGAGGCGAAGCACACCTTTCGCTCCCAAACGTTTCAATTCTGCTTCGTTGACTTTTGACATGTCTTTCACTTTTAGGCGCAAGCGTGTGACACAATTGTCAATTTGTGCGAGATTATCCTTTCCTCCCAACGCTTCGATATAGTTTGCAGCAAGGTCCTCGTATTTGACCCCCGACTGCGCCGCTCCGCTGTCGGTAAACTCGCCTTCTACGTCGTCTTCACGCCCCGGCGTTTTTAAATCAAGCTTCGTAATCAAGAAATAGAAAACAACGAAATAGATCACGGCATAGATGAGTCCTTGGACAATCAATAAATACGGTTTTTGCGCAATGCCGTAGTTTAAGAAAAAGTCAATCGCCCCAGCCGAAAACGTAAACCCGTGGTGGATGTCAAGCGCCGTCGCCACTGCGAGCGACAAGCCGGTCAACACGGCATGAACGACGTACAAGAGCGGCGATAAAAACATAAACAAAAATTCGATCGGTTCCGTAATCCCGGTTAAAAATGACGTCAACGCCACGCCAAGGAGCGCGCCCGCGACCGCTTTGCGCCGCTCTTTTTTCGCCGCGGCGATCATCGCCAGCGCTGCCGCCGGGAGACCGAACATCATCACCGGGAAGAAGCCGGCCATAAAAATGCCCGCATCCGGGTCACCGGCGAAAAAGCGGCTTAAATCGCCGGTTTTGCCGTTATATTCGCCAAAGACAAACCAGACAAAACTGTTTAACACATGGTGCAATCCGACAGGAATCAGCAGCCGGTTTAAGAACCCGAAAATGCCGACGCCAACAGCCCCAGCGCCAACGATCCAATGGCCAACCGCGTTGATGCCGTCTTGAATCGGCGGCCAAATGTAGCCGAAAACAAGAGCAAGCACGAGCATCACAAGCGATGTCACGATCGGCACAAACCGCCGGCCGCCGAAAAAGCCGAGCCAGTCGGGCAGCTTGATATCATGATAGCGGTTGTATAAAAGTCCGGCGATCACCCCGGAGATGATGCCACCTAATACAGACATATTGATGTCTTTATCAATCGCGGCAGCGCCCTTCGTTAGCACAAAGTAGCCGATCGCGCCGGCCAGAGCGGCGGCGCCGTTGCCGTCTTTGGCAAAACCGATCGCCACGCCGATGGCGAAAATCAACGCCAAGTTGGAAAACACCGCATCACCTGCAGCAGCGATAAATGGAATATCTAATAAGTCCGGTTGACCAAGCCGAAGCAACAATCCAGCCGCCGGCAAAACGGCAATCGGCAGCATTAACGCTTTTCCGAGACGCTGCAAAAATCCTAACATAACCATCCATTCCTCCCTTTTTATTTTCGCCGTTCCATTTCAACGATGAATTTGTACCGATCACCGCGGTACACCGATTTGACGACTTCGAGCGGCCGGCCGTCGGCGAGGCAGGTGCGGCGCTCAAGCAGCAGCACCGGCGCCCCTTCTTTCACTTGCAAATGCTCGGCCTCCAGCTTGCGGGCGACGGACGCTTCCAGTGTTTGAACAGCAGAACCGATGATCAATCCTGTTTCCTTTTCGATAAATTCATAGACGGAACCGCTTACAACATCACGCGTCAATCCGGGAACAAGATGGACGGGAATGTAGAGCGTCTCCAGCGCCATCGGCAAGCCATCGGCCAACCGGAGGCGGCGGACTTCATAAAGGTCATCGCCTTCTGTGACGCCAAGTCCTTCAGCAAGCTTCTCGGAAGCCGGAACCGTCTCAAAGCGAAGGACGATCGTGCCGGGCTCCATGCCGCGCGCCCGCATATCTTCGGAAAAGCTCGTCAGCCCTTTCAGCGGCTGCTCGATTTTTTTGGCGGCGACAAACGTTCCTTTCCCGCGCCGGCGGACGAGATAGCCATCGTTCACTAAATTGTTGACCGCCTGCCGAACGGTCATCCGGCTGATGTCATACGTTTCTGCCCACTCCCGCTCCGACGGAATCATCTCGCCCGGCCGCCACTCCCCTTTTTCGATTTTTTCTTTTATATATTGCTCGAGCTGATAGTAAATCGGAATCGGCGACTGTTTATCGATCATGGCGCATCCCCTTTCCGCTTTTCCTTTGGGATGAGCGAGAGCGCCTCTCGGTCGGCAATGATCATCACGTCCGGATGAAGGTGAAGCGCCGAAGCCGGCAAATCCGGTGTGACAACGCCTTCGAGAAGCCGGGCAATGGCCTCCGCTTTTTCCTCCCCTGACGCCAACAGCACGATGCGGCGGCTCCGCAAAATGGTCGCAATTCCCATCGTTATGGCATAGCGCGGCACATCATCCAACGACGGGAAAAAGCGGGCGTTCGCTTCGCGCGTCAACAAGGCAAGCTTGACGACATGAGTCGGCGATGAAAACGGCGTTCCTGGCTCGTTAAAGCCGATATGGCCGTTGCGGCCGATGCCCAAGAGCTGCAAATCGATGCCGCCCAATTCATCGATGAGCCGCTCGTAGCGGCGGCATTCTTCGTCAAGATCAGCAGCCAAGCCATCCGGCACATGTGTCTGATGAAGCGGGATGTCCAATTGGGCAAACAAATGCTGATTCATATAATAGCGATAGCTGTTCGGATGATCCGGACCGAGCCCGACATACTCATCCAAATTGACCGTGCGCACGAGCCGATAGGATGTCCCATGTTGCCGATGATCGGCGGCCAATTCGCGGTACACACCGAGCACGGTCGAGCCGGTCGCCAAGCCGAGAACGGCATTCGGCTTTTCCTTGACTTGTTTGATGATGATGTCCGCTGCCTGGCGGCTCATCTCGGTATAGTCAGCGGTTTCCAAAAGCTTCAACGCCATCGCTCTCCCCCCTTTCATCCCGCTTGCGATAAGCAAGAGCGCCGCGGCAAAACGTCATCATGACCTCATATCGTTCATTCAACACGACGACATCGGCGTCTTTGCCGGATCGCAAGCTGCCCTTTCGATCAAGGATGCCAAGCTGTTTTGCCGGATTCCAGCTCGCCATGCGGATCACCTCTTCAATCGTGCAGCCGGTGTAATCGAGCACACGGCGGATGGCCTCGGCAAGCTTGAGTACACTTCCCGCCAGCGTACCGTCGGCAAGCCGCGCCTCTTGACCGCGGACGGTCACCTCTTGGCCGCCAAGTTCATACCGCCCATCACCTAGACATTTTGCCCGCATGGCATCGGTGATTAAGATGAGTCCATCGCTTCCTTTATTCCGATAAGCAAAGCGGACCATCGGCGGCGCAACATGCAGCCCATCCGCGATCAGTTCGCACATCACTTCTTCAAACATCAGCACAGCACCGGCAACACCCGGTTCACGGTGATGGATGCCGCGCATCCCGTTAAACAAATGGGTGGCGTGCGTCACTCCTGCTTGAATCGCCGCTTTTACTTCGTCGTAAACGGCATCGGAATGGCCAATCGAAGCGATGACCCCCGTTTTCTTTAAATAAGCGGCCAACTCAAGCCCCCCCTCCCGCTCCGGGGCAAGGGTGACAAGGCGAATGTGGCCGCTGGCCGCCTCTTGCCAGCGCTGAAACAGCGAAACGTCGGGGTCGACGAGGTGGCGCGGGTGTTGCGCCCCGGTGCGCTTCGGCGACAAAAACGGCCCTTCCAGATGAACACCGAGCACTTCGGCGGCTCCCGGCCGGTTCTCCTCCGCCATATAGCGAGCGACGTTGCGAAGCGCGGCTTCGATTTGTTCGCTTGGCGCCGTCATCGTCGTCGCCAAAAAACTCGTCGTCCCTTCCGCCGGCAGCGCCTTGGCCATCGCGTGAAGCGCCTCCGGGGTCGCATCCATGACATCCGCCCCAGCCGCCCCATGAATATGGACGTCGATGAATCCCGGCACGATGGAAAACCGCGAGGAAAGCTCGATCACTTCCGCCCCTGCATCAGTTGGGCATGACGACATCGGCCCGATCGCGGCCACTTTTTCCCCTTCGATCAGCACATACCCTTGTTCAATGGTTCCTGTTTCTGCATACACCGCGGCATTTTTCAATATCCACCGCTTCATCGCGATTCCCCACTTTCTGTCTCTCATTATAACATTATATATTCTAGTTGTCTATACCACTAACACAAATCCTTCAACCAGTTCGCTTCAGCATGAAAGAAAGAGGGAAGCCGTGGCTTCCCTTTCTTTCCAACGGCCCTACGTCCGTTTCGGTCCGTGAGCCGGCAAATAAAAGGAAAATGTCGTTCCTTCGTTCAGCTTGCTATGGACGGTAATGAGCCCCTTATGCGCCTCGACAATATTTTTGGCGATGGCCAAACCGAGTCCGGTGCCCGCGCGTCCGCGCGTCCGCGCTTTGTCCGCTTTGTAAAACCGCTCAAACACAAACGGCAAATCTTCCTCCGGAATGCCGGAACCGGAGTCTTGAACGTGAATCGTCACGCCATCGCCGCTCGGTTCGACGATGAGGCGAACGGTGCCGCCTGATTCCGTGTGGCGGATCGCGTTGTCGATTAAGTTCGTCAGCACCTGTTCGATCCGATCCGGATCGAGAGAGATTTCGATGTCCCGATCACGAAACTCGGCTGTCAGCTCAATCTGCTTTTCTTTCGCCAGCCCGTAAAACTTGCGGATTACCCGCTCGATGTAAGGAACAAGCTTGACTTGTTCGTACTCTAGCTCAATATGACCAGCTTCCATGCGCGCCAAGTCAAGCAAATCGTTAACAAGGCGGCCCATGCGCAGCGACTCGTCATAAATGACTTTCGCCATCTCTTTCTTCTCTTCTTCGCTCGCCGCGATATCGTCGATGATCGCCTCGCTGTAGCCTTGGAGCATAGCAATCGGCGTGCGCAATTCGTGCGAAACGTTGGCGATAAAGTCTTTGCGCAGTTTGTCAAGCCGCCGCTCTTCGGTCATGTCACGCAAAACGGCGACCGCGCCGCGCACCATCGTTTTGCCGTACAGCGGCGTCATTAAAATCACCCACGTCCGCCCTTGCAGCGTCACTTCAGTCGATTGCTCCTTCTCCTCGCGAACGACGCGGGCAAACAGCTCTTTCACTTGCGGCGGCAGCGGCGCCATCGCTTCCGCGCCGTTTCCTTGCTCGAAATACCACGCCTGCAAAAACCGCTCGGCCGGCGGATTCGTAATCAACATTTCCCCATCGCGGTTAAACGTAATGACGCCATCGGCCATGCTGCTTAAAATGCTGGCGAGCTGTTCTTTTTCCTGGTTTAAGGCGTTGATGTTAAACTGCAGCCGCCGCCCCATTTGGTTGAACGCCATCGCCAGCCCACCGATTTCGTCATTCGTTAAAATCGGCACTTTCATATCGAAGTGGCCGCGCGCCATTTCGAACGCGGCTTGCCGCATTTTCCGGAGCGGAGCGGTGATGCGCGTCGATAAGAAAAAGGCAAAAAACGTCGTCATGACAATGGCGATAAACGCAGCGAGAAAAATTAACTCTTTCGTCCGCTCCGTCGCGTCGGCGATCGCCTCGAGCGATTGATAGATAAACACAGCGCCGCGGCTGCCATCCGGCATTGACATCGGCACGCCGACAATAATCATATCACGGGGCAGCTTTTCTTTTGGCTGCCACTTTGGCATATACAAACGCTTTTTCACCGTTTTCCCGTCTGTCAGCACACGCCGCAAGTCCCGATCTTGGCGGATGGACGACAGCGGCATATTGTTCAAACCAGCGTCGCCAGGCGAATACCAATAGTGCGACTCATCGGCGACGATGACCGCTTTCGTTCGATTGTCCACAAGCGTCCAGGCGATCGAGCGGGCGAGCTCTTCGTCGCGGTAATCGTGCATCACCTCGGCCACTTTTGTCGCCAGACGGGTCAGGTCGTTTTCCGCTTCCTGCACATAATAATCTTCCAAAAATTTAATGAGCAAAATGCTTAAAATAAACAGCACGCACGAAACGAGCAGCAAAATCGTAAACCATAGCTTGCCGACAACACTGCGAAACAGCCACATCAGTCGTTCACTGCCTCAAACTTGTAGCCGACGCCCCAGACGGTGACGATCATTTTCCCCGCCTGGGGCGACGCTTTATTCAACTTTTCGCGCAGTCGTTTAATATGGGTGTCGACCGTGCGCAAGTCGCCGAAAAACTCGTAATGCCAGACTTCTTTGAGCAGCTGCTCCCGATCAAACACTTTATCGGGCGAACGGGCCAAAAAGAGAAGCAGTTCGTATTCTTTCGGCGTTAAGCTGACCTCTTTTCCGTCGACCGTCACCCGGTGGGCATCGTTGTCAATCGTCAAGTGCGGGAACACGAGCACGTCTTTCGCCGTCGTCTCCACCGGCGCGTAGGCGGCGTTCGCCGCGCGGCGCAACAACGCTTTTACCCGCAACACAACTTCGCGTGGACTGAACGGCTTGACAATGTAATCATCCGTGCCGACTTCAAACCCTTGCACGCGGTTGGATTCTTCGCCTTTTGCCGTCAACATGATGATCGGCGTCGTTTTTTGCTCGCGGATTTCTTTGCACACTTCAATTCCATCTTTGCCCGGCAGCATCAGATCGAGCAAAATGACGTCATAATCATTCGTCAACGCCTTCTCCAGCGCTTCATTGCCGTCGCCAGCCTCATCGATCACATAGTTTTCCCGCTCCAAATACATTTTCAAGAGCCGTCGGATGCGCTCTTCATCGTCAACCACTAAAATACGGATGGTTTTTTCTTGTTTTTCCAATGCTTTGCACCCTCCCATCATCAATGGAAACATCCCTATTTTCTAGTTTACCGAAAAACCGGATGCTCGCCAACAGAGCATCCGGTTGTTGTTCCATTATGTTCCGGCGTACGAGTGCAGCCCCGCGATGACGAGGTTGACCGCCACCAAGTTAAACATAATAATCGCAAAGCCGATGACGGCGAGCCATGCCGACTTTTCACCGTGCCAACCTTTTGACAAACGAAGATGCAAAAAGGCGGCGTAAAACAGCCAAGTGATCAGCGCCCATACTTCTTTCGGATCCCAGCCCCAAAAGCGGGTCCAAGCGATTTGCGCCCAAATCATGGCAAAGATGAGAGCCCCGAGCGTAAACACTGGAAAGCCAATCGCCACCGCCCGATAGCTGATCTCATCAGTCAAATCCAAGTTGACGTTTTTCACCAGCGGCTTGAGCGCCGCGGCGATTCGCTTGCGCAAAAGAAGGCGAAGCCCCATGTACAGCACAGCTCCGGCCATAAGCGACCAAATGACCGTATTGAGCTTTTTTGCGTTGATGATGGCTGGCATTTCAACGAACGGCTTCATGCGGTCAGCGCTTTCTTTTGCCAGCTTTCCTTTATGCGGTCCGACAAGCGCCGGCATCTCGTAGATCATCTCATCCGGCTGTTTGTTTTTATCAATCCATGTAAACTTCGCCTCATAGCCGGAAAGACCAAACGCGGTCGAAACGATGACAAAGCCGAGCGTGGTAATTAAGCAAAACATGACCACTTCGAGCCAAAACGTCCGCTTCGATGGCTTCGATTGATCGACGACGCGAATCAAATAAATGAGTCCGGCGACAAAACTGATCGCCAAAATCGCTTCGCCGGCCGCCGCCGTCGTCACATGGATGTGCAGCCAATCGCTTTGCAAGGCGGGAATGAGCGGCGAAATTTCGCGCGGAAACATGCTCGCATAGGCGATGATGAGCAAAGCAACGGGAAGGGCAAACAACCCGAGCACGCTCAGCCGGTAAATGAAATAAATAATAATGAAGGCAGCGACCAGCATCATGCCAAAAAAGGTCGTAAACTCGAACAAGTTGCTCACTGGCGCATGCCCAGCGGCGATCCAGCGCGTGATGAAATAGCCAAGCTGTGCAAGAAAACCAATGATCGTCACCGCGATGCCAAGCTGCGACCAGCGGTCTTTCCCTGCCGTCTGTGTGCGCTTATCGCGAATGGCGCCGCCGAAAAAGAACGTGCCGATCAAATATAGAACGAACGCGATATATAGCAATGTGCTGCTAAGCTGTGCCATGTCCATGGACTTGTCCCCCTTGTCCGGCTTTTTTTCCTTCCTCGAGCCGATCGACCGGCATTGCGACGCCGATGCCGTCAAGCAATCGGCGCAGCTCGTTTTTCAAGCCGAACCAGTTTTTGTTCGTATGCGCCGCGATCCATAATTCGCCATTCACCCGCTGCACCCAAATGCGGCGGTGGTTCCAATACATTCCTTGAATGAGCCCGATCATGAAAATCGCACCGCCCAACCCTAAAATCCAAAGCGTCAAGTCGCGGCGGACGGTCAAGCCGGAAACGTTGCGCGTCTCAAGCCCCACAAACGCCATTTTGTACTTGTTGTTGCCAAACGGCTCGATCGTCTGCTGGATAGCGACAAAGCTCGTTTCCCCCTTTGGACGATCCGGAGCATACATTTTGAACACGAACGCCGGGTTGTTTGGCACGCGCGATTTCGTCGACGGATTGCCATCTTCATCAAATTCAAAGTCAGGAAAATAGCTTAATAGCTCAACGCGATATCCGTTTCCAAGATCGTACGTTTCTTTCGGGTCGTACAAATCGACCGTCACCGTGCCAAACGTTTTCCCTGTCCTTTTGTCTGCGAGCGCAAACGACATCGCTTTCGGCTCATTCAAGCGGAAATCAACTTGATAAAGCGCATAATGGTTGAACTTCAGCGGCTCGTTGACGCGAATCGCATACTCTTTCACTTTTTTCAGCTTCGGCTTCGCGCCGGGGATCACAGGGCCGACGCGTTTATACAACACGACGTTCGTTTGATAGTTTTTCGCGATCATTCCGTTGCCGACGCGGTCGATGGCCGCGTTGAACACCCCATTGTCCTCGCCTTTTTTATACGTTTCAAAAATAAACTTTTCGCTTTTTAAAAAATAGCGTCCGTTCGTCCCAGGAATTTCTTTCATCTCTCCTTCCGGAATCCACATCACTCGATCAATGTACATGCCGGGAACCGAACGGAGCATCGCTCCAATTAAGAAAATGATGAGGCCGATATGATTGACATATGGCCCCCAGCGGGAAAACCGCCCCTTTTCGGCGAGCAGGTGGCCATCCTCCTCGCGCACATGGTAGCGCCGCGCGGCAAGCCGCTCTTTCAGCGCAGAAACCGTCTTGTCCAAATCCGCCACGCGTGAAACGCCAAACAGCCGCTGCCGCTCCAAAAAGCGGGGATGGCGTTTCACCCCTTGCCGTTTCAAAGCTCGGTACAGCGGCACAACACGGTCCAAACTGCAAATGACGAGCGAAACGCCGATTAAGGCGATGAGCAAAATGTACCACCATGAGCCGTACAAATTGTTAAAGCCAAGCTCATAATACAGCTTCCCTGCCCAGCCGTACTGCTGCTTGTAGTACTCCGCCGGATCGACGTTCGGTGGAATGTACATTTGCTGAGGAAAAATCGTGCCGATCGCCGAAGCGATGAGCGTCATGACAATGAGTGCGACGCCGACTTTGACCGACGAGAAAAACGCCCAAATTTGGTCGATGATCGTTTTTTTATACGTCTGTGACCGGCGCGCGCTCCCTTCGTAGCGCATGTCCAAAAGCGGTTTCTCTCCCGCGTCCGCCATAGGTTTGCCGCACGACTCGCAAAACGCTGTACCGTGCGGATTGACGTGGCCGCATTCGCATTTGACTTGTTCCATGGCGCAAAACTCCTTATGGTTTGATGCTTTCTAGATGCCGCTCAATGTCTTCTTTCGTCATCGTTCCCTCAATGATTTGCTTGACTTCACCGTTTTTGTCGATCAAAAACGTCGTCGGCAACGGCCCGACATTATAGGCATTTAACACTTGATCTTGACGATCGATGACGATCGGAAACGTCAAGCCGAACCGCTCGGCAAATTTTCGAACGTTCAGCTTCGGCTCACCAACATTGACGGCCAAAATTTCGACCCCTTGTTTTTTATAGATCGGATACAGCTCGTTCATGTACGGCATTTCCCGCTCGCACGGCTTGCACCACGTTCCCCAAAAGTTCAAAAAAACGCCCTTGCCGCGATAGTCGGAGAGACGATGTTCATGTCCTTTCAAATCGGTCAGCACAAAATCAGGCGCCGTCGAACCAACGGCGACCGCCGTTTTTTCAGTGAAAAAGTTGGTGTAAATCGTATAGCCGACCGCCGCGAGCAACACGAGCAAAATCGCCGTTCTCATCACGAAACGCTGTTGTTTTTTCATCGCTCAAACCCCTTTACGTTTCTCCTCCCCTACAGCCAACGCCGCAGGGGAGGCAAGCGGTTCACAATCTCCCATTTTCCATTATAACAAAGTCCCTCGCTCGTTGATGCTCAAGGATTATGAACGTTATGTGACAATCTTCGTCATTTTCTTCCTCCGGACTGGGCAAGCGCGCGCAAAAGTTTTACCTCATGCGGCGTCAGCTCGCGGTATTCGCCAGGGCGCAGCCCTTTCAAATCGAGGAACGCATACCGTTCCCGTTTCAGTTTCAACACTTCACAGCCGATCGCCTCAAACATGCGGCGCACTTGCCGGTTCCGCCCCTCATGAATGCGGATTTCGACAATCGCCGTCCGCTTTGTTCGGTCGACCGAGAGCAGTTTCACTTTCGCCGGCGCCGTCATGCCGTCTTCGAGCATCACTCCTTGCTCGAGCTGCTTCAGCTGCTCGCGCGTCGGGATGCCTTTCACCTTGGCGACGTATACTTTCTCGATCTCATAGCGCGGATGCATGAGCAAATTGGCAAAGTCGCCGTCATTCGTCAACAAAAGCAAGCCGGACGTATCGTAATCAAGCCGTCCGATCGGATAAATACGTTTGTCCAGATCTTTGAAAAAATCAGTCACCACTTTGCGGCCCTTGTCGTCTTTTACGCTCGAGATCACTCCGCGCGGCTTGTACAACAAATAGTAGACCGGCTCCTCACGCTCGACCGGAATGCCGTCGACTTCGACATCATCGCGCGGCCCGACTTTGACGCCGAGCTCGGTGACGACGCGGCCGTTCACTTTCACCCGGCCTTGCAAAATGAGTTCTTCCGCCTTGCGCCGTGACGCGATGCCGGCGCGGGCAATCACTTTTTGCAACCGTTCCATTCTCTCTCACCTCTTTCATCATCTTACCCTTTCCGTCGGACAGATACAAGCGGGGCGTTTCTCTATTTTGATCATTTTCAGCCAAGAAACCCCCGCTTCAACACCACAGGCATACGAAGGGAAATGATTCCCCCTTCTCTTTGGCCCGCCACAAAAAAAACCGCCCATTGGGCGGGAAAACAAAACGGAAGCGCCGCTAGCGCCCGAATACAAACAAAACGATGAAAACAGAAACAATAAAGCTGAGAATGTCGGCCAAAATGCCGACTTTTAACGCATCACCCATTTTTTTGACGCCAACGGCGCCAAAATAGACGGTGAGCACGTAAAGCGTCGTCTCCGTACTGCCTTGGATCGTAGAGGCAAGGCGGCCGATGAACGAATCCGGGCCATACGTGGCAATCAAATCGGTCGTCATGCCGAGCGCCGCCGTGCCGGAAATCGTGCGAAGAGCCGCCAGCGGAACGATCTCAGCCGGCAGTCCAATGGCATCAGCCAGCGGCTTGATCACTTCCATCATGGCATCAAGAGCCCCTGAGGCGCGGAAAATGGCGACCGACACCAACATGCCGACCAAATAAGGGATGAGCGAAAACGCGATCTCGATCCCTTCCTTGCCGCCTTCCACAAACGCTTCGTACGTCGGCACTTTCTTTGCTGTACCGTAAAGCAAAATAAAAGCAATGAGCGCAGGGATCAACCAAACGGAAAGAAGTTGGACGATGGCCATTATGGCTTCCTGCCTTTCCGCATCCGTTTCCAATAATAGTACCGGTCAATTAGTACCGCCCCAATCGTCGAAATCGTTGAGGCAACGATCGTCGTCCCAATGATCTCGCCCGGCGCCGCTGAACCGTACGTCATGCGGATCGAGATGACGGTCGCTGGAATGAGCGTAATGCTTGATGTGTTAATGGCCAAAAATGTCACCATCGATCGGCTCGCCTCGTCACGGCCGCCATTGAGCTTTTTTAGCTGTTCCATCGCCTTGATGCCCATCGGCGTCGCCGCATTGCCAAGGCCGAACATGTTGGCGACCATATTCGAGACGATATAGCCGAGCGCGGGATGACCGAGCGGCACCTCCGGAAACAGGCGGCGCACAAGCGGCATAAACAGACGCGCCGCTTTGTCAAGCAAGCCGGCGCGTTCAGCGATCGCCATCAATCCGAGCCAAAACACTAAAATGCTGATCATGCCGATGCTGATCGTCACCGCCTCTTTGGCGCTTTCAAACACTGCTTTGTTCACTTCATCCATCGTTCCGTTGACTGCCGCAAAGACAATGCCGATGACTGCCATCATCACCCAAATGAGATTAACCATCGCTTCTCACACCTAAAAAGCGAAATGCTTGCCATAAAAGCCCTCGGCCGCTTCCTTCCTTTCCCGGTTCATACAACAACGGCACCGAATCAACCGCCTTTTGATGCAAATAAAGCACCGCCTTCCCGACCTCTGTCGGCGCTTGCTCTGGGTATTTTTCCCATTTCTTGCGCGGCTTCAGCAAATACACTTTCACTCGCAGCCCGTTCTCCTCTTTATCGGTCACCGGATATTGCAAATCGCGGACCGCCTGTAGCCGCCCGCGGTAAAATGGATCAGAAATTTTGTCGACCACCCGCTCGCTGCTCACTTTGGCGATGTGATAATGGGAAAATCCATACTCGTACATAGCGATATGGTCATTCCAATCGTCCGGTGCATCCAATGTCACAGCGATCAAATCGATGCCTCCTTTGGACGCTGTCGTCACCAGCGTGCGGTGCGCCCGTTTCGTATAGCCGGTTTTGCCCCCGGTGCAATATTCGTAAAGACTGGTCAACAACTTGTTTTTATTCCGCCACACACGCGCGCCGTCTTCGCCAGGCGGAGCGGGGGCGCGGTACACCTTCGTCCCCGAGATGCGGCGAAACTCTTTATTTTTCATCGCATATTGCATAAGCAACGCCATATCATAGGCAGTCGAATAATGGTTTTCCGCATCGTCGAGTCCATGCGGATTGGCAAACTCGGTATCACGCATCCCGATTTCAGCCGCTTTTTGGTTCATTAAAAAAACAAACCCTTCAACGCTGCCGCCAACATGTTCCGCGATGGCAACCGCCGCATCGTTGCCGGAACGAAGCATCAGCCCATATACCAAATCGCGCAGTTTGATTTTTTCCCCTTCGCGCAAGTAAATCGACGACCCTTCGGTCCGGACAGCGCGGGCGCTGACCTTCACTGTGTCGTCCATCTTCCCCGATTCAATCGCCAAAATGGCCGTCATAATTTTCGTAATGCTGGCGATGCGCCGTTTTGTATAGGCATCCTTGGCAAACAAAACCCGCCCGGAATGCTGCTCTATCAAAATCGCGCTTTTTGCGCTCACTCCATCCATAGCACGCATCCGCTCTGGAACAAATGCCATGATCCCCGCAGCGAGTGCAAGAATAAGCGCAATGAGCCGCTTCTGCTTATTCATCTCATATCGGCGAGGATCCCCCCTCCTTGAAGGAGCGAGGAGGAATCGCCTGTTCCTCCTTTCCGATTAGGCTGAACGGGCCGCAGCCAAAGAAACGTCGCAGCGGAAACAGGCTGAACCCCAAAGCCGCGTTTTGTACAAGTGTATGCCTCGATGGGACAAATATGATGAAAAAATGTCGTTGCAAGGGGGGACAGCCTTCCGCTCTGGCGCTTGTTCTGGGCGCGTTGATGACATTTTCCCTGCAAAGAGAAAGCCGCTCCCCGAAACGGTGGACAGGTGTCCTGCTTGATCTGTACAGATTCCATTTACAGCTTTACCATTTGCAGCTTTTACCGAGGATTGGATTGACTGTCGAGCGACCGAACAACGCCGCTTCCAGACCCATCGATGGGTCTGTGAAGCAGGCGGTGGTTCGGTCTTCCATCACGCCTTGGCGTGACGAAGGCAAGCCACAGGCTTGCTTCGACAGTCGAAAATGGACAAACCGCTTTTCCGTCAAGGATCTGTTCCACTTCTTCGTTGCATCTATATGCAGCGCCTCCTCTCCCCAACAAAAAAAACGGGCAGGGGGTCCCCCCAGCCCGTTTAAAACGGCTGCCAACGAAGCTTCCGCGCCTCATGAAAGCGCTCCTCGACGTTGCGCCAGTTGACGACGTTCCACCAATGCTCGATGTACGCCGCCCGATCATTTTTGTATTGCAAATAGTAGGCATGTTCCCACACATCAAGCACAAGAAGCGGGATCACATCCCATTGCGCCATGAGCTGGTGTTTTTCCGCCTGCAAAATTTCCAGCCGGTGCGCTCGCGGCGCCCAAACGAGCAACGCCCAACCGACCCCTTCGGCGCTTTTCGCCGCTTCAGTGAAATGACGGCGAAAGGCGGCAAAACTGCCAAAATCGCGCTCGATTTGCGCCCTCAGGTCCCCACGCGGCTCGCCGCCGCCCTCTGGATGCATGTTGTACCAAAAGATGGTATGCAAATAATGCCCGGAGCCGTGGAACGCCGCTTCCCTCTCCCAATGTTTCAACAGATCAAAATTGTTCGTCCGGCGCGCCTCGGCCATCATCCGCTCCGCCTGATTGAGACCGTCGACATAGCTTTGATGATGCTTCGTATGGTGTAGGCGCATGATTTCTTCGGAAATATGCGGCTCGAGCGCATCATAACGATACGGCAGCGGCGGCAAGACATGACGGCCGGGCGCCACTTGTTGACGCGGCTCACCGCTGTCGTCTGCATCCACCCAGCGCTGCTTTCCATCGGTCACGTCGTCCGCTTGGCCCGGCTCGCCGTCAGCGATATCAGGCAACGAGTCGGAGAACTCCACCATAAAAGCCGGCTCTTGGCCGTCCTCAATCCGCTCCGCCGTCCCGCTGGTGTCAAGCCATCCGTCTTCGTTCTCTTTATTTTCACCCTCCGGCTCAGGCAACACCGATTCCCCTTTGACTTGTTCTTGCGTCGCCTCTTCTTCCCGCTCGGCAGTTGACGAATCAGCCAGGCGCATGGCCCGCGTATATACGTCATCGACAAGACGCTGAAGTTCGTAAATCGCTTCTTCGGTCCATTCATCGCCGTGTCCATCGATGTACGCCAACAGAGATGAAAGCCCGACATCCTCAGTCGTCCTGCGCGCAGACAGCGCCTGCTCAACTTGTCTTCCCCACGCAGCCGCTTCCATCACATATTGGCGAAGCGCACCGACATACACATCATCGGCAAGGCGCTGAAGCTCGCGGACAGCCTCTTCCGTCCACTCGCCATCCTGCTCGGCAATAAACTCGAGCAACGACGAAGCGCCCTCCGTGCTCGCCCCACGCAAAGCGAGCGTCTCCTTGACTTGATTTCCCCATTCGTTCACCCTAGCCGCGTATTCGGCGAACAACACCTGATCATCCATTTGGTAAAAACCTCCTCCTGTTTTGTTCGCCATATCGTATGCTTTCATGGGCAAATCGTTCTTGTCCGCATTCACCCAAATTTCCAGCTACACATACATATAAGAGCGAGGTCAGTCATCATTGAGGAAAGACAACGAAAATTGAACTTGAGATGGCCATTTTCCAAAGCTTTTTGCATGAGCTTGAAGACATGGAACTGAACCAAGAAGTGCTCGGCGTGCTGTCGCCGCTGATGGCTGACCATATGGCGCACGAAGAATGCTACTACTTGCAAAAGCTGGAGGAAACAACCGGCGAAGTGAAGCCGCCGGCGTGCGATCCGGCAAAGCCGCGCACACAATAGTCCATAAGAAAAGCGGTTCGCCCGAAGGAACCGCTTTTTCTTGAACGTATAGCAGCTTGAGCAGCCATTCCACGCGGCCCTTGATCGGCCACGCAAAGAACCGCCCCCGCTTTCGTTTCGCTACGAGGCTCACTCCGGCAGGCGGCATGTGCCGGTTTCCGCCCATTCACCGACGAGCGCCTGCAGCGTTTTGGCGTCTATCTCAACAAAATAACGGCGCAATTCCTCTTCATCATGAATATAAACGCGCTTTCGCTGCCGATACAACGGATTTTTCCATAAACAGACAAGAGCAATGATGTCGCGCAAATGAATGTCGCGCCCGTTAGCCGTAAACAGAGGATCGCTTTCATACGGCAGCAAATCAAGCAGCGCCCCCTCAAAATGGCGCAAATACAACACAGACAGCGTCCGCTCTTCGCCCCCGTCGCGGTACGTGACTTCCGAGCGGTTGAAATAGTCTTCAAACGTGTTCGATTGCGACTTTTGCAGCTCTTCACCGTACAGGCGGCAAACGTTCATGAGCGCTCTCCTTCCCGATCAGCCGTTTTTCTTTAGTTTACCATATTCCGGCTGCTTGTCGCTCAAATTTTCTGCCAATTTTTCGAAAAATAAATCTGCTTCCCGCTCGGATTCGCCATCAGCCGTCCATTCCGGCAGCGGCGGCAGCTCCTCAAGCGTTTTTAGCCCGAAATAATCGAGAAATTCCGGGGTTGTCCCGTACAAAATCGGCCGCCCGGTTCCTTCGGCGCGACCGACTTCCTTAATAAGCGCCCGCGCCATGAGCGTCTGCAACGGTTTGTCGCTTTTTACGCCGCGAATTTCCTCAATTTCCGCGCGCGTAATCGGCTGGCGGTATGCGATAATGGCAAGCGTCTCAAGCGCCGCCTGCGATAGCGGCGACGCCCCCGGCGCCTCGACCAACTTTTTTAAGTACGGAGCGTGCTCTTTTTTCGTCGCCAGCAGAAACACGCCGGCCAGCTCCATCAGTTGGATGCCGCGTTCTTCGCGGCGGTAGTCTTCCTGCAGTTCAGCGATCACCGCCTTTGCTTCCAGCTCGCTGACTTCCAATACAGCAGCAATTTGCGAAAGCGACAGTCCTTCGTCACCGGCAGCAAACAACAGCGCTTCTACAATCGCCTTTGCCGGCTTGAGCACGCCGGCGCCGCCCGTTTTTCCCGTTCCGTTTTGTTCCATCGCCCTTCTGCCGCGCCAAACCCGTTGGCGCTCCTCCTCCTTTCTTCCTGTTTTCGTCGTTTCCCAAGCCTTCTCCTCCCAATGTGAGTCAACTCTCCGTCTTATCATGGCATGGGCAAACAAACAACAAAAGAAAAGCGGCCCGCCGCAGCAAACCGCCGCGGCCAAACCGCACCGCCTCAGCCGGTTGGTTTCACCGCAAGAAACAAATCGCTGAAATTCCGTTCTTGCTCAACGATAATTTCGCCTCGCTTCATCAACTCTAACATGGCCAAAAACGTTACGACGATATACGAACGATCGTAGGACGGAAACAGCTCGTAAAAGTTTTTCCGCCCGTTCGCCTGTTTTAGTTCATGCAAAATTTCCGCCATGCGCTGTTCGACGGAAAGATCTTGGCGGGCGATTTTCGCCCGCATCGGTTTTTGCAGTTTTTTGCGGCGCAACAGCTTTGACAAGGCGCCAAGCATATCATATACGTTCACATCAAGCGGCGCCGCCTTTTTCTCATCAACGTATCCACTTAAGTCGCTCGGCGGCTTTGTAAACAAAAGCGCCCGCTCCTCTTCGCGCCGCTTCAGTTCGCGCGCCGCCTCTTTAAACTTTTTATATTCAAGCAGCCGCTGCGTCAGCTCCTCACGCGGGTCGCCGTCATCGACCCACTCGATGTCGCCGTCGACAGCTTCCTCATTATTAGAGGACGGCAACAGCATTTTGCTTTTGATCGCCAGCAAGGTGGCCGCCATCACTAAATATTCGCTGGCGATATCCAACTCAAGCTCCTGCATAGCGTGAATGTACGCCATATACTGCTCCGTAATTTGCGCGACCGGAATATCGTAAATATCGATTTCATAGCGGTTGATCAAATGCAAAAGCAGATCAAGCGGCCCTTCAAACGCTTCGATTTTGACGTTGTACGGCAATTGCACATCCATCCCACCATTTTT
Source organism: Geobacillus sp. BMUD (assembly GCF_013096845.1). Classification (NCBI taxonomy): domain Bacteria; kingdom Bacillati; phylum Bacillota; class Bacilli; order Caryophanales; family Anoxybacillaceae; genus Geobacillus; species Geobacillus sp. BMUD. The sequence goes on from NZ_SDLA01000006.1 coordinate 143,622, forward strand.
CCAGAGCCACCGTCCGGCTCGTCCCCAGCTGCAATATATTTATTGTATCATAACGAAGCGGCAAAGCGAACGGAAAACAGCTTTTTTTGCTCCGCAAGCCGCCAAAGTCGTATAATCGAAGGAGAGCCGTCCGTTCTCACATGACGCGCCCGTTTTTGAAAGGAATGATGGCCAATGTACCCAAAAGCATATATCGAGTATTTAATCCATTTCCATAGCGACCGCGATTACTTTGAATGTCACGAAATTTTGGAGGAACATTGGAAACAAGACGGTCGAAAAAAAGGTTGGCTTGTGCTCATTCAAACGGCAGTCGCTTTTTACCATTACCGGCGCGGCAACGTCTCGGGAGCGCTGCGCCTCATTCGACGGGCGCGGGCGCTGCTTGACGAAGCGCAAGAGATGATCCGGCGGCTCGGCCTCGATGAGGAGGCGCTCGCCCGCTTGCTCGACGAAACGGCTCAGCGGATCGCCCGCGGCGAACCGTACGAAAGCGTCGAACTGCCGATTCGTGATCGTTCCCTTTACGAGCAATGCCAGGCTGCCTGCACCCATCGGCAGCTCGTTTGGGGACAAGCAAGCGACTTAGCCAACCTTGATCTTGTAGATAAACACCGGCGACGCGACCGCTCCGACATCATCGCCACACGCGAACAAAAAAAGCGGGCCAAAGCGGAAGGGGATGGCTTTTCTCCCCCTCCGCCGCCCGCCTGAACGCAACATCGCGTTCGATTCGCTATTCGTTGCATGCATGGCATTTATCAAAAAACGAGGCAGTCCATTCGTTGGCGCACAATCGGCGACCCGGGTACGCCTCTTTCAATGCCTTGACCATCTGTTTTCCGATTCCCTGATGGCGGTATGACGGATTGACGCTGATGTGCTGGATTTCCACAACATCGGGAGCGCGCAGCAGGACGCCGATAATGCCGACGATGTCATCCCCTTCTTTCCATAAAAACAGCTGCCAATCGCTGTTCGTTTCATACTGTTTCATCGTCTGCTGCAGCCGTTTCAGATCTTTTTCCGTCGGCATAAACGACAGCAGCCCCATGGCGATTTTCTCGTAATTTTTTCGGTAACGGATTAACATAAAAATCCCTCATTATCGACAAGCGCTTTTCCGAAATGGAAAAGTTTTTGTCATTTTCTCTATACGTATTATAAACATTCTCACCGATATTGTGAACCATTTCATGCCTTTTTACGCAAATTACGCAAGCGCCCGCAGAACATTCGCCATTTCGATCGCCGAAACCGCCGCTTCCCATCCTTTATTGCCCGCTTTTGTGCCGGCTCGTTCAATGGCTTGTTCGATCGTATCGGTCGTCAAAACGCCGAAAATAACCGGAATGCCGCTAGAAAGCGCCGCGTGGGAAACGCCTTTGGCCGCCTCGCTGCAGACGTAGTCAAAATGGCTCGTCGCCCCACGGATGACAGCGCCAAGCGTAATGACAGCGTCAAACTGCTTCGATTCGGCCATTTTTTTCGCCACAAGCGGGATTTCAAATGCACCGGGCACCCAGGCGACCGTGATGTCATGGTCGCTCACGCCATGGCGCGTCAAGCCGTCGATCGCCCCTGACAAAAGCTTACCGGTGATGAACTCATTAAACCGGGAGACGACGATGCCGATTTTCAACCCGGTGCCGACTAAATTTCCTTCAATGACACGCATGTTCATTGTTCCTCCCATCATCAAAAATGAAGCATATGCCCTAATTTTTCATGTTTCGTGCGCAAATATTTCTCATTTTCCTTTTTCGCTGGCATCTCGAGCGGCACCCGTTCAACTACTTCGAGTCCATGCCCTTTCAAACCGGCGATTTTGCGCGGATTGTTCGTGAGCAGGCGCATTTTCGTTACACCGAGATCTTTCAAAATTTGCGCCCCGATGCCATAATCGCGCAAATCAGCTGGAAAGCCGAGCTTTTCGTTCGCCTCGACTGTGTCATAGCCTTGCTCCTGCAGCTTGTAAGCGCGCAACTTGTTCATAAGGCCGATGCCGCGCCCTTCTTGGCGCATGTACAGCAACACCCCGCGCCCTTCTGCTTCGATTTGCCTGAGCGCCGCATGCAGCTGCGGACCGCAGTCGCACCGGTACGAACCAAATACGTCGCCGGTTAAGCATTCGGAATGGACGCGCACCAAGATCGGCTCATCCGGGGTGATCTCTCCTTTGACAAGCGCCACATGCTCTTTCCCATCAAGCACGTTCGTGTAGCCGATGGCCCGAAATTCGCCGAATTCGGTCGGCAGCCAAACATCCACCTCCCGTTTCACCAGCTTTTCCCGCTGGCTCCGATAGGCGATCAAATCCTTGATCGTGATCATTTTCAACCCAAACTGGTCGGCCATGCGCCGTAAATCAGGAACACGCGCCATCGTTCCATCCTCTTTAATGATTTCGCAAATGACGCCGGCCGGCTTCGCGCCGCACAACCGAGCCAAATCGACCGCCGCTTCCGTATGGCCGGCGCGCCGAAGAACGCCGCCCTTTTTCGCAATCAATGGAAAAATGTGTCCAGGCCGTCTAAAGTCGCTTGCTTTGACATTCGGGTCGAGCAGCGCCTGAATCGTCGCCGCCCGTTCATAGGCGCTGATTCCTGTCGTCGTCGTTTTGTAGTCAATGCTGACAGTAAACGCTGTGCCGTGCGCGTCGGTGTTATGGGTGACCATCGGCTCCAAATCAAGGCGCGCCGCCAGCTCCTCCGTAATCGGCACGCAGACGAGCCCGCGGCCATGAGTAATCATAAAGTTAATGACATCCGGCGTCGCTTTTTCGGCCAGCGCGACAAAATCGCCTTCATTTTCGCGGTCTTCGTCATCGCAAACGATGATCACTTCGCCGTTTTTCAGCGCTGAAAGCGCCGCTTCAATCGTGTCAAACATCCAGCTTGCCCCCTTTTTCCTCTTATTTATAGCCGTGTTGCTCCAAAAATTCGATCGTCAATTTGGAGGGCGGCATTGCTTTCGCGGTGAGGAAAGCGGCGACGTACTTGCCGATCATGTCGCACTCGATATTGACGAGATCACCCGGCCGCTTTTCGCCTAAAATCGTCGCCTCGCGCGTATGAGGAATGAGTGAAACGATGAACGTGCGCTCGCTCAGGCCGAAAATCGTCAGGCTTGTCCCGTCGACAGCGACCGACCCTTTCTCAATCATATAGGCGCGCAGTGAGGTCGGCACTTCGATTTCATAGTAGACGGCGTTTGCTTTCGGCCACTGCCGGATGATGCGTCCGACGCCGTCCACATGCCCAGTGACGAAATGGCCGCCAAACCGTCCTCCGGCCGCCATCGCCCGCTCCAAATTCACCTTCGATCCCGGCTTTAATGTCTTTAGCGCCGTCGCTTTCACCGTCTCCGGCATGACATCGACCGTAAACTGCCGTTCGGTGAACGATGTGACAGTCAAGCAGACACCGTTGACGGCGATGCTGTCGCCAAGGCGCACATCTTCGAGCACCCGCTTGGCGCCGATCGTCATCACGATGGCGTCGCCGGTTTGCTTCATTTGTTCGATCGTGCCGATCTCTTCAATAATGCCCGTGAACACAACGATTCCCCCTTCCGTTTCGGCGCGGCGACGATTTTAATATCCGGGCCGATCGTCTCGATGCAGCGGATGTCAAGCTCCATCGATTCAGAAAGCCGAGCGAAACCAAGGCCTCCGACCGGCGTCGGCGCCCCGCAGCCGCCGATCAGCTTCGGAGCGATATAAGCGATGACCTCATTGACCACTCCCGCGCGGAGGAAGCTGTCATGAACACGCGAGCCGCCCTCGACAAACAGCGACATCACTTTCTGCTCGCCAAGCAGACGAAGCACATCGCAGACATCGATCCGCTCCGTCGGCATCGAAAATACGCGCACTCCGAAGCGCTCGTATGCCGCTATCTGTTCCCGACTGACGCCGCTGCCGGTGATGATCCACGTTTCTGCCTCCTTGTCAGCGACGACATGGGCATCAAGCGGCGTATGCAATGTTGTATCCAAAACGATGCGCAACGGGTTTTTCCGCGTTTCCCCAAGACGGACGGTCAGCTTCGGGTTGTCGGTCAAAACGGTGTTGACGCCGACCAAAATGGCATCATGCCGGGCGCGGAGGCGATGCACGTCTTCGCGCGCCGCTTCGGACGTAATCCATTTGCTTTCCCCCGTCGCCGTCGCGATTTTGCCGTCGAGGCTGCACGCGAACTTCAATGTCACAAACGGCGTTTTCGTTGCGATATAGTGGAAAAACATCCGATTCAGTTCGTCTGCTTCGTCTTTTAATACGCCGATATCAACGTCAATGCCTGCTTGGCGCAGCTTGGCAATCCCTTTTCCAGCGACAAGCGGATTCGGGTCGGTCGTGGCAACGACGACGCGACGGACGCCGGCTTGGATGAGCAAATCGGCGCATGGCGGCGTTTTTCCATAATGGCTGCACGGCTCCAGCGTCACGTACACCGTCGCGCCGCGCGCCTTCTCACCGGCCATGCGGATCGCATAGACTTCAGCGTGCGGCTCACCCGCTTTCAAATGAGCGCCAAGCCCAACGACCGTCCCACCGTTGACAACGACCGCGCCAACGGCAGGATTGGGGGACGTTTGCCCCACTCCGGCTTTGGCCACCTCGAGTGCAAGCCGCATATAATGTTCATCGTTATGCACGACATTCCCCCCTTAACGATCAAAACCCCCAGGAATCCCCCCGGGGGTTTTATTGTTGTTGAGAGAATGGCCAATGATGCGCAAAACAAACACATGTTCGTTATCCAAGTTATACCGGCCGGTCGGAAGCAAAAGATACTGCCATGCCTAGTCGGCCGACAGACGCTGCCCATGCGGTCTGAACAGGCCGAAAACAGCCGCGCGCATATTGGCATCCTTCTCCCATCCAGACTATACTGTCGGCTCCGGAATCGCACCGGATCCTGCCTTTCGGCTCGCGGGCTGAGGGACGGAAAGCCCCATCACCGCCGGTCGGGAATTTCACCCTGCCCCGAAGGATGCATTGCTATATTCATTATGCTCATTATACCACATTTCACAGCAAGACATCATCAATTGGCAATCCATATAGATGCCATTTGAAGCGTTACCATTTGCAGCTTTTGCCGAGGACGGGATCGACTGTCGAAAATGGACAAACCGCTTTTCCGTCAAGGATATGTTACATCTTCGTAGCATCTATACAAATCCAATATGCTGCTCCCCACAACAGGCTGGCCGCCAGCAAAAAGAAAAACAAACGCCAGTTGTTTCGAACAATCCGATCATCCTCGCTCATGCGCTGTTTACGGTTCATCAAACACTTTCACTTCCTTCATCACATCGCCGTTTTTCATCGCCTTGACCACATCCATGCCGAATGTTACTTGGCCAAAAACGGTGTGCACCCCGTCTAAGTGCGGCTGCGGTTCGTGGACGATGAAAAACTGGCAGCTCCCAGTGTCGCGGCCGCGGTGCGCCATTGACATCGCCCCAGCAACGTGACGGTGGGGATTGTTGTCCGTCTCGCACGGGATCGTATACCCGGCATCGCCCGTTCCGTTGCCGCGTGGACATCCTCCTTGGCTGACAAATCCAGGGATGACGCGATGAAACGTCAACCCGTTATAAAATCCTTCATTCGCCAGTTTTTCAAAATTGGCGACTGTGATTGGCGCTTCATTCGGAAACAGCTCAAACTCTATTTTTCCTCCATTTTCCATTAAAATATATCCTTTTTTCGCCACAAGCATTCAGCTCCTTTTGGACATCACAGCTGCTTTTATCATACCATGGTTGCCAAGTGAAACAAAAGAAAAAATGTCTTTTCCAATTCGTGCGTCGCCTGACCGCGTCGCGTTTTTCCGATAGCCAAGCAGGCTAGCGTACGGTATAATGATAATGCATTTTTCGTAAATAGGAGGCGAGTGATGTGAAACGAGCGATCGCTTCATCGCTGCTGGCAGCGGTGCTGCTGGCATCTCCGGGCATCGCAGCGGCCGATGCCGCTCCGGGCGACGTCATTGTCACACTTGGTGAAAACTTAACCAATGAACAAAAACAAAAAGTGCTTGAGGAAATGAAAGCGCCGGACGGGGCACAGACGGTCACCGTCTCGAATGCTGAAGAACATAAATATTTGGACGGACTCATTCCGAAAGCGCAAATCGGCACGCGCGCCATCTCATCGTCGATGATCACGATAAAAGAGCCCGGCTCGGGGCTTCATGTCGAAACGCACAACATCACATGGGTGACGAAAGAGATGTATACAAACGCCTTGATCACCGCAGGGGTGAAAGATGCCGATATTTACATCACCGCCCCATTCCCGGTTTCCGGCACCGCAGCGCTGACGGGGCTGATGAAGGCGTATGAAATTTCCTCGGACCAAGCCATCCCTGATGATGTCAAAAAAGTGGCGAACGAGGAAATGGTGCAGACGGCGAAGCTCGCCGATTCGATCGGCGCGGACAAAGCGGTCGCCCTGCTGGCGAAAATCAAACAAGAAATCGCCAACCACCCGCCGAAGACAGATGCAGATTTGCGCGCTTTGATTGAAAAAATCGCCAACGACCTTGGCATTACGCTGAGCGAGAATGAAATCAACAGCCTTATTTCTCTCTTTCATAAAATGCAAAACGCCGACATCAACTGGGATCAAGTCAACGACCAGTTGAGCAAAGCGAAAGAACAGCTGTCGGCGTTTTTGCGGTCAGAAGAAGGGAAAACGTTCATTCAAAACCTTATCGACATCTTCAAAGAAATTTGGAACGCGATCAAATCGGCATTTTCTTCAAATCAACAATAAAAGAAAGCAGGCGCCCAAAAAGCAACGGGCGCCTTGTTTTGGTGAAGTCCGTTCTCTTTTCAACCGGCGGCCTTCACTTTTTCACTTTCGTTTTCAAAGGCAAATCATGTTGGATCAAATCTTCATATGTCTCTCGTTTCACAACGAGCTGGGCATCGCCGTTTTCAACGAACACAACGGCTGGGCGCGGCAGACGGTTGTAGTTGTTCGCCATCGAGTAACCGTACGCGCCGGTGCAAAAAACAGCCAAATAATCGCCCGGCTTCGCCTCCGGCAACGCAAGATCCCAAATGAGCATATCCCCCGACTCGCAGCACTTCCCAGCGATTGACACGACTTCCGTCCGTTCATCCAACACTCGATTGGCCAACACAGCTTCGTATTTTGCCCCGTAGAGTGCAGGCCGAATGTTGTCGCTCATGCCGCCGTCAACGGCAATATAGGTGCGGACGTCGGGCACCTCTTTGCGCGAACCGATCGTATAAATCGTCGTTCCAGCATCACCCACGAGCGACCGGCCCGGCTCGATCCAAATTTCTGGCAACGGCAAGCGGCAAGCTTCGGCCTGTCTTTTCACCTCTTCCACGATGCAGTCGACGTACGCTGTCACCGGAATCGGGTCGTCTTCCTCCGTATAGCGGATGCCAAAGCCGCCACCAAGATTGACGACCGAAGGGATAAACCCGTACGCTCTGTTCCACTCAGCCAGCTTGGCAAACACTTTTTGCGCCGCAAGCACAAACCCAGCTGTTTCAAAAATTTGCGAGCCGATATGGCAATGAACACCGAGCAGCTGAAACGCAGCCGACGCCATGACGCGCCGGAACGCTTCATCCGCCTGACCGTTGTTTAAGTCAAAGCCGAACTTTGAATCTTCCTGTCCAGTTAAAATATAATCGTGTGTATGCGCCTCAACCCCCGGCGTGACGCGGAGCAAAACCGGCACCGTTCGGCCGAATGACTCCGCCAACCCTTCAATCAGCTCGAGCTCGTAAAAGTTGTCGGCAACGATGCAGCCGATGCCGTGTTCAAGCGCCATCGCCAATTCGTCGCGGCTTTTGTTGTTTCCATGAAAGTGGATGCGCTCAGGCGGAAAGCCGGCCGCGAGCGCCGTATACAACTCACCGCCTGAAACGACGTCAAGCGACAGTCCCTCCTCAGCGGCCAACTGCACGATGGCGACGGTGGAAAACGCCTTGCTGGCATACGCGACTTGCGCCCGCACGCCGCGGCGTCGGAACGCTTCTTTAAACGCGCGCGCCCGCGCGCGGATCAACGCAACGTCATAAATATAAAGCGGCGTTCCATACGTTTTGGCCAACTCGACCACATCGACGCCGCCGATTTCCAAATGTCCCTGTTCATTGACTCGGCTTGTCCCGTGAAAAAACATCGCAAACCCCTCATTCCTCTATCGAAATCGCACGGCAAAAGCAAAAAAGACAGTTTGCAAAATCGGCAACTGCCTTTACAAAATGGAAAACCGCAGGGCGCCATCGGCTCTGCCTTGAAACGGAAGGCCGCACACCCGCCCATTCCGCCCGTGCAAACGTGCTTGCACGGAGGCAATGTCATCAGTGCAAGCAATTAAATATAACTTATCATAATTATACAAAAGTTGCAATAGCGCTAAAACGAAAAAAGCGACCGCCAATAGATGGAAGCGGCCGCTTCCAAGTGGATCGTTCTTGTCATGATGGTTGTTTTTGCCGGTCTTGCGGGTGAACAATGCTCGGACGCACTCTCGCTCCGGCGACCGAACGGCGGACAACAATTTGCATAAATGCCGCTGGATCAAACGGGATGAACGGCCATAAGTACGGCGTATTAAGCGAGCGGATGCTGGTCAGCCAAAGCAAATAAACGGTCGTGCCAATGACGAGCCCGGGCACTTTAAACAAGGCGACAAGAATGACTAATGCCAATCGAGAAATCTTATTTGCCACGCTCAACTCATAGCTTGGCGTCGCAAAGGACCCGATCGCCGCCACCGAAATGTACAAGATCACTTCCGGCACAAACAACCCTACATCGATGGCGATTTGTCCGATCAAGACAGCGGCAATTAAACCCATCGCGGTTGATAGCGGCGTTGGGGTATGAATGGCTGCCATCCGCAAAAACTCGATTCCAAAATCAGCGAGCAAAATTTGCACAATGATCGGGATGTTCGTTTGTTTGTTCGGCCCAATAAACGCCCACGATTCGGGCAGCAACGACGGCTCAAGGACGAACAGCACCCACAGCGGCAGCAAAAACAACGACGTCAAAATGCCTAAAAACCGCACCCAGCGCACAAACGTCCCGACCGCTGGCGACTGCCGGTATTCCTCGGCATGCTGGACGTGGTGAAAAAAGGTTGTCGGCGTGATGATGACGCTTGGCGATGTGTCGACCATAATGAGCACGTGCCCTTCAAGCAAGTGCGTCGCTGCTACATCCGGCCTTTCGGTGTAACGGACGAGCGGGTACGGGTTGTATCCTTGCTTGACTAAAAACTCTTCGACTGTTTTGTCGCCCATTGTCAATCCGTCGACGTTGATTTGCTGCAACTCTTTCTTGACGAGTTCAACAAGCCCCGGGTCAGCGACGTCTTTAATATAGGCGATGCATACGTCCGTTTTCGACCGCTCGCCGACTTGCAAAATTTCAAAACGCAGCCGCTCGTCGCGGATGCGGCGGCGGGTGAGCGCCGTGTTGACAATAATGTTTTCAACATACCCGTCGCGAGCGCCGCGCACAACTTTTTCCGTATCCGGCTCTTGCGGCTGACGACCCGGATAACTGCGGACGTCGACAGCAAATCCAGTCGATTCACCTTCAATCAAGACGATGATCAAGCCCGACAGCAGCTTGTCAACCGCTTCGTCGAGGCTCGTCACCGGACTGACTTGCTGATGGACGAGCCGATTTTCGATGATCTGCCACGCTTGGGACGCCTGGCGTTCATCATCGTTGACGCGCACAATTTGTTTTAACAATTCGATAATGTATTGTGTGTCGCATAAACCGTTGCAGTAGTAAATATGTACTTCCCGGTTTAGGACATGGATTTTCCGCACGCCTAAATCAAAGCTTGTCCCGACGCCGATCCGCTGTTGCAAAAAATTCGCGTTGTCAACGAGCCGTTTCGCGATCGGCGCTTTCGGTTTCTTTTCTTTTTCCGGCATGGCCATCACTCCTTTCGAGAATTAACTCGACCGCCCTGCGCGTAATCGGCGCTCCGTATTTCGCATGGTCGCGGTATCCCATTTTGCCGATGTCGCCGATGCCAACGATGAGCGGAATGTTCAGCCGATCAAGGCAGTAGACGGTATCGCCATTGATCCGCCCGATCTCGAGGTCCCGGACGCCTTCTTTATCGACCCCATATTCAGTCATCACACCGTCACGGTCGACGCTCACATGCACTTTTGTCCATTCATGCTGGTGCGTATTGGAGGCAACCGCCAGCGCCCCGAGCACTTCGATTTGCTCATGCGTCGCCACATAGCGAAGCGCCTGCTCTCCGGCCCCCTCCCCGAGGGCGCCGCAATCGTCAAACATGACAAACACTGGATCGTACGGCGTTTGCAAAATGAGCTCAACCAACTGTTCGCCGCTCAGTTTCGTCGGATTACCTTGCGAACGGGAAATGCAACGGCCGCCGATCTCCGCGGCGACCCGCTCAATCGCCCGGCAGGCAAACTCGTCCCCATCCGTTACTAAAATGACTCGTCGTTTTTCCATCATCTCTACCCTTTCGGTTTGCAAGTAAGCGCCGCGGCTAACGAGCCGGCCACGATAAAAGCGAACAAGGCACCGGCAAATCGGAACACCGCTGCTCCGGTTTCCACAAATCCCTCTGGCCGCGGTTCTGCCATGGCCCCTTTCGCCAACCAATACCCAAATCCGCATAGCGGCATCGTCGCCCCGGCGCCAGCCCAAGCGACGAATGAATCATAGACGCCGCTAAAGCCAAGAAGCACGCCAAGGACGACAAGCGAACCAGCGACGCCAGCCGGCGTCCATTTGCCGCGGTCGATGATGAGCTGAACGATGGCGCACAGCAGCCCGCCGGCGAGAAAGGCGCGGACGTATTCCATATCACATTCCCTCCTGATCGTTCCCAAATAAAAGACGTCCTACGGCGGCAAATCCGGCTCCTGTCCAGCCGCTTCAATGACGACGCCGTGAGCGATCGCTGGGATCGACTGTTTTTGCTGCACCATCGTTTGACTCAAGAGCGCTCCAGTAGCGACGACAAGCAGGCGTCGAAACGTCCCGCGGGCGAGCTCTTGAAGCAAATACCCGTACGTGACGACCGCCGAGCACGCGCAGCCGCTGCCGCCGGCGAACACCTTTTGATCTGGCCGATAAATCATCAGCCCGCAATCGTTGTAAACGTCGGTCACATCCCAGCCTGATTCAGCAAGCAGTTCGCGGACGATGACGCTGCCGACGCGCGACAAGTCGCCGGTGACGATCAAATCGTAATCGCTTGGCGATGCGCCTAAGTCACGGAAATGCTGCTCGATCGTATCGGCTGCCGCCGGGGCCATGGCCGCCCCCATATCGAGCGGGTTTTTCAAGCCGGCATCAATGACTTTGCCAATCGTCGCCGCCCGGATGCGCCAACGCCCTGGAGCTCGACCGACGAGCGCCGCACCGGCGCCGGTGACCGTAAACGTCGCCGTTTTCGGCTTTTGCACCCCCAGTTCAGTCGGATAGCGAAACTGCCGCTCCGCTGTTGCGTTATGGCTGCTTGTGGCTGCAAGCGCTCGGTCAGCCAATCCACCGGCAACGAAAGCGGCGGCGGCCGCCAGCGTCTGCATCGAAGTCGAGCAAGCGCCGAACAAGCAGAGAAATGGGATCGGCAGCTCACGGGCGACATAGTTCGATGTCGCATTTTGGTTTAATAAATCACCGGCCAAAAACAAATCGACTTCTTCGGCGGAGATGCCCGCCTTTTGCAAACAGCAATCCACCGCCTCCCGCATCAGCCGCCGCTCAGCGAGCTCCCACGTCGCTTCACCGCAATAAGCATCGCGATGGCAAATGTCAAAGTAGCTTCCGAGCGGCCCATCCGCTTCAAGCGGCCCGACCGCCGCGGCGGCCGCCTGAATGTAAATATCGTCATCAAACACCCATGTTTGCTTCCCGACACGCTTCATGGCCCATCCCTCTTTTCATTGCGGCCAAAGAAGGCCGAGCACATAGGCGGCAACCAGTCCATAAATGACCGCTGCTCCGCCGGCTTTCAACATCTGTCCGGCCACCCCGGCCGTCCATCCTTCGCTTCGATGCTCGATAGCGGCGCTGGCAAGCGCATTGGCCAGCCCTGTAAGGAGCATCGTCGCCCCCGCGCCAGCAAATTGGCTGAAATCGTCATATTTCCCGATGGCCGTCAGCACAATTGCCAATCCAGCCATCACCATAGACGCCCATAGATGGGCCTCGAGCGGCGAAGCGGCAAACGTTCTGCCATACCAATCAGCGAGCCATTGCGCCAGCGCACAAAGCGCCCCGCCGACAAGAAACGCTTTTACCGCATTGGCGGCGTATGGGGGAGAAGGCTGAAACGCCTTCACCTCGCGGACATAATCAGATTTTAATCCCACGTTTCCTTCCCCCTTTGTCAGCGAAAGTGATCGACAAAATAAAGCCAATGAAACAACGAGCCCGCCACCTTGCCAAAAGCGATGGCCATGAGCAAAATGACGATTTTATCATCTATGCCGATCCGCTTCGCTAAAATCGGCCAAACGTTCAATACCTCTGTTAAAGCGGCAGCGAGCATTCCGATAAACACGCCATGCAACAACCCGATCGGGGCCATCCAATATTTAGATAAATGCCAGACCGAATGGCGCAAACTCATCCAACCGCCAACGATGGCGCCAGCTATAGCCCCCCATTCATAGGCGTGAATGCGTTTTGGCGTTTTCGTCAGCTGCGTCAGGCGCGGGATGACGCCAAGCACGACCAAAAAGGCGACAAATCCGGTTCCGACCGCCAACCCTCCTGCGAAGCCGACGAACACTACCAGCAAAATCTCAAGCGTCGTCAAGGTGCCTCATGCTTTCCTTGTTTTCATGCAAAATGACATACTGGTCAATGGCCTGCTGGTAGTTGAACATTTCGACTTCAAGAGGGCTGGGCTCCTCGTTGATTCGTTTGCGGAACCAGTGGTTGAAAAATAAAATCATCCCAATGCCGAGCCCAAGCGAATATGGAATTTGCAAAAGCAGCGGTTTATCGACCGCTTGGCCGGTCATCATCTCGTACAGATGGCGATGCACCCGTTGCATGCTGACGTCCTCGTGAAAGTTCATAATCGCCATCGCCGAACCGACGAACAAAAGAAGCCAGACGAGAACGAAGGAAGCGGTCGAAACCTTCCGTTTTTCATAGACGACTTCAATGATCGTCTGTGGTGGACCAATCATCTGCACATCAAGCGACGAATCCACATCAAGCACAGCCTGGATCATTTGCATCGTATCAATGATGACGATATTTTTATCGCTAGGCTCGATGCGATAGAGCGGAATCGTCTTCAACCGCGGAATGAGCCCGCCATCCGGCGCGGCGATTTGCGCCGCCTGTCCGAGCGTCACCACCGCCCCGGGCTTGACTTGCACGCGATGGCGCGGCTTGATAAATACGGTGTTGGCCATTTGCTTCACACCTTTGCCCCCATTTTGTTTTTCTTTAGTTTGGTTGGCAAAAACACCAATCATGCGGCCTGTCGGCGTTCACCATTGATTTCATAAAAATAGAAAAGAATGGGCAAAAAACGCCCATTCTTTTTTAGACTTTTGTTGCTTGCTCCGGAAAAATCGTTCCAAGATGCGCTTGCACACCAAAAGACGGATGCAATTCATGGTTCACCGCCGATGAATTGACATCCGTCCATTTTGTTGTCCACTACGGTAGAAAAGTTCGGAACAGAGTCTTCTCATCCGGTTTTGATGGGTTAATCAACACACCCGTGCGGACAAAATGGACTATCCGTCCATTTTGTCCTTTATGTGCTGCAATATTTTCTTTTCCAGCCGGGATACTTGCACTTGAGAGATGCCAAGCCTCGATGCCACTTCGGACTGGGTTTGATCTTTGTAATAGCGCAAATAGACAATGAGCCTCTCGCGCTCGTCGAGTTCTTCGATCGCTTTTTTTAAGGCGATTTTGTCAAACCATGACGCCTCGTCGGCGTCAGCGATTTGATCAAGCAGCGTGATCGGATCGCCGTCGTTTTCGTACACCGTTTCGTGAATCGACGTCGGCGTGCGGACGGCCTCTTGGGCGAGAACGACGTCCTCTGGCGAAATGCCTAAATGGTCGGCGATTTCCGTAACCGTCGGCGCCCGCCCGCGCGTTTTCGACAGCTCATCTTTCGCCTTGCGGATTTTGTTGCCCATTTCTTTCAGCGAACGGCTCACTTTGACGGTGCCGTCGTCGCGAAGAAACCGCTGAATCTCCCCAATGATCATCGGCACAGCATACGTCGAAAACTTGACGTCATACGACAAATCAAATTTATCGACCGACTTTAACAAGCCGATGCAGCCGATTTGAAACAAGTCATCCGCTTCATAGCCGCGGTTTAAAAAGCGTTGGACGACCGACCAGACGAGGCGCATGTTTTTTTCAATAATTTCATCACGCGCTTCTTGGTCGCCTTCTTGGCTGCGGCGGATCAGCTCTTTCATCTCCTGGTCTTTGATTGGCGTCTGATCTTGCTTGACATCGACATCCATAGGCATGTCTCCCTCAATTACACAGCGCTTTGCTTTTCGCAATATGCTTTTTCAAATACACGGTCGTCCCTTTGTTCACTTCCGATTCGACGATGACTTCATCCATGAAATTCTCCATAATCGTAAACCCCATTCCTGACCGCTCGAGCTCCGGCTTTGTCGTAAACAGCGGCTGACGCGCTTCTTCGATGTCAGGGATGCCGACTCCTTCGTCTCTCACTGTCAAATGGACGACACCGTCTTCAATAATGACGGAAATGGAGACGATGCCGTTCGGGTCGTTGTTGTAGCCGTGAATGATCGCGTTTGTCACCGCCTCCGAGACGACCGTTTTAATTTCCGTCAGTTCGTCCATCGTCGGGTCAAGCTGAGCGACGAACGCTGCCACGGTCACGCGGGCGAACGATTCATTTTCGCTGCGGGCAGAAAATTGGAGGTGCATTTCGTTGCGCATTTACGCCACCCCCAATGCTTGCAAGGCGAATTGTTCATCCGCCTCAACGCGGATGATTTTAAACAGCCCCGACATGTCAAACAGACGTTTGACGGCCGGCGATACGGCGCATACGACCATCTGCCCGCCGACGTTTTTGATTTGTTTATAGCGTCCGAGAATGACGCCGAGGCCGGAGCTATCCATGAACGTCAATTGCCCTAAATTGAGCACGATATGACGGATCGCTCGGTTTTCGAGCACATCGGTCACTTGTTCACGCAATTCTTCGGCTGTATGATGGTCAAGCTCCCCAGACAGGCGAACGATGAGCACATCTTGCTTCACTTCCAAGTCGATCGCGAGACTCACAGCGTGTTCCCCCTTGTCCATTTCAGGATATGGAGACATTTCGCTGCAGTCCACTGGAAATCCTGCCGCCCGACAAAACTAGTGGTCGTTCGCCAAAGAGAGCAAAAAGACGGCAAAACTTGACATTATCCCGCCTGCACAAAGCGGCTAAACACCCGCTTAAACAAGTCCCAAAAGCTCGCTTCTTCGACTGTTTGCTTGGCGACAAGCGGGCTGCGCAAAATTTCTTTTCCATCCTGCTTTAAAATGAGAACGCCAATCTCATCGCCTTTGCGAACGGGTGCTTTCACATCGTCTTTCACTCTGATCACTTTCTCGATTTGCTCGACCGACTGCCCTTTTTTCGTCAGCACCGACACCGGCTCCGACGTCACCGCTTCAACGGATGGCCGTTTGCCTTTGCTTATGTTGACACGGGCAACTGTTTCATTCCGTTTGTACACCGGATGAGTCCGATATTGGGAAAACGCGTAATCGAGCATCTTCGTAATTTGAGCATTGCGCGATTTCGGCGTCGGCGCTCCAAACACAACAGCAATGACGCGCATGCCGTTCTTTTTCGCCGTGGCGGTCAAACAATATTTCGCTTCGGCTGTATATCCGGTTTTTAGGCCATCAACACCCGGATAAAATTTGACAAGCCGGTTCGTATTGACAAGCCAAAACTTTTTGTCCGTATTTTCGCGCAAATAGTCTTCGTATTTGCTCGTATATTTCGTAATATCTTCATACTTCAACAGTTCGCGCGCCATCATGGCCATATCATAAGCGCTGCTGTAGTGATGTTCCGCCGGCAGGCCGGTCGCATTGGCGAAATGGGTGTTTTTTAAACCAAGTTGTTTTGCTTTTTCGTTCATCATTTCTACAAACGCTTCTTCCGACCCGGCGATCTGCTCAGCCATAGCGACCGACGCGTCGTTGGCCGAACCGATGGCAATGCCGCGCAGCAGCTCATCGACGGTCATTTGCTCGCCCGGCTCAAGGAAAATTTGCGATCCACCCATTGACGCGGCGTATTCGCTCGCCCGCACTTTTTCATTGTAGGACAGCTTTCCTTCATCGATGGCTTCCATGATCAACAACATCGTCATAATTTTCGTCATGCTTGCCGGCGGCAATGGTTCATGGGCATTTTTTTCATACAATACTTTGCCGGTGTCGCGTTCGATTAAAATGGCTGATTTCGCCTCATCGGCCAGCTTCACCTTCGCCTCCTTCATCTCTTTCGCCTCGGCATGGGCAGAAAGAGGAAGAAAAAGAAGAAACGGCAATAAAAGAAGACGAGTGACTGTCGTTTTCATCTCCCAAACCTCCATTCTTTATACATGCCATTTTTTCCAGGCAAGATATTTTTATACAAAAAACATCTCATTTTCCAAAAAACAAAAAAACGCCCGAAACACGTGTTTCAGGCGTTTTCTTCTTGAGTAATTGCTTCTTTCCTTGCGGATCGCCGGCGCCCCTCTCTATACGATGGTCTCATAAATGAGCGGCGGCCGAGCAACCGGCTGCGGCGACAGCTGAATAGCCGCCTCGATCTTTTCTTTCACGTCAAGCACATCTGGCCGGTTGCTGTGAATCGTGGCGAGTGCTTCCCCTTTTTGCACGCGGTCGCCGATTTTTTTATGGAGCACAATGCCGACCGCCAAATCGATCGTGTCTTCTTTTTTCGCCCGGCCGGCGCCGAGCCACATGGCGGCTGTGCCGATGTCATCGGCGGCCATCTCGGCAACATAGCCGTCGGCAGCCGCCGTGACAGTCGACGTATAGGCCGCCTTGGGCAGTTTGTCCAGATCGTCGACGACCGATGCATCTCCGCCTTGAGCGGCCAAAAACGTCTTGAACGCCGCGATGGCGGCCCCGCTGCGAATCGCCTCTTCAAGCAAGCGGCGCGCCTCATCAAGCGACGGCGCCTTCTCCGCCAAATAGACCATATGGCTGCCGAGAGTCAAACATAGCTCGGTCAAATCGCGCGGACCATTTCCTTTTAACGTATGGATGGCCTCTTTCACTTCCAAGGCGTTGCCGACGGCATAGCCGAGCGGCTGGTTCATGTCAGAGATGACCGCCATCGTCCGGCGGCCGACGCGCTTGCCGATGTCCACCATCGCCCGTGCGAGGCGGCGCGCCTCGTCAAGCTCTTTCATAAACGCCCCGGCGCCTGTTTTCACATCTAAGACGATGGCATCCGCCCCGGCAGCGATTTTTTTGCTCATGATCGATGAGGCAATGAGCGGAATGCTGTTGACGGTCGCCGTCACATCACGAAGCGCATATAGCTTTTTGTCAGCTGGTGTCAAATCGCCCGTTTGGCCGATAATAGCGATTCCGTTTTCATTCACAAGTCGAATGAACTCGTCTTTGCTGATCTCGACATGAAACCCGGGTACGGACTCCAGTTTGTCGATCGTGCCGCCCGTATGACCGAGGCCGCGCCCAGACATTTTCGCCACCGGTACACCGACAGAAGCAACAAGCGGCCCTAACACGAGCGTCGTCGTATCGCCGACCCCGCCGGTCGAATGTTTATCGACTTTCACGCCGCGAATCCGTGACAAGTCAATGACTTCGCCGGAATGCACGATCGCCATTGTCAACGCCGCTGTTTCTTCGTCCGTCATACCGCGAAAATAAATGGCCATCGCGAGCGCGCTCATTTGATAATCCGGAATGTCCCCGTTTGTATAGCCGCGGATGATCCACTCAATTTCTTCCTTCGTCAGCGCCTTTCCGTCGCGCTTTTTCGCAATCAAATCGACCATTCGCATCGCGATCACCTTTTTCATTTTGATTTCGCCATTTCAGCGACAATCGCTTTCACGAGCCGCAAAAAATCCGTCTTTACCCGCTCCGCCGTTTCGACCACTTCATCATGGTGAAGCGGGGAATCCGACATCCCTGCCGCCATATTCGAAATGCACGAAATGCCAAGTACCTCCATGCCCGCATGGCGGGCGACGATCACTTCCGGAACGGTCGACATGCCGACCGCATCACCGCCGAGCGTACGCACCATGCGAATTTCTGCCGGTGTCTCGTACGACGGCCCGGTGTTGGCGACATACACCCCCTCATGCACACGAACGCTCAGTCTCGCCGCCGTTTCCTTGGCCAGCTCGCGCAGCCGCCGGCTGTACGCTTCCGTCATGTCCGGAAAACGCGGGCCGAGTTCTGGATCATTCGGCCCTATGAGCGGATTTGTGCCCAGCAGGTTGATGTGATCGGAGATGATCATGAAATCGCCGGGCTGGAATCGTTCATTGACGCCGCCGGCAGCGTTTGTCACAATCAATTCCCGGACGCCAAGCGCCTTCATCACCCGGATGGGAAACGTCACTTCCTGAAGCGAATACCCTTCATAATAATGAAACCGCCCCTGCATGGCGACAACGGTCGCCCCCTCAAGCCGGCCATACACGAGCCGTCCAGCGTGTCCTTCAACGGTCGACACCGGAAAGCCGGGAATCTCCTCATACGGAATGCGAACCGCCTCTTCGATTTCATCCGCGAGCACACCGAGCCCCGAGCCGAGAATGAGGCCGATTTTAGGAGGCGCGGGCATCAATGGCCGCAAATGACGAGCGGCTTTTTCAATGGCTTGCCGATCCATCCTCTTTTCCTCCTCATCCAAAATTAATCCAGATCAGCCAAAAAGCTGATGCCGTGCGGCGGCCGATTGACTTGGAAGTTATCCGCAATCGTAGCGCCGACATCGGCGAACGTCTCCCGGATCGGGAGCGGCTTTCCGCCTTGAAAGCGCGGGCTGTACACCAAAAGCGGCACATATTCGCGCGTATGGTCGGTTCCGTGATGCACCGGGTCGTTGCCATGATCGGCCGTGATGATCAGCAAGTCGTCCTCTTTCAGACGCGGCAGCACATCGGCGAGCCGGGCATCAAACTCCTCCAGTGCATCGCCGTAACCTTTTGGATCGCGGCGATGGCCGTACTTGGCGTCAAAATCGACGAGATTGACGAAACTCAACCCGGTAAAGTCCATGCCGAGCGTGTCGATGAGCTTATCCATTCCGTCCATATTGGATGTCGTTCGCAACGATTGGGTAACTCCTTCATTGTCGTAAATATCGGCGATCTTCCCGATGGCAATCACTTCATAACCGGCGTCTTTCAATTCATTCATCACCGTTCGGCCGAACGGCTTAAGCGCATAGTCGTGCCGGTTGGCGGTTCGTTCAAAATGGCCGGGTGCACCGATGAACGGTCGGGCGATGACTCGCCCAACCATATACGGCTCGTCGCGCGTTAATTCACGAGCGATTTCGCAAATGCGGTACAATTCCTCAAGCGGCACCACTTGTTCATGGGCGGCGATTTGCAAAACGGAGTCGGCTGATGTATAGACGATGAGCGCCCCTGTTTTCATATGCTCTTCGCCAAGTTCTTCGATAATCGCCGTTCCGCTCGCCGGTTTGTTGCCGATCACGTTCCGGCCGGTGCGCCGCTCAAGCTCGGCGATCAATTCATCCGGAAATCCATTCGGAAACACGCGAAACGGTTTGTCAATGCGAAGGCCCATCAGCTCCCAATGGCCGGTCATCGTATCTTTGCCTGCGGAGGCTTCCTTCATTTTGGTATAGTACGCCAGCGGGCGATCGACTTTCGGAACCCCTTTGATCTCACGAATATGGCTTAAGCCGAGCTTCGCCATATTCGGCAGATGAAGGCCGCCGCGATGCTCGGCGATATGGCCGAGCGTATCCGCTCCTTTGTCGTTGTATTTCTCGGCATCCGGCGCCTCGCCGATGCCGACGGAATCCATCACAATCAAAAAGACGCGCCGGTACGTCGCTTTCACATTTATTCCCCCTGCCTGCAATGAATATGGAGTCTCTTTCTATCGTTCCCGTATTTTCACGAAAACACGCCTATAGCCAATTGGTCAGAAGTCTGACAACTAAAATGACAGGCAAGCGCCTAGCATACGGCAACTGCTAGGCGCGCGGGTGATACTGTTTGTACACGTCTTTGAGGCGCGTTTTCGTCACATGCGTATACATTTGCGTCGTCGAAATGTCGGCATGCCCAAGCAACTCCTGAACAGCACGCAAATCGGCTCCGTTCTCCAACAGATGCGTCGCAAACGAATGCCGAAGCGTATGCGGCGTCAATTCTTTTTCAATGCCGGCTTCTTTCGCGAGGCGCTTTAAAATTTTCCAAAACCCTTGCCGTGTCAACCGCTGGCCGTAATGGTTCAAAAACAGCGCCTCCGTTGCCCGCCGGCGCGGATTGACCAACTGCGGGCGCCCTCGCTCCAAATAGTGGGTAAGCGCTTCAATCGCCATGCGCCCGATCGGCACGATCCGCTCTTTCCGCCCTTTTCCATAACAGCGGACAAACCCCATCGCCAAATGCACATCGCTTAAGTTGAGCTGCACAAGCTCACTGACGCGCATGCCGGTCGCATACAACAGCTCCAGCATCGCCTTGTCGCGCAGCCCAAACGGCGTATCGGTTTGCGGCGCCGCAAGCAGAGCTTCCACTTCCTCGACCGACAGCACTTTTGGCAGCGTCCGTTCAAACTGCGGCGTTTCAATATGGACGGTCGGATCTTGCGCCGCGATTTTCTCCCTTAGCAAAAACTGATGAAACGAACGGATCGACGCCAAATGGCGGGCGATCGTCCTTGCTGATTGCCCTTGTTCGCTTAAAAACTTTAAAAAATGGAGAATATGGAGGCGCTCCACTTCGCCCCACGCCTGAAGCTGCTCGACTTGGCGCAAATAGCGGACGTATTTTTTCAAATCGCGTTCATATGAGACGATCGTATTGTGCGCCAAATTCCGCTCCACCGTCAAATAATGCAGAAAATCTTTCAACTCGTATTCCAACGCTCTCTACTCCCCATCGCGATAAAAAAATAACAGCCGGTCGAGCCAACTTGGCGGCGCACTTTCCGCCGCCGATACTTTGACCGCCGATCCCTTCGGCTCATCGTATCGGTGGTAATACTCGTACTCGCGGTTAAACCATACAAGACTATAATAAAATAAAATGGTGCATCCCGTAAATAAAAGAAACACTTTCACCATTTGCCAAACGGTTTTCATGGCATCCTCCCTATCAGCTGCTTGTCAGCTTGCTAGTATGAGGATATGCCATTTGTTTCGTTGTTTATACGCAAAAAACCTTTCCCGTTGGAAAAGGTTTTTTATTTTTCTTCATGCTTTTGCTGGCAACGGTGACAAATGCCGTGGAACGTCAAACGATGGTCTTTAATTTTAAATTTCCACTTCTCCTCAACAATCGCTTCGACATCCTCAAGCAAATCTTCTTGAATTTCCGCCACCGATCCGCATTCCAAGCAGATGAGGTGGTGGTGGAAATGGGCCGCTCCTTCCTTGCGAAGGTCATAGCGCGACACCCCGTCCCCGAAATTGATTTTATCGACAATTTTCAGCTCAGTTAACAGTTCGAGCGTCCGGTAAACGGTTGCCAACCCGATTTCTGGGGATTTTTCTTTCACGAGGAGGTAGACGTCTTCCGCGCTTAAATGGTCTTCTTCATGTTCAAGCAGGACTCTTACCGTCGCTTCCCGCTGCGGCGTCAGCTTGTACCCCGCCGAATGCAGCTGCTTCTTGATTCGTTCCACACGATCTTCCATCTTTTCATTCCTCCCTCGCCATTCACCCATCATTATAACAAATGCACGAGGGAAGTATCAAAGTAAAATCACTATTATCAAGAAATGATAATGATTATTATATAATATTGATTATGATTAAATTCATGGTCCAGTGAACCGCCTGTTTCATTAATGCCGGCGAAAGATACGCCTCAACCGCCGAGGAAAGAAGCAGTCCGAGGGCAACAGCCGCCATCGCTGCTGCGTAGCGCATCACCATCGGAAACATCGATCCATGCGGCCGCTTCATAAACTGGTTGCGCACCATGTGCAAGGAAAATGAAACAGAAATGACGCCCATGACGATCATGAGTGGAATGGCCACCAAGTTTTGCGGCATGATGGACACAAACGACAAAAGAAACCCGCGCCAACCCATTTGATTGACTAAAAAACCGACCGTAAAGCCGACGACGACGCCTTTGAAAAACAGCAGAACAAGAATGATCGGCAAGCCAATGACAGAAATGCCAAGCACCCACATCAACGCGGTATATTTAACGTTGTGCATATAGCTTTGCCGGAACATATCATGGGCGCTTGCGATATTGTCTTTTGACACTTGTCCAAAAAATTGCGTCAAGTAATAGTACAAGTCTTGTTTTTGACTGAAACCGAGGCTGTTGACGACAATGGCGCCGAAAATGACGCCCATGAGAAACAGGACGATGACAAACACATACAGCGAAGCATGTTCACGCCAATGAACAGCGACGGCCGATTTCAGCGGATGGGTTCTCATTGTGCTTCGTCCTCCTACTTTGTCTCTTAGTAGATTGTATGTCCATCCGCTGTCGGTATGACTATTTTTCTAAAAGGCCAGTCATGCAATGAAAAAGCAGCTCAACACCGACGTGTGACCAACTCCACGGACGGCAAGCCGCCTCGGTCCATTGGCGCATGGCCGGGCCAAACAACACGCACGGCATGATGAGGAACGGCAGGAGCGCTGCCCGAGCGGTTACCCCTCCCGCACTTTTCCGTATCTCCCACCGCCCCCGGCCTCGATATGGAGCGCACCGCTGCGGGCAAGGACGATCAGTTGGGCCAACTTTTCTCCCACTGTCTCCGCGATCTCTTCCTCCGCGGCCTCATGAAGAACACGCATTTCGGTGCCAAAACGGGCGAGCAGCTTTTCATACGCCTTCGGCCCAAGACCGGGGATGAATTCAAGCGGCACTTGATAAATATACGGCGGCCGCTTCGGTCCGTGCTCCGCCGTTTTCAACTCCGCAAGCCGGTCAAATACCCCCTTAACAAAGCGGTGATGGCCGCACGCCGGACAGCGCTCAGCCTCAGGCGAGACCGGCGCAAGGCAGCGTTCGCACACCGTTCGGTGATATTTGCCAAGCTTTGGATTCAAGCCGTAATTGGCGATGATCGTACGCCCGTCTTCACCGCGGAGCGCTTTTTCAAACTCCGCAAACGTCGGGGCGGCGAGCCGCACTTGCTCATATTCGCGGGCGATTTTTCGCAATGAATGGGCATCAGAGTTCGTCAAATACGGATAACGGTGCAATTCGGCGATTTGGTCCGCCATCGCCGTATCGGCGCTTAACCCAAGCTCAATGGCATCGATCCGATCCGGGTCAAACACTTCTGTCAAGCTGTGCTGGACTCCTTTTCCGTACAAGCTTTTAAACGGGGTGAACGCGTGCGCGGGAATGAACCAGCCGCCCTGCTCTTTCGCGGCAGCTTGCAGCTCGCGGCCGGATGCGTAAATGCGCTGCGAACTGAGCGATATGTTCTTCACCCGTTGGCCAAGCCAGCGGGAAAACGTGCGCATCGCCTGAACGGTCGGCAAAAAAACGAGAACGTGGATCGGTCCATGGCAATGGCCGTCATATACTTCGATTTCGCTGCCCAACAAAAGCGTCACCTTTCCGGCGCTGACGCCGCCCCCCTCATGTTCGCGCCACCCGTGCTTCTCCATCGCCTGCTCCAGCTCGTCCAGCACTTCGGGCACATGGCTGTCAATGACGCCGATGATGTCGATTCCTTTCACCTCAGCCGCCTCACGCAAGATGTTGGCCAACGTCAACGTCCGCGCCCCAGTAATTTTCACCGGGCGGCCGGAAGCGGTGCGGCCGATGTGGATATGTAAATCCGCGTAATAACGGCCGAGGCCGCCCTCGTTTTTGTTATGCGCCATTTTGCTCCCCTAGCGCGCGGCGCAGCTGCAAGTATTGCAAGGCGTATGCCGTTTTCGCATCGTAAATGTCGCGGCGTTCAAGCATCGCAAGCGCCTCCTCCAATGTCACTTCCAACAGTTCGACAAACTCATCTTCATCCAACCCGGCGCCATCTTCGACTTTTTCGAGCCCTTCCGCGACGTACAAATGGATGAGCTCATCGGCAAAACCGGGCGATGTATAAAACGAAATGAGATGGCGCAGCGAACGGGCCCGGTAGCCGGTTTCTTCTTCAAGCTCGCGGCGTGCGGAAGCGAGCGGCTCTTCCCCATGTTCTAGCTTGCCCGCCGGAATCTCGACCAATGCGCGCTCGAGCGCTTTTCGGTACTGGCGGACAAGAACGATTTTCCCGTCCAGCAACAGCGGCAGCACCGCCACCGCCCCCGGGTGTTTGATCACCTCGCGTCGGCTCATTTTCCCGTTTGGCAGCTCGACTTCCTCGATATACAAGTCAATGATGCGGCCGCTGAACAGTTTCTCTTTGCGAACCGTTTTTTCATACAACTTTTCCATCTCTTCTTCTCCCCTATCGATTGATGGACTCTTTTCCATTGTACTACAAGGTTGGCCATTTTTTCGCCTCCGTTGTACAATGAACGTATCATCAATGGACAAAGGAGGCTGGCAAAGTGAAAAAGCGCCGCATCGGCACATCAGACTTATACGTCAGCGAAATCGGGCTCGGCTGCATGTCGCTCGGCACGGATGAACACCATGCCATCTATCTCATTCATGAAGCATTGGAGCGCGGCATCAACTACTTGGATACAGCCGATTTATACGACCGCGGCTTAAACGAGGAATTTGTCGGCAAAGCGGTGAAAGGAAAACGCGACCAAGTCATCATCGCAACCAAGGTCGGCAACCGTTGGCGCGCGGACGGAAGCGGCTGGGATTGGGATCCGTCAAAAGCCTATATCAAACAAGCGGTCAAAGACAGCCTGCGCCGCCTGCAAACGGACTACATTGATTTATACCAGCTCCATGGCGGCACGATCGACGACCCGATCGACGAAACGATTGAAGCGTTCGAAGAGCTGAAGCAAGAAGGCGTCATCCGCTGGTACGGCATCTCCTCGATCCGCCCCAACGTCATCCGCGAATACGTGAAGCGCTCGAACATCGTCAGCGTCATGATGCAATACAGCTTGCTTGACCGCCGCCCGGAAGAGTGGTTTCCGCTGCTTCGCGAACATCAAATCAGCGTCATCGCCCGCGGTCCGGTCGCTAAAGGCTTGCTCACCAACCGCCCGCTCGAAGCGGCGCAGGCGGCGGTGAAAGAACACGGCTACCTCGATTATTCATACGAAGACTTGCAGGCGCTCATCCCGAAGCTGAAAGAAAAAACGGCCGGCCGCCGTTCCTTGACCGCGACCGCGCTGCAATTTTGCCTGCATGATCCGGTCGTTGCCGCCGTCATTCCGGGGGCGAGCCGGCTCGAACAGCTCGAAGAAAACATCTCCGCCGCTTCCGCCCCGCCGCTTGACGCTGACGAATACGAATGGTTAAAACAAGTAACGAAGCGCTCGATCTATGACATGCACCGATGAAAAAAGGAGCCCACAGCGCCAACATGGCCGCTTGTGGGCTCTTTTTTCATCCTGTTTCCCTTTTCATCAGGCAACCTCATCATCTACATACTTGTCCCTTGCTGCCCCCAAGCCAAACACGATCATGGCCGCGCAAACGGCTAGCAATAAAACGAGGGGAGGGAGAAAATGACCAGCTGCATCATACAGCGCCCCAAACAGCGGCGGGCCGGCCGCCGACAGCAAGTAGCCGACCGATTGGGCCATAGCCGAGAGCTGGGCGGCTTCCAGCGGACGGCGCGTGCGCAACGTAAACAGCATCATCGCCAGCGAAAACGCCATGCCGGCGCCGATGCCGGCCAAAAGCGCCCCCGCCCAAAGCAGCCAACCTTGGCCAGCCACAAAGGCGGCCGTTCCAAACGCCATGAGCAGCACCGCCGAACCGATCAGCACTTTTTGATTGTCCATCCGCTCCGCGAGCATCGGTGAGACGAACATCATCGGCAGCTGGGCAAACTGGAAGAAAAAGAGCAGCCATCCGGCGGTATCGGCCGCCAAGCCTTTGCTTTGGCCAAGCTCCGGCAGCCACGTGACAAGGCAATAAAAGAACAACGATTGCAGTCCCATAAACAGCGTCACTTGCCAGGCAAGCGCCGAGCGCCAAAGCGAAAAGCGCCGGCTTCCCGCCGGGACGCCGCTCGCGCTCGACTTCTGGCGCCAAGCTTGCGGCAGCCAAACAACAAGCGCCAACGCGGCAACCAGCGCCCAAAAGCGAAGCGCTCCTTCCCAGCCGATCCCCCACTCATCAGCGAGCGGAACCGCAAGACCGGAAGCGAAGGCGGCGCTCATGTTCATCGTTACGGTATAAACGCCCATCATCAAGCCGATCCGGTGAGAAAACGCGTCTTTGATCAGCGCCGGCATGAGGACGTTATCGACCGCGATGGCGGCTCCAATCAGCGCCGTGCCGAGAAATAGAAAAACCCCTCCCGAAAGCGGACGAACGAGTTCGCCGGCAAAGAGCACAACAAGCGAACCGAACAGCGTCCGCTCCATTCCGAACCGTCGGGCGAACACAGCCGCCACCGGAGCCAACAAGGCAAACGCCAACAGCGGAATCGTCGTCAACGCCCCAGCCGCCGTGTGGGAAAGGCCCAGCTCCCGCTGCAGGTCAGGAACGAGCGGCCCGACCGTCGTGAGCGGCGCGCGCAAGTTGGCGGCCAAGATCACGACCGCCGCCACCATAAACGCCGGAGAAGCCGCTGTACCCGCCGCCGCAGTTTTTTGCCTCATCCATCGTGTCCTCCTTTTATTTAAACTTGCGCCAGTCAAGCTCGCTTTCTTCAAGCAGCTCAGCAAACGACTTCCGCTCGTCGCGCCGGCGCGCTTCCTCGCGGCGCCGCGCTTCTTCCGCCGCCCGTTGCCGCTGTTGTTCCTCGGCAAGCGCCCTCTTTTTCGCAAGCAGCTTCGCTTCGATGTCGGCGCCAAGCCGGTCAGCAAGCGTCACCGTCGACTGCTCTCGCTCTTTTTTCCGCCCCGCATCTGTTTTCACCATTTTTCACCCCCTTGCATAACAGCCGCTTGTTTGTCAAACGATACAACTAAACGACATGGAAAAGGAGAGATGACCGATGACGAAAAACCGCGCTCAAAAAGGAAAACCGTCCGCCGATACGGTCAAACCGGTAATCGCCAAAGAAGAGCTGGAAAAAGCGATCCATCCGACAAAGCGGCAAAACAGCCCGCAATAAGAAAGATCATAGAAAAACCGTAACCGGCCCGGTTACGGTTTTTACAGCACCTCGGTAATGTGCGGCATATGCTCGCCGAGCCAGGCGATCGCGTCATCAAGCGTCGCAAACTCTCTCGTTTCAAATGTCATCTCATTTTGCAAAAGCCACACGTCCTTTTTGTCTTGGTACGGACCGGCGACCGACCAATGAAGCAGGCTGTACGGGTCGTTTTCATGGGTGAATGACACCCATGTTTTTTGCTTCGCCGTCTCCGCAAGCTGCCGAAGTTTACCGTTCATCGTCCGATCCCACCTTCACAAGCGGCATATGTCCGTTCAGCATTTGCCCGGGGCTTTTTAGCTGAAAGGCGGCCGTACCCGGCTTGACATCAATCGTCATCGTCTCATCAAAAAAGATGAGCCGCGACCGCTCTAAAAGCACCGGAACGAAGTTTGTCTCAACGACAAGGTCGTCCTCATCGGCCTCGTCAACGAGCCATAGCGCCGGCACGCCATCGACCAAACAGCCGCAGCCGTCGGTGTCATATTTGAGCTTTAACTGCCGCCCCGATTTGGCTACAATAGGGGTAAGCCTTTCTTTTGCTGCATCAGTAAACGTGATGTTCACGCTCATCGTTGCTCCTTTTTCCGTTTGTTTCTTTACTATTCTACCTGTCGGCACGCAAGACTGTCAAAACGAAAAGGAGGAAAACCCGATGGCAAAAGTGCAAATCAAAGTGAACGACAACAGCTCGCTGCGGGTCACCGGTGAGGTGGAACTGCTCGATGGAGAAGGAAAGCCGTTTGTGACAAAACAAACGTTTTCGCTCTGTCGCTGTGGGCTGTCGAACAACAAACCGTTTTGCGACGGTTCGCACAAAGGCCGCTTTCAGTCGGTCGTCCGCGCTCCGTCCCCGGAAACGGATGAACAGTGACAAGCGGTCGTTCCTTCCCACATCAAAAGACAACGATTTCCTTGCCCAAGTTTCGCAACGGACGGTGAAACCGATGGATGAACGATGGCTGCAAAAACAAGTGCGCAACTGTTTACGGCACTATGGCTATAGCGACGAGATGATGCCGCTTGATGAGGATGATCTCCGGCAGCTTTGCGCCCAAATCGCCGCAGCAAAAGAAACGTGCGAGAGTGCAGACGTGTATGAGCTTGTCCATGACGCCGTCTACCGGTTTATGGCGGGCACTTGATGCGGCCGCATGCAAAAATGACGCGGCTGGCCACACGAGGCCAGCCGTTTACTTTTGGAAAAACGCCCGCTTTGCCACCTTTTCCACAAGCCCCGGAGCGAACCGGTACAGCCGGCTGCCGAAATCCATCCAACGCGGCATGTTCACCTCGCGCGTCGGCGTCATCATCGCGGCAACCACGCGCCTTGCCACCGCCTCCGGACTTAACATCCAACGCGAGACATTGCGCACATACTCTCCCGACTCATCAGCGGTCGAAAAAAAGTTCGTCTCCACCGGCCCGGGGTTGACGGCGGTGACAAAAATGCCAAAGCGCCCCGCCTCAAGGCGGAGGCTGTCCGTAAAACCAAGGACCGCATGTTTCGTCGCGGAGTAGACGCTTGATTTGGGCGTGGCGATTTTTCCCGCCTGCGAGGCGATGTTGATGATATGGCCGCTCTTGCGCTCTTTCATGTGCGGATACACCGCCTTCGTGCAGGCGATGAGGCCGAAGACGTTGACGGCAAACATTCTCTCCATTTCCTCCAAGTCGATGTCCTCGACATAGCGAAAGACGCCAAACCCAGCGTTGTTGACCAACACATCGATCGCGCCAAGGTCCGCAATGAGTTGGGAAACGACCGCCTCGATCATGCCGCGGTCGCTGACATCAAGCGATGCATACGGGGCGCGAATGCCGGTTTGCGCTTCGATCCGCGCGCTGATTTCTTTCAGCTTTTCTTCACTGCGCGCCAAGAGCACCGGCACCGCCCCTTGGCGCGCTGCTTCATAGGCGATTTGCTCGCCAATTCCTCCCGACGCTCCAGTAATGACGACATGGCACCCCTTCAACCGCACACCGACACCCCCGCCGCTTCGTAAACGTAACGGCCGTCTTCCTGTTTTTTCGTCACGTATCCGTTCGCCTCGAGATAATCAAGCTGGCCGATCGTCTCCGACATCGTCAGCATCAACTGCCGTTCGTAAGCCGTGGGGAACAGCTTTTGACACACGTCAAACACCGTATGCGGACGTTCTTTCACCATTTCGAGCACCCGCTCGGCGCGCTGGCGCTGCTTATCCAACCGCTCGCGAACGAGCGCCGGAATATCGGTCGCATCGTCGCCATGGCCGTTTAACGAACGAACGATGTCGTATTGCAGCATTTTCTCAAGCGACTCGTTGTATTGCAACAACGGCTTGGGCCGTTCCGTCTCCCCTTCCGCCGGCGGCTCCATCATTGGATTCGGGGAAATATGAACAAGCAAATGATCGCCGCCGATCAGCAACCCGTCCGCCTCGCGGTAGAGGGCGATATGGCTTTGCGCATGCCCCGGCGTTTCGATGACATGCCACCCGGGCATTCCCGGCACCGCGTCCCCTTCCATCACCATGATGTCAAGCCCGCGCCGGCTTGCGTAGCGAAGCGATCCGCCTTCTTTGGACATCTGGTTGAACAAGCGGCGGTCGACGCCGCATTCGGCGAAAAAAGCTTCAAAAAAGCGGACATACCGCTCCATAAACGAACGTTCGCGGCGCAAAAACGGATCGGCTTTCGGATGGCCGATGATCGGTGCATGCGGAAAATAATCAAGCAAGCCGACATGGTCGGGATGATGATGAGTAATGACGATTTGTTCGATATCCTCTGGCGCATAACCGACCTCGCTCAGGCGCTTTACAAACAACTTCCAAGCTTCCTCTGTTTTCACCCCGGCGTCGACCAATGTCAACCGATCGCCGGCAATCACGTACATATGCACATCGCCGACCGGAAACGGCGTCGGCACCGTGATCCGATACACTCGCTCGTCATTCATCGCATTCCCTTCTTTCCTTAAGTTCATGAATCATCCCGTTCGAACCGTTTCATCGCAAAATGAATGATTATTCATTAATCTTGTATTTTACAGTTTACACCGATTTCATCCGTTTGTCATGCCTTTTTCTTCTGCACGACGAAATTGCAAAAAAATTCGCGCTCCTCTCTTGACAACGCCGCCTGTCCCGCGGCATAATGACTAATAACATCACGGATACGGCAAAACCGGCGATGAACAGGGCCAGTAAACCGCAAACGGCACCAGAGAGCGAAGCCCGTGGCTGGAAGGCTTTGCAGCCCTCTTTGCGGTTGAACCTACCCTAGGAGCTGTTAGGCCAACCTAAACGCCTCCCCAGCGTTATCGGGGCAGAGTCGGGCCTGTTTGGCGCTTGGGCCAAGCCAGGCCAAAAAAGGTGGTACCGCGGAAACGAAGGTTTTCCGTCCTTTTGCAGGACGGGAAGCCTTTTTTTTTGGATGAATACACCGAGGCAAGGAGGAGTGGAATGATGAACAACGAACGGACGATCGCGCTCATCGGCGCCGGCTCGATGGCAGAAGCGCTCATCGCCGGCATGACGAAGGTATTTTGCCATCCGGCGCACATTGTCGTTGCCAACCGCCAAAACCGCGCCCGTCTCGAGGAACTGGCGCGCCGCTACGGGGTGCGGGTGGCCCCAAGCGCCCGTGAAGCCGCCGAACAGGCGGATATCATCGTTTTGGCAATGAAGCCAAAAGACGTTGCCGAAGCGATGAACACCATTGCCCCTGCCCTTTGTGCCAACCCGCTCATCCTTTCGCTGCTGGCCGGCGTCACGACTGAAACGATCGAACGGCTCGCCGGACGCGACATCCCTGTCGTGCGCGCGATGCCCAACACATCCGCCGCCGTCGGCTTATCGGCGACCGCGATCGCCGGCGGCCGCTTCGCCGCGAAAGAACATCTTGAGGTTGCCAAACAACTGTTTGAAACGGTCGGCATCGTCGCTGTTGTGCCGGAACGCGACTTGCACGCGGTCACCGGCCTGTCCGGAAGCGGTCCGGCGTATGTGTACTACTTGGTCGAAGCGATGGAAAGAGCGGCGGCCGACATCGGCCTTGAGCGCGATGTCGCCAAACGGCTCATTTTGCAAACGATCATCGGCGCAGCCGAGATGCTAAAAGCGTCCGACAAACATCCGTCCGTCCTGCGCCGCGAAGTCACGAGCCCAGGCGGCACGACTGAAGCCGGCATTGGCGTGCTTGAGCAATACCAGTTCCAAGAAGCGGTCATCGCCTGCATCCGCCGGGCGACGGCCCGCTCCGAAGAGCTCGGCAGCGCTCTTCTCGCCGCCATCGCCGAAGCGTAAAAACGGCGGACCTCCGGGGCGCGCCGCTCTTTTTCCACCTAGTCCGAACAGAGCGGCAATCCGTTTCATTTTGTTTTTGACAAGCGGCATGCTATCATCAGTCATGAACCATTCATTGGCATAGAAAGGAGCTGCTTGTCATGAACACGATGCTGTTTTCGCCGTATACGATCCGCGGGCTGACACTGAAAAACCGAATCGTCATGTCGCCGATGTGCATGTATTCATGCGAGACAAAGGACGGCACGGTGCGCACATGGCATAAAATCCATTACCCGGCGCGCGCCGTCGGCCAAGTCGGCTTGATTATCGTTGAAGCGACCGGCGTGACGCCGCAAGGCCGCATTTCTGAACGCGACTTAGGCATTTGGAGCGATGACCATATCGCCGGGCTTCGCGAACTCGTTAGGCTTGTGAAAGAGCACGGAGCCGCCATCGGCATCCAGCTTGCCCACGCTGGCCGAAAATCGCAAGTGCCGGGAGAGATCATCGCCCCATCGGCCATTCCGTTTGATGACTCATCACCAACGCCGAAAGAAATGACAAAAGCCGACATTGAAGAAACAGTGCAAGCATTCCAAAATGGCGCACGGCGGGCGAAGAAAGCTGGCTTTGACGTTATCGAAATCCATGCCGCCCACGGCTACCTCATTAACGAATTTTTATCGCCGCTCGCCAATCGCCGCCAAGACGAATATGGCGGTTCGCCGGAAAACCGCTACCGTTTCTTGGGCGAAGTGATCGATGCGGTCCGCGAAGTGTGGGACGGCCCGCTGTTTGTGCGCATCTCAGCGTCCGACTACCATCCGGACGGGCTGACAGCCAGCGACTACGTTCCGTACGCCAAACGGATGAAAGAACAAGGCGTCGACCTCATCGATGTCAGCTCCGGCGCCGTCGTGCCGGCTCGCATGAACGTCTATCCCGGCTACCAAGTGCCATTTGCCGAACTGATCCGCCGCGAAGCAGACATCCCGACCGGCGCTGTCGGGCTCATTACTTCCGGCTGGCAAGCGGAAGAAATTTTGCAAAACGGACGCGCCGATCTCGTCTTTTTGGGGCGCGAGCTGCTGCGCAACCCGTATTGGCCATACGCCGCGGCGAGAGAGCTGGGTGTCAAAATCGCAGCGCCCGTCCAATATGAGCGTGGCTGGCGGTTTTAACCGCGCGGGATCGAAAACGAGGCGAAATCCGCGGCGAGTTCGGCATTCGGAAATACACTGCGCGCCTCGGCGACGAGCTGCAGCGCCGCCGCACCTTGGTAGCGAGAGCTGATATGGGTTAAAATGAGCCGTTTCGCCCGCGCCCGCCTCGCCACCTCGGCTGCATCGATGGTCGTAGAATGGAAATAGTCATGGGCCAACTGCTGTTCCGCCGCGGCAAACGTCGCCTCGTGGACGACCACATCGGCATCGCGGGCGAGTTCAATCGCCGCTTCGCAAAAGCGGGTGTCGCCCAGCACGGCGACGATCCGCCCTTTTTGCGGCGGGCCGACAAACTCGCGTCCGTCAAGCACGGTACCGTCCTCGAGCACGACCGTTTTTCCTTGCTTAATCTCTTGATAAATCGGGCCGGGGCGGACGCCGAGCGCTCGCAGCCGGTCAACCAAGAGCGGGCCGGGCAAGTCTTTTTCGACGACGCGGAAGCCATAAGACGGCATGCCGTGATCGAGCCGTTTCGCGATGACTTGAAACGTTTCATCATCAAAAATAACGCCTTCCTCGATCTCGGCAATGTTCAGTTCATAGCGCAGCCGCGTCCCACTGACAGAAAGCGCCGTCTCCACAAACTCGCGAATGCCTTTCGGGCCGAAAACCGTAAGCGGCGTCTCGCCGCTTTGAAACGAGCGGCTGCCGAGCAGCCCCGGCAAGCCGAATAGATGATCGCCATGCAAGTGCGTAATAAAAATATGCTCGATGCGGCGCGGACGAATGGCGGTATGCAAAATTTGATGCTGCGTCGCTTCGCCACAATCAAACAGCCATGTCGCCCCCCGTTCGTCGAGCAGCTGCAAGGCGACGGATGAGACGTTGCGCTCTTTCGCTGGCACGCCGGCACCCGTGCCTAAAAACAACAGTTCCAACGTTTTTCACTCCTTATTCGGTCATCATTGTCTGTTGTTAGCGTACCAATGTCGGAACAGCTTTTCAACTTTCTTTTGCGCTCTACAACCGCAGGCTCAGCACCGTGCGGCTTTATGAATGAGTGCGCTTGGCCGCCGGAACGCAACAAAGTATTTGCGTTCCAGCCGGCAAATCTCTACAATGATTTCACTGAAGAGATAAATTTGGCTAAAGCGAGGTACATAATGGTGGACAACATGAACCCGAAATCGATCATCGTCATTTTCGGAGCGACGGGAGATTTGGCAAAACGGAAACTGTTTCCGTCTCTTTACCGCCTGTATGAAAAAGGGCATTTGAACGAGCGATTCGCTGTCGTCGGCGTCGCGCGCCGCCCGTTGTCGGTCGACGAGTTCCGAAACTATGTACGCGACTCGGTCGAAACGGCGTTTCACCAAAAGCTCGCCGACGGGCGATTCACCTCCCATTTCTATTACCATCCGTTCGACGTGACGGAATCCGAGTCGTACCAACGCTTAAAGTCGCTCCTCGAACAGCTCGACGGCACATACGAGACCGAAGGCAACCGCATCTTCTACTTGGCGATGGCTCCGGAATTTTTCGGCACCGTCACTTCCCGCTTGCAGTCGGAAGGATTGACGGAAACGCGCGGCTTTAAGCGGCTCGTCATCGAAAAACCGTTCGGGCACGACTTGGCGAGCGCCGAGAAGCTGAATGACGAGATTCGCCGCGTTTTTTCCGAACGGGAAATTTACCGGATCGACCATTACCTCGGCAAAGAAATGGTGCAAAACATCGAGGTCATCCGCTTCGCGAACGCCATTTTCGAGCCGCTCTGGAACAACCGGTT
Source organism: Geobacillus sp. BMUD (assembly GCF_013096845.1). NCBI lineage: Bacteria > Bacillati > Bacillota > Bacilli > Caryophanales > Anoxybacillaceae > Geobacillus > Geobacillus sp. BMUD. Next base: position 178,341 of record NZ_SDLA01000006.1, read on the forward strand.
CATCGCCAACATTCAAATCACATCGAGCGAAACGCTCGGCGTGGAAGACCGCGGCCGCTACTACGACCATTCCGGGGCGCTGCGCGACATGGTGCAAAACCATATGCTGCAAATGGTCGCTCTTTTGGCGATGGAACCGCCGATCAAATTAACGACCGATGACATCCGCCATGAAAAAGTAAAAGTGTTGCGCGCCTTGCGCCCGATTTCCCACGATGACGTCGACCGCTATTTCGTGCGCGGCCAATACGGGAGCGGGGTGATCCACGGCAAAGCCGTTCCAGCGTACCGCGAGGAGCCGAACGTCGATCCGGACTCGAACACGGAAACGTTTGTCGCCGGGAAGCTCCTGATCGACAACTTCCGCTGGGCCGGCGTTCCGTTTTACATCCGCACCGGCAAACGAATGGCGGAAAAATCAACGAAAATCGTCGTCCAATTCAAAGATGTACCGATGAACTTATACTACCGGACAAACGAAACGATCGCCCCGAACTTGCTCGTCATCCACATTCAGCCGGATGAAGGGATCACCCTTCACTTAAACGGCAAAAAAACCGGGGAGTCAACGACGATAACCGCCCCGTTTCAACTCGATTACTGCAACAACTGCATCGACGGCATCAACACGCCGGAAGCGTACGAAAAGCTGCTGTACGACTGCATGCGCGGCGATGCGACGAACTTCACCCACTGGGATGAAGTGGCGGCGTCATGGCAATTTATCGACCCGATTTCTGACGTGTGGGCCAACACAAAAGCCGCCGATTTCCCGAACTATGAAGCCGGTTCGATGGGGCCGGCGGCGGCCGATGAACTATTGCAAAAAGACGGCTTCCATTGGTGGCCGATCAGCCACCCGCGTTCCGAAAAGGCCGGGGCAAACTAGCGCTCGCCCCTCGCTCACATCGGCTGGCGCAAACCGAGCCGCAAAAACGGGAAACAACGAAATGAAGCGGCACGCACCGGTGACCGCCGGCTTTCTAGAAGGCCGGCGATCTACAGCCGTTTCCCTTCGGCAAGACGTTGTCAGGCGATCCGTTTTCATCACCGTTCGTCTGGACGATCACGGGCAAAACAAAGAGCGGGCTCAGCCGTCGCCGAACAACGCCAGTCCCTGACAGGCAAGCCGTTTTTCGACCGCTGGCCCGCCGTCGTTGAAGCAAAGGAGTGAAGGAACGATGAAGATGTATGATGTTACCGCCCCGATTTACGAAGGCATGCCGGTTTACAAAAACAAACCGGAAAAACAGCCGAAGCGCACGACAGTCACCAATGGCTATGTGACCGAATCGCGCATTGACATGGACGTGCACACTGGCACGCACATTGACGCCCCTCTTCACATGGTCGAAGGCGGCGCGACATTTGAAACGATTCCGCTTGACCGCCTCGTCGGCCCGTGCAAACTGTTTGATTTGACGCATGTCAACGACCGGATCACGAAAGACGACATCGCTCATCTGGACATTCAGGAAGGCGACTTCGTTCTGTTTAAAACGAAAAATTCGTTTGAGGATGCGTTCAATTTCGAGTTTATTTTCGTCGCCGAAGACGCGGCCCGCTATTTGGCCGACAAACCAATCCGCGGTGTCGGCATCGATGCGCTTGGCATCGAGCGGGCGCAAGAAGGCCACCCGACCCATAAAACATTGTTTTCGGCCGGCGTCATCGTCATCGAAGGGCTGCGGCTAAAAGAGGTCCCCGAAGGCCGCTATTTCATGATCGCTGCTCCGCTCAAACTCGTCGGCACCGACGCCGCCCCGGCGCGCGTCTTGCTGTTTGACCGTGAGCTGTAAAAACAGCTGGTCCCTTGATGGGACCAGCTGTTTTATCATTCCAAACCGAGAAGCCTCCCCTCTTCCACGCATGAGCGTAGGTAAGAGAGCGTTCAACGTCCATTCTCATCATTGTTGTTGTCCCCCACACAACTTCTTACTACACAAAAAATAATATGATTTCCAATGATTGATTAAGCATAGAAATAAGACATATAATAAAAGTAAGTATTGAAAAGAAGGAGCGAAACGCACCAATGGAGAAAAGGAATATTTCACAATCATCGCCGGTCGTCATGAAAGCGACAAGCAAGCTGTCCAGCCGAGGGCAAGTGGTCATTCCTGCTGAAATCCGGAAAACATTAGGCCTCACCGAAGGCGATGATCTGACGTTTATCGTCAACCAAGATGGAGAAGTAAAAGTGGAAGTCACGAAGAAATATTGTAAATTAGCACATTATTTCAGAATCCCTTTTTCAAATTATTTCGGACGGATTCGGAAATAATGTGCAAAATCTTTGCGAATTATTCCAGGTTTTGCAGATTATTTCCGAACATTTGCACATTATT
>NZ_SDLA01000070.1:0-433 GCF_013096845.1 Geobacillus sp. BMUD
CAAATACACACTGTACGATCACCAAACTGCATGTCGAACAATGTAACATTTGGATTCGATATTTAAAATTGCTTGTGATGATAAACTTTCTCATTTAGAAAACGCTTCCACGTACATTCAAAAAAATAACTTTGTTAACCATATTGTAACATTATTTCATATATTTTGGGGCATGAGAATGATTCTCACGCCCAGTAATTTATTTATGCAATTGTTCATGTAGGTTCTTTGCGACGTTTTCAGGAATACCTATATTGTTAAAATCTTCAAGTGTAGCTTCCTTCATTTTCTTGATTGAACCGAATGAACGCAATAATAATGTTTTACGTTTGTTACCGATACCATCTATATCATCAAGTATTGATTTCAAGCCTGTCTTTTGACGTGTTTGTCTATGAAATGTGATTGCGAATCTGTGAACCTCATCTTGGAT
>NZ_SDLA01000071.1:0-432 GCF_013096845.1 Geobacillus sp. BMUD
GAAAACGAACAATCCCCATGCGCTCAACAGCAACATTACTGCCACGCAGACGGTCAGAATACGCGCCGTTTTCAGCGCCGCCGAAAGCCAGCCATTCAGCCGTTTTTGTAGCTCCGGATAGTTACGCTGAGTATGTGGCGAGAGGGTGATGGTTTTCGCCAGCCAGCGGGAAAACATACCGGAAACAAACGCTGCGATACCAATAATCGCCAGGCTGCGCACCGTTGCACCCATCATAAATTTCAGGCTGTTGCCCGGATCGAACAACGAAAAGAAAAACAGCACGATAAAATAGGCGCTTGCCAGCCAGTGCCACACCAGCGCAAAGGCGCGGATAAACAGGCTGAAAAAGGCCAGCGAATGCTCCGCAAAGTTGAGCAAATGCTGGGTAATCTCTTTTTTATTACGAAAGATCAGGTACAACGCCCAGAC
>NZ_SDLA01000072.1:0-427 GCF_013096845.1 Geobacillus sp. BMUD
ATCCCTTCCTCCTGCGATAGCTGCCGAATGGCCATGGTGTTCGGCGGCAGCATCCGCTTCAGCACAGCCGCCTTGCGTTCCGGTGAGTATCCCAAATCATCGTCCTATCCCGCCCACCTGAGAAATAGAGGAAAAGTAGAGCAGCGGACAACTTCCCTGACACAGGGGGCTGCCCTGCTTCAGCAACACCGCCATTCGGTCCACCACCGGCGCAATCAGCGCACCGGTCCGACCCATCCAGTCGGCCAACACCGACCGGTCGATTGGCACGCCGTGTCGGGCCATGACCACGGCCTGGCGGTTCAGGGGCATGTGCTCGGAATGCTTGGACACGGCGATCTGGGCCAACAGCGCCTCGGTTGGCCAACTGCCCTCCAGAAGATGCGCCGGGGCTTTGGCCTGAACCACACCCGCGCGCCCTTTGGGG
>NZ_SDLA01000073.1:0-422 GCF_013096845.1 Geobacillus sp. BMUD
CGTGAAGAGCGTGCAAGAGCTTATGGAATTTCACCGGATGAATTAGAAGATTATTATAAAAAACGAACAACATTATTAGTAAATGTGTATCCTGAAGACATTGCAGAGGCGATTGCATTTTTTGCATCTTCTAAAGCTGAAAAAACAACAGGATGCCTGATCACAGTTGACGGAGGTGTTCCAGCGGCATTTACTAGATAATCTTTCGACAATACACAAGAGCAATAGCCTATTGGCCATTGCTCTTCATGAAAATTCTCCACATAACAGTTATCGGTTATTATAACGAATTCGTGAATAAGAAAGATTTAATCATTGCAGCAGGTCATCCCTCTTCAACAACGTACGGAGACTTAACCATCAGGAGGCTTCCGGAAAGCGGAAAAGGGCATAAAAACCTTTTCCGCTTTAAAAGATAATAG
>NZ_SDLA01000074.1:0-422 GCF_013096845.1 Geobacillus sp. BMUD
CTATTATCAGTTATTCCAGCCTGGCGGCGGTGTTGCTGACGGCGACCCTGACGGCGGCGGGGATTATATCGTTCCCGGTGGCGTTGTGCCTGGTCATCGGCGCCAATCTGGGATCGGGGCTGCTGGCGATGCTCAATAACAGCGCCGCCAATGCTGCCGCGCGTCGCGTAGCGCTCGGCAGCCTATTGTTCAAATTGATCGGCAGCCTGGTCATCCTGCCGTTTGTCCATCCGCTGGCGAATCTGATGGATGAGCTATCGCTACCGAAATCAGAGCTGGTGATCTATTTCCACGTTTTCTATAACCTGGTGCGCTGCCTGGCGATGGTGCCATTTGCCGAGCTGATGGCGCGTTTTTGTAAACGAATTATTCGTGATGAGCCTGAACTGGATACCCATCTGAAGCCGAAACATCTGGATGTC
>NZ_SDLA01000075.1:0-421 GCF_013096845.1 Geobacillus sp. BMUD
CATCCGTGCAAGGCGCATCACCTCGTCCGGGCTGCGCCGGAAGGCGCGGGCTTGCGGCATTGGGTTCAAGTCCTCGCAGCTCATTGCGCGACCTCTTGGTCTGGACGTTCAGCCGCGCCAAAGCTCTGGCGAAAGAACCGTGCCCAGTTGCCACCCATCACCGCGCCGATCTCTTCGGGAGAGAAGCCAACAGCGCACAAACCGGATTCGATCTGCCCAAAATCGCGATTGTCGCGGAACCAGTCGGGCATCGGAGGAAAGCCAGGATTGTCTGCGCTGCCCTCGCCATAATCGCGCGCCTTGGTCCAGCGACCTGCGCGCATCCAGTCGACGACACTGTCCGGCTGATCTTGGCACAAATCCGTGCCAATACCGATGTGCTCAATCCCCATCTTCTCCGCCGTCTCGGCGACCATTCTGC
>NZ_SDLA01000076.1:0-420 GCF_013096845.1 Geobacillus sp. BMUD
GAACAGGAACGTGGCATCACGATCACGTCCGCTGCAACCACGACGTTTTGGGAACGCACGGAAAACGGTGTTGAGCCGGATAGCCCGAAGCACCGTCTGAACATCATCGACACCCCCGGGCACGTGGACTTCACCATTGAAGTCGAACGTTCGCTGGCTGTTCTCGACGGTGCAGTCTGTGTTCTTGACGCCAACGCCGGTGTTGAGCCGCAGACCGAAACCGTTTGGCGCCAGGCTGACCGCTACAAGGTTCCGCGCATGGTGTTCGTCAATAAGATGGACAAGATCGGCGCTGACTTCTTCAACTGCGTTGCGATGATCGAAGACCGTACAGGCGCGAAGGCTGTGCCGGTTGGTATTCCGATCGGTGCGGAAACCGAACTCGAAGGTCTGATTGACCTTGTGACCATGGAAGAGTGG
>NZ_SDLA01000077.1:0-419 GCF_013096845.1 Geobacillus sp. BMUD
GGAGTGACCCTTCCCGCTCAAAAGCTTTTGTGCGGCGGAAGGTGCAGCAGAGGCGTTAAGGATGTGGAAAGCCTGCGTCCGTTGCGGAGAAGCCTATTCGTAGGGGCTTAGCCCTTTTCCTCCAGCCAGCGCAGGATTTCACCCCGGTCACCGTCGAGATCGGGTGCGGCGGCGCGCACGGTCGGATCACCCAGCCCGCTCATCTTGATCGGGTTCCCCGCCGCTTTGAACGCCGGCCGACCGTTTCTGTCCAGCACATCCACCACCATATTGCGCGCCAGAATCTGCGGGTCCCGCATCGCCTGAGCCACGTTCTGGATCGGACCGCTTGGGATGCCTGCGGCGCCCAGCTTGGCGATCCAATGGGCACGGGTCTTGTCGAGCGTCCCCGCCTCGATCAACCGTTTGAGCAGGCGCGC
>NZ_SDLA01000078.1:0-418 GCF_013096845.1 Geobacillus sp. BMUD
CAACGATGTTTCGCTGGCGATGAGCAGAACGCCGGTGTCGACCCAACCGGCGGCAGAGACATGTTCGTCGAAATCCCAGCTTTGCTCATCCGTCCCGTCACTGCGGTAAAGCCGTTTGCCAAGGATATCGAACCAGTAAAGCACCTGTTCTTCGGGGTGCCAAAGCGGACCCTCGCCAAGGGTGCAGATTGTTGAGCTAAAGATATTGGCCATCAGGGTTTTCCCGCATCATAGGCCGCGACGATGTCTTTCGCGCGTGCCTTGATGTCGTCCACCGATGTTCCCGGTTTGTAAAGCGCTGATCCGATCCCGAACCCATCCACACCCGCCGCGAACCAGCCGGCGAAATTGGCGGCACTCGCCCCACCCACGGCAAAGGTTTGCGTGCCTTCAGGAAGGACGGCCTTGATTGACTTAA
>NZ_SDLA01000079.1:0-416 GCF_013096845.1 Geobacillus sp. BMUD
CCGATTACTTTGAGAAAGTCGCTGACGCAGTCTCCGGACAAGCAGGCTGGAGCATAGACACCGATGGCATGCAGCTTGGTTTCTTTTCTTTTGCCAAGCTGCTGATGCATCGCGATCTTGACCCGAATACGTGGCCCGCTGATGCATTCTCGGAAAACGACCTACTCAAAGGTCTACTCTCTGAAGGTTTCGAGGCAGACACTCCAATCTTTGGACCAGACGATCGTTTGGATGACATACTCGATCCTGCTGAAATCGTGCAGGTCATCGATGCAGATGCTTCGCAAACGAAGGTGATCGAAGAAGTGCGCCGCGGGGCAAGCCTGGTCGTCCAAGGCCCCCCTGGAACGGGTAAGTCCCAGACAATCACCAATTTGATCGCCGCTGCCGCTCATGATGGAAAGTCGGTGCTCTTC
>NZ_SDLA01000007.1:0-165632 GCF_013096845.1 Geobacillus sp. BMUD
GCCGCGTTTCGCTCTCGAAGCCAAATGTTCTTCACCCGCAGGGGCGCTCGCGCCCCGAGGGGGAAGGTTATTTGGCAGAAGAGAGCTAGGCGCTGGAACTGGACAATAGAAAAGCGCAGGCGAGCGGCTTCTTCCGACGGTTATCTAGTTTTGAGGGAATGAATTATTCCTATTGACAAATCCAACAGGATAGATATAATAATGACTGTCCAAGATGATCATCGTTGCCTAGTGGCTATGGCGGAGGGGAAACACCCGTTCCCATCCCGAACACGGAAGTTAAGCCCTCCAGCGCCGATGGTAGTTGGGGCCAGCGCCCCTGCAAGAGTAGGTCGCTGCTAGGCAATCATGTGGAGGATTAGCTCAGCTGGGAGAGCACTTGCCTTACAAGCAAGGGGTCGGCGGTTCGATCCCGTCATCCTCCACCACTTTCAAACATACAAAACAAAACTCAGCGCATTATTGAAATAAGTTCATCTTCTATCGTCGCGGGGTGGAGCAACGAGCATTTGCTTCATCGAATATGCCGGGAGTTGCCTCGACGCATCGGGCATCTTTGAATCAGCTGGCAGAGGAAGAGGCAACAAACGTTTAAACGATACTCAGTGCATGATCGAAACAAATTTATCTTTTATCGTCGCGGGGTGGAGCAGTCCGGTAGCTCGTCGGGCTCATAACCCGAAGGTCGCAGGTTCAAATCCTGCCCCCGCAACCAATATGGTCCCGTAGTGTAGTGGTTAACATGCCTGCCTGTCACGCAGGAGATCGCGGGTTCGAGTCCCGTCGGGACCGCCATTGCTTCAAAATCGTGAAAGATGGAGAATTGACTCGGCAATCGATGAAAAGGAAAATATGGCTCGGTAGCTCAGTCGGTAGAGACGAGCATCAGCATCATCGAGTCAGCTGCGAGTTGCCTCGACGCATTACACTTCCTTGAATCGGCTAGTAGAGGAAGAGGCACAGAGAAATTCAACGAGCGAGTTAAAAAATAACATATGGCTCGGTAGCTCAGTCGGTAGAGCAAAGGACTGAAAATCCTTGTGTCGGCGGTTCGATTCCGTCCCGAGCCACCATATAAGATATACATGCCGGCTTAGCTCAATTGGTAGAGCAACTGACTTGTAATCAGTAGGTTGCGGGTTCAAGTCCTGCAGCCGGCATTCTATTCCTTACTAAATCCTTAAGCCATTAAACCAGCAATCGTGAGCCATTAGCTCAGTAACGAGCGATGCATCTTCGGGATTGCTTCGAGTTGTCCCGACGCACTGGACACCGTCGAATCAGCTAGCAGAGGAAGGGACATCGTCAAATATCTGAAGTGTATACCTAACCACGAGCCATTAGCTCAGTAGGTAGAGCATCTGACTTTTAATCAGAGGGTCGGAGGTTCGAGTCCTCCATGGCTCATCGTCTTGCGGAAGTAGTTCAGCGGTAGAACACCACCTTGCCAAGGTGGGGGTCGCGGGTTCGAGCCCCGTCTTCCGCTCCACTTCCGCCGGGGTGGCGGAATTGGCAGACGCACAGGACTTAAAATCCTGGGGTAGGTAACTACCGTGCCGGTTCGAGTCCGGCCCTCGGCACTTGTGCGCTCGTAGCTCAATTGGATAGAGCATCTGACTACGGATCAGAAGGTTAGGGGTTCGAATCCTCTCGAGCGCGTTTTATCGGGAAGTAGCTCAGCTTGGTAGAGCACACGGTTCGGGTCCGTGAGGTCGCAGGTTCAAATCCTGTCTTCCCGATTTATCATGGGGCCTTAGCTCAGCTGGGAGAGCGCCTGCTTTGCACGCAGGAGGTCATCGGTTCGATCCCGATAGGCTCCACCTTTTAACCTTATTCAATTTGGCGGTGTAGCTCAGCTGGCTAGAGCGTACGGTTCATACCCGTGAGGTCGGGGGTTCGATCCCCTCCACCGCCACTATTGTCGGACCTTTAGCTCAGCTGGTTAGAGCAGACGGCTCATAACCGTCCGGTCGTAGGTTCGAGTCCTACAAGGTCCACCATTATTATTGTTGCTTTTTTGGAGGAGTACCCAAGTGGTTGAAGGGGTCGGTCTTGAAAACCGAGAGGCGCCGCAAGGCGCGCGGGGGTTCGAATCCCTCCTCCTCCGCCATGCTTTGTGTCGGATGAAGTGTGAATGTGTTTGAATCATGCCGGCTTAGCTCAATTGGTAGAGCAACTGACTTGTAATCAGTAGGTTGCGGGTTCAAGTCCTGCAGCCGGCACCAGTATACGGCTACGGCGACTATGGCGAAGTGGTTAACGCACCAGATTGTGGCTCTGGCATGCGTGGGTTCGATTCCCACTAGTCGCCCTTTTCTTTATATTTTATTCGTTATATGCGGGTGTAGTTTAGTGGTAAAACCTCAGCCACGAGCATCGGCATCATCGAATTGGCTTCGAGTTGCCTCGACGCATCCAGCTTTCTTGAATAGGCTGGAAGAGGAAGAGGCATGGAAAAAGCGTGGTGGGTATTCAATCAAAATCATGTGCGGGTGTAGTTTAGTGGTAAAACCTCAGCCTTCCAAGCTGATGTCGTGGGTTCGATTCCCATCACCCGCTTTTGATGGTGGGCCTATAGCTCAGCTGGTTAGAGCGCACGCCTGATAAGCGTGAGGTCGGTGGTTCAAGTCCACTTAGGCCCATTATTTCCCATTGAGTGTTTTTTGACTATTTGTTATAATAGTGTGCGAATAATGTTCCATCGTTCCACAGCAACAGCGGGCGACGAGCATTTGCATTATTGCTCCGACGCATCCGTTATCCTTGAATCAGCTGGTAGAGGAAGGGATAGAATAAGTTTGAAGAATGTTTCTTAATTATTCCGCAATAGCTCAGCGGTAGAGCAACCGGCTGTTAACCGGTAGGTCGTAGGTTCGAATCCTACTTGCGGAGCCATGTCACGGAGAAGTACCCAAGTGGCTGAAGGGGACGGTTTGCTAAACCGTTAGGTCGCAGTTTTGCGGCGCGCGGGTTCAAATCCCGCCTTCTCCGCCATGATGGCCCGTTGGTCAAGTGGTTAAGACACCGCCCTTTCACGGCGGTAACACGGGTTCGAATCCCGTACGGGTCACTGGTTGCTGGCACCAGAGATTCTGGTGCCCTTTTATACAATTTCTTTTGTCGATTTTTGCGTTTTTTCTTGTGATGCGTGTGGAAATCTGTTATAATGTTTCTCGTTAGTTTCAAAATGGTATTACGAAGTTGGGGACAACGCAGTGTTTCGTTTCGTTAAAGAACGAGGCATTGCGTTTTTTGTTTATGTAGGGAGGAGTCCCCCGTTTTCCACGGTAGGCAAGCGGGGGATCAAACGAGCAATTGCGCCTCGGCTTCACCGCCATGGATTTGCACAAACATCGTTTGGATGGCTTGAAGTTGGCGCTTGGCGGTTTCTTCTGGCATTGATGGGAGAAAGTAAACGATTTGCAAAGCGTTTTTCGTTTCTCTCGTCACAGCGGTTCGCTCTGAATCGACGATGGGACTGCCAAACGGCCCTCGTTCATCTTTGCTGACAAGTTTGTTGGCAAAGTTGACTGTGCGGCCGTTTAACGCGGTGTATTCGTCTTGTTCCGCGCCGATCGTGAGCGTCACTGTTCCGTCGATGCGGTCTAGATCATAGATACCGAGCGGGATTTTATAATAGAGTGAAAAAAAGTTGTTTATGTCCGCCGCTGAATGGATAGGCGGAATGAAGCTTTTTTTCTGGATGCGTCGGTACAGGCTTTCACTTGATGGTCGATAGCGGCTTGGGTCCGTTCCGATTTGTTTGAACGAACGGCGCCATTCGGCGATCTCAGGAATGTCGGCAATCGGCTTTTCCTGCAGCTCAATGTAAAGAGATTCTTGAAACAGCTCCAATCGTCCTCTCAACATTTGCGGTGAATCGCTGATCTCGATATGATGATAGCGGATGACGCCGAATTTACCAGAAGGAAGGCGTTGCTTTAGTTGTTCCGATATCACGCATTTCATCTTGATCACCTCGGGTTTCATTTTACCATATATGACGAAAGGAGGGAAAACGATGGATGTTATGGCATTAAAGCAGGAAGTCATCGAGTACAGTCGGTCAATCGGCATTGATAAAATTGGCTTTGCAAGCGCCGATCCGTTTGTCGAATTAAAGGAACGATTGCGTCGTCAGCAGGAGCTTGGCTATCAGTCGGGTTTTGAGGAACCGGATATTGAAAAACGGACCAATCCTTCATTGCTTCTTCCGGAAGCCAAATCGATCATTGCCATTGCCCTTGCCTATCCGTCCAAAATGAAAAATGCGCCACGGGGGACAAAAACGGAACGACGCGGCGTTTTTTGCCGCGCGTCATGGGGAAAGGACTACCACGATGTGTTGCGGCAACGTTTGCAGCAACTTGAGGCGTTTTTGTTGGCCAAAGTGCCCCATGCTCGCGTTCGCTCAATGGTGGATACCGGAGAGCTCGCCGATCGGGCGGTGGCGGAACGGGCAGGGATCGGTTGGAGTGGTAAAAATTGCTCCATTATTACACCGGAATTTGGATCGTATGTGTATTTGGGAGAAATGATTACGAATATTCCTTTTCCCCCTGATGAGCCGGTTGAAAACCGATGCGGCGCGTGCACGAAATGCATTGACGCCTGTCCGACAGGGGCGCTTGTGCAAGGGGGACAACTGAACGCGCAGCGATGTCTTTCCTTTTTAACGCAGACGAAAGGCTTTTTGGCTGACGAGTTTCGGGAGAAAATCGGGAACCGGCTGTACGGTTGCGATACATGCCAGCAAGTTTGTCCGGAAAATAAGGGGAAAGACTTCCATTTGCATCCGGAATTCGAGCCAGATCCAGAAGCGGTGAAACCAAAGCTCATTCCATTGCTTCGGATGAGCAACCGCGAGTTTAAAGAGAAATTTGGAGCCATGGCGGGTTCATGGCGTGGAAAAAAACCGATTCAGCGCAATGCCATTTTGGCGCTGGCTCATTACAAAGATCGGACCGCAGTGCCGCATTTGCTGCGTTTGCTGAAAGAGGATAGCCGTCCCGTTATTCGCGGAACGGCGGCGTGGGCGCTCGGGAAAATTGGGGATCCAAGCGCCAAACCTTATTTAGAGGCTGCACGCCAAACGGAGACGGATGAGGGTGTGATTGAGGAGATTGAAAAAGGATTGAAACTGTTGGCCGAGGCAAAAGAATAGGGAAAAAAACGCAGCTTCCCCACATAAGGTAGTAACAAAAACGAAAGTGGTGGAAAGCAGCATGAAGAAACAGTTGCGCGCATGGTTGGATGAGCGGGCCCGCTCATTTGTATCGGAAAGCAACGTCCGGAACAAAGAGGCGGCAAGAAAGCAACAGCTTTGCCAAAAGCGCGGTGCGGAGATTGTTCGTTGCACGATCCACGGGCGTATTGTCGGCAGGCAGACTATCGAGCGGGAAGCCAAAGTCATGTATATGGCCCACCATCAATTTTTAATTAAGCAAGGGGCTTCATTATATATGGAAGAACAGGTTGAGGAGAGATGCGCTTGTTTTGTCCGCGGTGAACTTGTCGCTGATGAACCGATCAGCCAGTTGGGGGGCTATATGGAGGCGCCGCGCGTCGAACGAGAGCAATGGACGGGGGAGCGTCTTTCTTACCAGTATGACCGCGCCCGGGCGGTGCGGTATGCGGAAACGTGGTGGAATCGACACAACCCGGCGTTTCCATCGTTTCCGGTGGATTGCACGAATTTTGTCTCCCAATGCTTGTATGCGGGTGGGGCGCCGATGACGGGCTATCCGAACCGGACGAGGGGATGGTGGTGTCAAAATGGAAGTTGGAGTTACAGCTGGGCTGTCGCTCATGCCTTTCGTTGGTACTTGAGCGGGTCGCGCATTGGCTTGCAGGCGGTGGAAGTGGCCGAGCCAGAGCAATTGATGGCAGGCGATGTCATCTGTTATGATTTTCAAGGGGACGGACGCTTCGACCATTCGACGATTGTGGTGGCGAAGGATCAGAACGGGATGCCGCTTGTGAACGCCCATACGACAAACAGCCGAATGCGCTATTGGTCGTATGAAGACTCAAGTGCTTATACGCCGAACATTCGCTATAAGTTTTTTCACATCATCGATGGCAAATAAATGTTGTTGAGGTGAAGCCAATGCCACTCCATGTTGTACTATACCAACCAGAAATTCCAGCCAATACAGGAAACATCGCCCGTACGTGTGCGGCGACCGATACGTCGCTCCATTTGATCCGCCCGCTCGGTTTTTCTACGGATGATAAAATGTTAAAGCGCGCCGGGCTTGATTATTGGCCATATGTTAATATTTCGTATTATGACTCGCTTGACGAACTATTCGCCCGCTTTCCGGAAGGGGAGTTTTATTTCATTACGAAATTCGGGCGCCGGTATTATGATTCGTTTGATTTCAGCGATACAGAAAAACACATTTTTTTTGTGTTCGGACGCGAAACAACCGGACTGCCAAAGGAGCTGCTTGAGGCCAATATGGACCGTTGCCTTCGCATCCCGATGAATGACAAAGTGCGCTCGTTAAACCTGTCGAACACGGCAGCCATCTTAGTGTACGAAGCGCTGCGCCAACAGCGGTTTCACGGGCTGTCGTAAACAAAAAAACGACCTTCGCATCGGAGGTCGTTTTTTTTTTGGGATTATTGTCTGACACCTGGTTTGTCTTCGTAACCAGCGGTGAAAATAGCCGTCAAAAACGCAATGATGACCCCTAGCACAAGCAAAGTGCGCATCGTTTGTTCCTCCTTCATCATGAAAGTGGCAGGCGTTTCCCTCTTTATTATAGCGAATATCGTCAAGCATGTGAATGACCGCAGCTGGTTGTTAGGAGACAAAATTTTTTTTGCGGCGAATGATACGGGACATCCTCGCATAAATTGTAATAATCTTGCTGTTAGACATCCAAGGGTGAGGAGGTCCTTTATGGATATTTTGCAAAAAATCGCCCGATATCGGGAAGAAGAAGAAAAGTTGAAATGGGAAGGAACGTTTGCCGAGTATTTAAAGATTTTAAAAGAAAAGCCGTGGGTGGCCCAGTCGGCTCATTCGCGTGTTTATAATATGATCAAAGATGCTGGGGTCGAAGAGGTGAATGGACGGAAACGATATACGTTTTTCAGCCAGCACTTGTTCGGGCTCGAGGAAGCGCTTGAGCGGCTCGTTGAGGAATATTTCCACCCGGCGGCGAAGCGGTTGGATGTGCGGAAACGGATTTTGCTGCTGATGGGACCAGTTGGCGGCGGAAAGTCGACGCTTGTGACTTTGCTAAAGCGCGGGCTTGAAGAGTATTCAAAAACAGAGCGCGGCGCGGTGTATGCCATTAAAGGATGCCCGATGCATGAAGATCCGCTTCACCTTATTCCTCACCATTTGCGCGAAGATTTTTACCGTGAGTATGGCATTCGCATTGAAGGTGAACTGTCGCCGCTCAATATGATGCGGCTGGAGAAAGAATACGGCGGACGCATTGAAGACGTGCTAGTGGAGCGCATTTTCTTCTCTGAGAACCGTCGCGTCGGTATCGGGACGTTCAGTCCGTCTGACCCCAAATCGCAAGACATTGCCGATTTAACGGGAAGCATCGATTTTTCAACGATCGCGGAATACGGTTCCGAGTCTGACCCGCGCGCGTATCGGTTTGACGGCGAACTGAACAAAGCCAACCGCGGGATTATGGAATTTCAAGAGATGCTAAAGTGCGATGAAAAATTTCTTTGGCATTTGTTATCGCTGACGCAAGAAGGCAATTTCAAAGCTGGACGGTTTGCTTTAATCAGCGCCGATGAATTGATCATCGCGCATACGAACGAAACGGAATATCGGTCGTTCATTGCTAACAAAAAGAACGAGGCGCTCCATTCGCGTATCATCGTCATGCCGATTCCGTACAACTTGCGCGTCTCGGAAGAAGAGCGCATTTATGAAAAAATGATCCGCGAAAGCGACGTCGCCGACGTGCATATCGCTCCACATACATTGCGGATTGCAGCTATGTTTACGATTTTGACGCGGCTGAAAGAATCCAAGCGGCCGGATGTGGATTTATTGAAGAAAATGCGCTTGTATGATGGCGAAATGATCGAAGGATTCAGTGAGGTCGATGTGGAGGAGCTGAAAAAGGAGCATCCGGATGAGGGGATGAGCGGCATCGACCCACGCTATGTCATCAACCGCATTTCTGCCTGCATCATCCGCAAAGGAGTGCCGTCGATCAATGCGCTTGACGTGCTTCGTTCGTTGAAAGAAGGATTGGATCAGCATCCGTCGATCACGAAGGAAGACCGTGAGCGGTATTTGAATTTCATTTCGCTCGTGCGCAAAGAGTATGATGAAATCGCCAAACAAGAAGTGCAAAAGGCGTTCGTCTATTCGTATGAAGAGTCAGCGAAAACGTTGATGGATAACTATTTGGACAACGTCGAGGCGTACTGCAACAAGACGAAATTGCGGGACCCGCTTACGGGTGAGGAAATGAATCCAGATGAAAAGCTGATGCGCTCGATCGAGGAACAAATTGGCATTTCCGAAAATGCGAAAAAAGCGTTTCGTGAAGAAATTTTAATCCGCATTTCCGCCTATGCGCGCAAAGGGCAACGATTTGACTACAACTCGCATGAACGGCTGCGCGAGGCAATCCAGAAAAAACTGTTCGCTGATTTAAAAGATATTGTAAAAATTACAACGTCGACAAAAACACCGGATGAGCAGCAGTTGAAAAAAATTAACGAAGTCGTCGCCCGCCTCATTGATGAATACGGGTACAATTCCACGTCAGCCAACGAATTGCTCCGCTATGTCGGCAGCTTGTTGAACCGCTAGGCATGCCTCAAGCGCTGAGGCATGCTTTTTCTCCTCTTTTTAGCGCACTTCATGCGAAGAAGAGGACGGCCCTAGGAGCGGTGCTTTTGCTTAAAGGAGATGTGAAATCGACAATCGGGCTTGTCCACCTGTTTGTTTTCCACATTCATTTGTCAATTATTTTAAATTGTTGCATACGATAAAATAAACCAACTTGGCATAGCGATGGTCCGTTTTGATGACGCCAACATAAGTATATGCGGGAAAGCGAAAAGTGTGAAAATGATTTTTTCAAAGGAGGGGAAAACATGAAGGGGAATTTTGTTGTATCGAAAGAAGATTGGTCCCTCCACCGCAAAGGATATGATGATCAAAAGCGCCATCAAGAAAAAGTGAAGGAAGCGATCAAAAACAATTTGCCCGACTTAATTACCGAAGAAAGCATTATCATGTCCAACGGGCGCGATGTGATTAAAATTCCGATCCGCTCGCTTGATGAATACAAAATCCGCTACAATTATGAGAAAAACAAGCACGTCGGCCAAGGAGATGGAGACAGCCAAGTCGGTGATGTGGTGGCCCGAGATGGAAGCGGGGAGGGGCAGGGGCCAGGAAAAGGCCAAGGTGCTGGCGATTTGCCGGGTCAAGATTATTACGAAGCTGAAGTGTCGCTGATGGAGATTGAGGAAGCGTTCTTTAGCCAATTGGAGCTGCCTAATTTGCAACGAAAAGAGCTGGATCAAAATGTAGCCCAGCATATCGAATTTAACGACATCCGTCGCACCGGGCTGATGGGGAACATCGATAAAAAGCGGACGATGCTCACTGCCTTCAAGCGCAATGCCATGAACGGCAAACCAGGATTTTATCCGATTTACCGCGAAGATTTGAAGTTTAAAACGTGGAACGAAGTCGTCAAACCAGAATCGAAGGCGGTCGTCTTGGCGATGATGGACACAAGCGGATCGATGGGCATGTGGGAAAAATATATGGCACGCAGCTTTTTCTTCTGGATGACCCGATTTTTGCGTACGAAATACGAAACGGTGGACATCGCCTTTATCGCCCATCATACGGAAGCGAAAGTCGTCAGTGAGGAAGAGTTTTTCACGAAAGGGGAAAGCGGTGGAACGATTTGCTCATCGGCCTACCGCAAGGCGCTTGAACTTATTGAGACAAAATATCCACCGTCGCGCTACAACATTTATCCGTTCCATTTCTCTGACGGCGACAACTTGACATCGGACAATGCCCGCTGCGTCAAGCTTGTTCAGGAGCTGATGAAAGTATCGAACATGTTTGGGTACGGGGAAGTCAACCAGTATAATCGCCATTCCACGCTCATGTCGGCGTACCGCAATATTAAAGATGAGAAGTTCCGCTATTATATCCTAAAGCAAAAATCGGATGTCTTTCATGCCATGAGAACGTTTTTCCGCAAAGAAGAGAGCAAACAGCTCGTCTGACCCTCTTGCAGCTGAAAAAAAGGGGGTTTTTCTTTTTGGAAAGGGAGGGCGATGGCCCTCCCTAAAATAAGTTATTGCTTTTGCAGCGTCGCCACCATGGCGAGCACAGCGCCAAGTACATCGCGCTCTTTAGGAGCGTGCACTGTCAAGAGCATCGGCGCTGGGTGAGCGCTGGCGATGACGTGAACGGTAACGCCATCGGCTTGGGCAGTGTACCAAACGGCATCAGCGAACGGTTTTGGAAGTTGATCCGTTTGCTGGCGGGCGGCATTGGCATCGACCGCTTGGGCATGTTCTTTGGCCAACTGCTCATAGTTCGTCTCCTCGTTATGAAGAAGGCGGATGCGGGCGAACGTGTCCCCATGGAGCAATACATCAGAATGCGGTTCTTCAGCATCGAGCGTCCACCCGTCTAGGACATAGAGCGAGAAATGCTGGTTGTCACTTGTGGTCAACGTTGCTGTCCCTGTGACTGTTTGATTTCCCATTTGGTAAGACAAGGAAGTTGTTGGACGGGAAGAAGCGGATTCATCCCCTGTCGACCCACTTTGTCCGCTTCCTGCTTGATTTTGTTCGTCAGCAGGGGGAGTTTCTTGAGCGGCTGGCTCTGCTGTTTGCGCGTTGCTGGGATTCTCGTCTGAACTTGCCGTTTGTTTGGTTTTCGCTTCTGTCTCTTTTGATGCAGGTGTCTCTGTACCGCAACCGGCAAGCAAGGCGGCGGTGACAGCGATGGAGAAAAACGATTTCCAATATCGAAGCATCTTGATTCCTCCTTGCTTTCCATATACCATTCATTATAGCAGTTGAAACGGTGGAAACAAACAGACTCATTTCCTTTATTTTCTGGGTTTGATAATGATCCGTTGGCTGAAATGCTGGGCATGACAACCGTGGCACTCCCCCATTTTACGCTCGGAGAAAGAGCGTTCCGCCTTCTTCACCATTGGCGGGAGACAGGCAATGTGACGCGAAAGCAGGAAGAACTGCCTGCCCGGTTGTTGGTGCGGGATACGGCATAATAGGGCCTGGCTTTCCGTCTCTGACAATTAGCTTGAAGCCGCTCGAAATGGCATCGTGTTATGTTGCTTTCAGATGGTACCGATTCACTGGGCGTCCGACGCCGCCGTATTGAACATCGAGCACGACTTCCCCTGTTTTCTCAAGGTACTCTAAATAGCGGCGGGCGGTAACGCGGGCGATGCCGACTCCTTCGGCCACTTCCTCAGCGGAAACGGGGAAGCGGTGTTGGCGTAAATAGGCGATCACTTTTTCCAATGTTACCTCATTCAGTCCTTTCGGAAGCTCGGAGGACGGTCCGGCCGGTTGTTCAGTCGCCCGCCTTAGGGCATCGAGTTCCACCTGGGTGAGCGATTCCTTTTCCGCAAGCGACCGGCGGAACGTCCGATAATGCTCCAACGCCTGTTTGAGCCGTTCAAATTTAAACGGTTTCACAATGTAATCGAACGCGCCGTTTTGCAGGACGCGGCGCACCGTTTCAATGTCGCTTGCCGCGGTAATGGCGATGATATCAACTTCATGGCCGTGGGCGCGGATTTGTTTTAATGTTTCAAGGCCGTCTAACTGCGGCATGTAAATATCAACCATCGCTAAATCCGGACGGAGCTCTTGAATGAGGCGGAGTCCTTCTTCACCGTTTCGAGCGAGGCCGATGACGGTAAAACCGTCTATTTGTTCAATCATTTGCCGATTTACTTCTTGCACCATCGGGTCGTCTTCGATCAACAACACGCGATACATAGCCTGTACCTCCTTCGTCTCGGTGGGGGACTTTCGCGGCCGCCGTTGCATGAATGGGGATCACATGTCAAAGGTAACAGTAAACACCGTTCCTTTTCCTTCTTCCGACTGCACATCGATGCGCCCGTTTCCCTTTTCCACAATTTGCTTCACCAAATACAAGCCGATGCCTCGTCCGTTCTCCCCTTTGGTCGAAAAACCTTCATCAAAAATGCGGTCAATATGCTCGCGGGCAATGCCTTGGCCGTTGTCTTCGACCGAGAGGGAACAAAGGTCTTCGTTTTGTTCGATGCTGATGTAAATTTCTTTTTCTCGGTCGGTTACATCACGGAACGCGTCGAAGGCGTTTTCAATTAAATTGCCAAGGAGAACAACGAAATCATGGTGATCGAGATGCGGCGGAAAGCGGTGCAGCCGGCTATGTCGGTCGATCGTCACGCGAATGCCGAGCTCCTTGCCGCGGCGGATTTTGCTTAAGAGCAACCCGGAAATGCTTTCGTCCTTAATGTTGCGGCTTAAAAACTGCGTCAGTTCTGCTTGTTCCTCTGTAACTTGAAACACGTACTCGAGCGCTTTTTCGATGTGGCCGAGCTGAATAAGGCCAGCGATCGTGTGAAGCTTGTTCATGTATTCATGATTTTGCACGCGCAAGGCATGGACAAACGCCTTTACGCCCGTCAGTTCTTCAGCCAGTCGTTTCACTTCCGTGCGGTCTTGGAAAATGGCGATGGCGCCGACCGTTTTTCCGTTGACTTTGATCGGAATGCGGTTGCTCCAAATTGTTAAGTTGCCGATCTGCAGCTCCTTATTGTAAATCGGTTTGTTTACTTCCAAGATTTCCGGAAGGTGTGTGTCCGGAATGATGGAGCGGATCGAACGGCCGATGACATCCCCTTTGACGCCGAGCATTTGTTTTGCCCGGTCATTGAAAATGGTAATTTTTTCATTGCTGTCAATGGCGATGACACCTTCGTGCATGGCGTTAAACGCTTCCGTCCGTTCGATCAGCAGCTTGGCGATCTCATGTGGTTCCAACTCAAACATTTGCCGCTTGATATGAGAGGCCAGCAGCCATGCACCAATTCCACCGACAACGAGCGACAAAACAACCGCTACGGCAGCTTCTTCTTTCAAAGAATCAATGGCTTCAAAAAACGTTGGCAGCCGGTAGGCGGCGATGACGACGCCAATTTGTTCGTGATGGCTGTTCATAATTGGAACGAAGGCGCGAACGACTGTACCGATTTCCCCACGGGCTTTGGAAGTGTACGTATGTTCGGCAAACGCCGGCCCTTCATCAGCGCCGTGGGAGATCGTGCCGATCATCGCCGGAAGCGGATGGGAGAGGCGCACTTTGTTCATATCGAGAACGACGATATAGTCGGCGTTGTGAATGACGCGCACTCGTTCGACGACCGGATTGATCAGCGCCCGGCTTTGTTTGTTTCCGACCATATGGCTCCTGATTTCAGGCAGCTCGGAGACGGTGCGCGCGGTCAATAAGGCACGCTGGCTGAGTTCCTCCTCCTTTGTATGGAAAAAGTCGCTGATGATGAATACACCGCTCAGCAACAGGGAAAAGCTGACGATGGTGAAAATTAAAATCGTAATTTTCCAGCGAATCGGCAGCCGGCTCATGGCGGAACTCCTTTTTGTCAGTCGTGATGGCTGTTGGTCATGCCATATGAATGGGAAAGGAATGAATCAATGTTTTTTTCATTATACCAAATCTTCTTGAATAGGAAGAAACGAAAGGTGTAAAATGGCGGTGGGGAACAAATATTCTTCCCGCCAGCATCGCAGATGGGGCATACGTAAGGCGTGGCGATTGCTGCTCTCAAACCGAATCCGTGAGCTCCAGCTGCTTTTTTGCTCCAATGATTCGAGTCGGCGGGGAGCATTGTGCTGAAGTGCCATTTTAGCAATAGGATGGATGAAAGAACGGTGTGAACAATGGGGAAAAGATGGAGACCATGGGCAATCCTTTTGTTTGTCGGCTTCGGTCTGATCGGCTGGGCAGCGAGCCGTCAACTGGGACGTGAACCACTGGTTTATGACGACGAGCAAAAGGGGTTGAAAAAGCAAATCATTATTTATTTCAGCCATGTGGTAGCAGAGAATACGCCAAAAGGGCTGGCGGCGCAAAAGTTTGCCGAACTCGTTGAGCAAAAAACAAACGGCCGCGTCAAAGTCGAAGTGTTCCCAAACGGCTCGCTTTATTCGGATGGGGAAGAGCTTGATGCACTGCTGCGCGGCGACGTGCAAATGATCGCGCCATCGTTTTCGAAAGTGACGGAGTTGATCCCTGAGTGGCAAGTGCTCGATTTGCCATTTTTGTTCCGCGATGATGAACATGTTCGCTGCGTGCTTACCGGCAAGGTGGGAGTTGAGCTGCTTCAGATGCTCGAGGCGAAAGGGATTAAAGGGTTGGCGTTTTGGAGCAACGGGTTTAAGCAAATGATGGGCACGAACCGCCCGTTGATTGAACCGGACGATTTTCGAGGCTTGCGCTTTCGCATTATGCCAAGCGAAGTGATCGAAAAGCAGTTTCGTTTGCTTGGCGGTGAACCGGTTGCCGTTTCATTTGACCGTGTTTATCAGGAGCTTGAACAGCATAAGTTTGACGGACAGGAAAATACGATTTCCAATATTTATTCGAAAGGGTTTTACAAATTCCAACCGTATATTACGATCAGCGACCACGGGTATCTCGGTTATGTCGTCATGATGAACCAATCGTTTTGGGATCATCTTCCGAAAGATATCCAACGAAGCATTGAGGAAGCCATGGCTGAAGCGACGCATTGGAATTGGCAACAGTCAACGGAACAAAACGAACAGGAGCTTAGGCAGCTTGAACGGCGGGGCGGGGTCCATCTGTACATGTTGTCGGAAATGGACAAAAAGAAATGGAAGCAAACGTTTACGCCGCTGTATGAGGAATTTACGCGGCAGTTTGGTTCCAAGCTGTTGAATGAAGTGAAACAATCGTGTGAATGAGGGGGTCCGAAAAATAACGGGACGCCCTTTTCTTATCAACGTATAAATGCGTAACTTTCCTTCACCAAATTTTTGAATCAGCCTCTTTTGATCATCTCCAGCTAAGAAAGCCCTCATTTCCACGCAATCAGCGCAGGCAGGAAATGAATCAGTGGTCTTTGTAAGGCGGCTGAATCGTCGGACGCATGGGGAGAGCTTGGCTGACAGTTTGTCGCGGGACGGATGTTTCCAAGACTCTCTCCCCGCTGCGCCTTTGGTGCAGGCGGAAGGGGCGTTTAAGGGAAACACCCATGCGAGCGTTAAGACCAAAAAGACCAAAACGACCATTATCACCATAATATTTTGATTTCAATGATTTTTCTTTATGATAGTATTGAAAGCGTTGTCAATACATTGAAAGGAGTGGGAGAAATGCGGGGAAAGCTGAAAAACTTGACGGTACAAGTCATCATCGGCATCATTTTGGGGATTATCGTCGGATTTGTATTTCCGGAATTTGGCGCGAAATTAAAAGTATTAGCAGACGGATTTATTAAGCTGATTAAAATGGTGATCGCCCCGATCATTTTCTTCACCGTCGTCATCGGAATCGGCAACATGGGCGATTTGAAAAAGGTCGGCCGCATCGGCGGCAAGGCGCTTATTTATTTTGAAATTGTAACGACGTTTGCGTTGGCGATCGGGATTGTCGTCGTCAACCTTGTGAAACCAGGGGTCGGATTTCATACCGATGCAGTAAAAGGCGGCGACATTTCGCAATACACAAAACAAGCAGCAGAAACCAGCCACAGTTTTGTTGATTTCATCTTAAGCATCATTCCCGACAACGTCGTTGCCGCGATGGCGAGCGGCCAACTGCTTCCGGTGCTCTTCTTCGCTGTGTTGTTCGGCTTAGCGGCTGCCGCGCTTGGGGAAAAAGCAAAACCAGTGATTTCCTTATTTGAACGACTGGCGGAAATTTTTTTCGGCGTCGTCAACATGGTGATGAAGGTGTCGCCGATCGCTGCGTTCGGCGCGATGGCGTACACGATCGGCACGTTCGGCCTTGGTTCGCTCGTGTCGCTCGGCAAATTGATGGGGTCTGTTTACATTACGATGGCCCTCTTCATTTTCGTCGTGCTTGGCGGGATTGCCAAGTTTTACGGATTCAACATTTTTCAGTTTCTTGCTTATATTAAAGAGGAATTGTTGCTTGTTTTGGGCACCTCTTCGTCTGAATCAGCGCTGCCGCGGCTGATGGAGCGGCTCGAAAAATATGGGTGCTCCAAATCGGTTGTCGGTCTTGTCGTTCCGACAGGGTATTCGTTCAACCTAGACGGCACATCGATTTACTTGTCGATGGCAGCTATTTTCATCGCCCAAGCGTACGGTATTGATTTAACCATTTGGCAAGAGTTGACGTTACTTGGCGTCTTAATGCTCACCTCGAAAGGGGCAGCGGGGGTTACCGGTTCGGGATTCATTACGTTGGCAGCGACTTTGGCGGCGTTCCCGATGATTCCGGTTGAAGGCATCGCCTTGCTCCTTGGGGTTGACCGCTTCATGTCGGAAGCGCGGGCGATTACGAATATTATCGGCAATGCTGTAGCGACGGTGGTTGTTTCGAAAATGGAAAACGAGTTTCATCCGAACGAAGCTGAAGTGGAGCGCTCCTCGGTGAGCGTGGCCAAATAAGTGGCAGGAGCGCTCTGCAAGTCCAATTGACAGCTTTTCCGTCCGCACGTTTCTGGCTGTGTCAGGAAAGGCGCCGCACGCCGCCAATTGCCGAGTGGATGAAAAAGGGATGCAATGATAGCGCGAGGGGAACGTTTCCCCTCGTTTTTTCGTTGATTTTCCCCTAAAGCAAAGAACAAGAAGGACGTGGAAAAGTGAGAAAGGATAGCAAGCATATATTTTGATTTTCTTTCCCTCTTTTCCCATAATGAAACTATAATGACGCTCGAGGAGGAGAGGATATGAACGGTCTGCAAGATTGTGCCACCTTGCATAACGGGGTGAAAATGCCTTGGGTCGGCCTTGGAGTTTATAAAGTCAAAGAAGGGGAGGAAGTAAGAAGCGCGGTGCGCACCGCGCTCGAGGTTGGCTACCGCCATGTCGATACAGCCGCTTTTTATGAAAACGAAGAAGGGGTCGGTCAAGCGATCCGAGAATCCGGCATCCCGCGTGAGCAAGTGTTTGTGACGACGAAAGTGTGGAACACCGATCAGGGGTATGAAACGACGCTAAAGGCGTTTGACAAAAGCTTGAAAAAGCTCGGTTTTGATTACGTCGACTTGTATTTAGTTCATTGGCCGGTGAAAGGAAAATACAAAGAAACGTATAGGGCGCTTGAAAAGCTGTATAAAGACGGCTATGTGCGTGCGATTGGAGTGAGCAACTTCCATATTCACCATTTGCAAGATGTATTGGCCGATTGTGAAATCAAGCCGATGGTCAACCAGGTCGAGTACCATCCGCGCCTGACGCAAAAAGAGCTGCATGCGTTTTGCCAAGAAAACGGCATCCAGCTTGAAGCATGGTCACCGCTCATGCGCGGGGAAATTTTAAACGAGCCGACGATCGTTGACATCGGGCGCAAATACGGAAAAACGCCGGCGCAGGTCGTGCTGCGTTGGGACTTGCAGCACCGCGTTGTCACGATTCCAAAGTCGGTGACGCCGGCGCGGATCAAAGAAAACGCTGATCTTTTTGATTTCTCGCTGACCGATGAAGAAATGAAACAGATCGACGCGTTGAACTTGAACAAACGGGTCGGTCCTGACCCAGACAATTTCAATTTTTGATGTCCCCATCAGCTAAATAGCGCCTCGATGCAGGCGCTCTTTTTTTTGAAACCGGAGCGGGCCGTTTGACGTATGAAATAGCGGGCAAGTACAATAAATAATAGTATACACATTTGACAAACGAAAAAACGGAGGGTGCTGCCATGCTATTCCATCCGATGGATATTTTCATTTTTATCGCCTTCTTGATCTCGCTTTGGGCGCAGTGGAAGGTATCAAGCAATTTCAATGCCTGGTCTGAAGTTCCAGCCTCATCGGGATTGACGGGGGCGGAAGTGGCGCGCATGATTTTAGACCGTCATGGGTTGCACCATGTGCCGGTGGAGGTCGTGCCAGGGCGGCTTTCGGACCATTACGATCCGATTTCCCGAACGGTCCGTTTGTCGGAGCCGGTCTTTTATGGGCGTTCGATCGCTTCTATTTCTGTTGCCGCTCATGAGGTCGGCCACGCTGTTCAACACCAGCAAGGCTACGCTGCACTCGTCCTTCGCCACCGGATGTTTCCCGTTGTGAACTTGGCTTCCGGCGTGGCTCCGTTTTTGCTGCTGGTTGGGTTTTTGCTCCATCAATTTTCATTGATCGGTCTCGGCATTTTGTTTTTCTCGCTGGCGGTGGCGTTCCAAGTCATTACGCTGCCGGTCGAGTTTAATGCGAGCGCGCGGGCGAAACGATTTATGCTCGCTGAAGGGATCATCGCTCCAAACGAAACGCGCGGCGTGAACAAAGTGCTTGGCGCGGCGGCGCTGACATACGTTGCGGCAACGTTGATCGCCGTGTTTGAACTGCTGAAATATGTGCTCATTTTTACCCAAGGGAACAATAATGAGGAATCGTAACATATTGGGCTGTCTAAGACAGCCCAGCGGCATCATCGTCTATCAGCTGCAATGGAAACTTTTGTGTGCAGGAGGTGTAACCTGGGCGCTTCATCCGCGCTCGGAGACGAATTGGATATAGCCAGTTTGCTGTTGGTGGCGTTTCTCATCGCTTGCACCGCCTTTTTTGTCGCTTCGGAATTTGCGATCGTCAAAGTGCGCAGCTCGCGCATCGATCAGCTTGTCAATGAAGGGAATCGACGGGCGGTCGCGGCGAAAAAAGTGATTTCGAATTTGGACGGCTATTTATCGGCGAACCAGCTGGGCATTACGCTCACCTCGCTTGGCCTTGGCTGGCTTGGGGAGCCGACGGTGGCGCGGATGTTGCTGCCGCTGTTTGAACGCCTCCATTTGTCGGAATCCGTCTCCCATTTTTTAGCGTTTATCATTTCGTTTTCGCTCATCACCTTTTTGCATGTCGTCGTCGGTGAATTAGCGCCAAAGACGTTTGCCATTCATAAGGCGGAAGCGATTACGCTGTTTACGGCTCAGCCGCTCATCTGGTTTTACAAAATCATGTATCCGTTCATTTGGACACTCAACAACTCTGCGCGGCTTGTGACGCGCCTGTTTGGCCTCAGGCCGGTTTCGGAGCATGAAATCGCCCACTCTGAGGAGGAGTTGCGCCTAATTTTATCGGAAAGCTACAAGAGCGGGGAGATCAATCAGTCAGAGTACCGCTATGTCAATAACATTTTTCGTTTTGACGACCGCATAGCGAAAGAAATTATGGTGCCGCGCAAAGAAATTGTGGCGCTCGATATTAACAAAAGCGTCAAGGAAAACATGGACATCATTCGCGAAGAAAAGTATACGCGCTATCCGGTCATTGACGGTGATAAAGACCATGTGCTTGGACTCATCAACGTCAAAGAGGTGTTTACGGACTTTATCGCCAATCCGTCCAACGAAAAGCAAATGAAAGACTATATCCGCCCAATCATTCAAGTGATTGAATCGATCGCCATTCACGATTTGTTGGTCAAAATGCAAAAAGAACGCATCCATATGGCGATTTTGGTTGATGAATACGGCGGCACGTCTGGACTGGTTACAGTTGAGGACATTTTGGAAGAGATCGTTGGCGAAATCCAAGATGAGTTTGATATTGATGAAACGCCGCTGATTCAAAAAATGGACGATGATCGATTTGTCTTGGATGGCAAAGTGCTGATCAGCGAAGTGAATGACTTGCTTGGGCTGGACATTGATGATGATGACGTCGATACAATCGGCGGCTGGATTTTAACGAAGCATTATGATATCAAACCAGGCGAGAGTGTAGAAATCGATGGCTACTTGTTTACGGTGAAGGAAATGGACGGCCATCATGTGAAATCGCTGGAAGTGGCAAAAAAAGAGCTCAGTAAAGAGGAGGAGGCGGCAGGCGTCGAAGAGGAGGGATTGCGTTTGTAAGGCAGACAGGGATGTCTGCCTTTTCTCTTTTGGGCGAGAAATCTCCTCCCCCATCGAAGGAGGGCGGAGGAGATCAATGGTAAATGCGCGAAAGGTCGGTGGGAAAATCGCTTGTTGGCGCGAGGCAAATGACCTCTTCGTTTGTAAACGGATGGCGGAACGTTAGCTTAGCGGCATGAAGCGCATGGCGGTGAAACACTGGTTTGCCGCCATAAAGCACATCGCCGACGAGTGGATGGCCGAGATGGGCCAAATGGACGCGGATTTGGTGCGTCCGTCCGGTCTCGAGAGAAAGCTCGACAAGCGATGTTGACGAGAATGTTTTGATGACGCGATAGTGTGTCACCGCTTTTGCTCCCGTTTTCGAGACGCGACGGCGCGTTGGATGGTGGCGGTCACGGCCGATTGGCGCGGAAATGGTTCCTGATTTCGGGGACAAACGACCGTGAACAAGGGCGACGTACGTCCGCTTGATGGCGCGGTGGGCGAGCATCCGATCGAGCGTCGCACCGGCGAGCGGGTGTTTGGCAAATAAAATCGCTCCCGACGTGTCGCGGTCAAGTCGGTGAATGTGGCGCACTTTTGTTAAAATTGCCTGCGACTGCAAATAAAACGCGACCGCATTGGCGAGCGTGCCGGTTTGCCCCGGTTCGGACGGATGAATGTCGATGCCGGCTTCTTTGTTCAAGACGAGCAGATGGTCGTCCTCCCATAAAATCGAAAGCTCCCGATATTCTGGAACGATGAACGACGGCTCCGGCTCATATGCGTAAAGCTGAAGCCGGTCGCGTTCGTTGAGCACCGTCTTCCAGGGAACAGCCTGGCCGTTCAGTTTGACGCCGTGTTCCATCCGCCAACGGTGGGCGAGCTTTTTCGAGGCGGCCCATACGTCTTTCAGGAGCTGTTCAATCGTCAAACCGCTCCACCAGCTAGGGATGATGCATTCCAGCCAATCGCCTTTTCTTGTCCACAAAAGTTGTCACACTCCCAATTGTTTGTTAGCTGTGGAAACACTTTCTACCCCTATCCTTGCGCGAGATATGGTACACTCATAGTATCGTCTTACTGATGGAGAACGCAAGCATTGCGGCGAGAAAAGGTGGTATGGACGTTGAAAATGATGTATGCGGCGACTCCAGAGCAAGAGCATTACATGCAGTATTTGCTCAACTACTTTTATACCGATGTGTTTCCGTATTACTTCGATGATGAACAAATCCGTCAATTTGAGGAATGGGGCATTCTTTCACTGGACCACGAACACGTTAAATATAATGGAACGATGAAAGAGGCTTTCCAAATCATTTCGGCGTTGCAGTCGCTCATTACCGTCATCGAATATATCGGGGAGCATGGGGATTTGGAACAGTATGAATGGCTGTTTGTTCGCAATCAAAAGATTTTGGCTCGCCATGGCATTGCCTTTCCTTTTCATGCCAAGCAATTCACTTGCAGGCGGCTTTGGCCGTGCAGCGTGTATGCGCCTGCGACGAGCCAATGGGTGATTTGACAATCCGCACGCCTAAAGGTGTGGGATTCTTGGGTCGTTAACGCCCTCATCCATTTCTGGTTCGGACAACGCCCAAGTTCGGGGGTGTGTCATCACCCCGTCCCATCGGGTTAGGATGTACCCCAATGGGCGGCGCACCTGCGACCAGTGCGCTAGGTTAGGCGGCGAAGCCCGAAATCGCTTTGGCGATGTTGATCGCGCCATTCAAGTCGGCGTGGAGGGTGTATCCGCACTTTTGGCATCGGAAGCGGATGCCGTTTCGGTTCGCTTTCTCTCGATGCCCGCATCGGCATGTTTGAGTTGTGTAGGTCGGATTCACCCATTCCACCCGGATGCCGACCATTTCGGCTTTGTAGGCAATCATCGTTTGCAGTTGATGAAACACCCATGAATGAAGGCTTCGACCGGCTTCTTTGGCCGATGTTGCCCGCTTTCGAATCCCCGTCAACTCTTCCATCCGAATCACGCCAACACCGTTGGCGAGGGCAAAATAGACAATTTGACAGCTGATTTTGTGGTTCACATCCTTCATCCAGCGGGATTCTTTATGGCCGATTTTGCGAATCATCTGGAGCTTCTTGGCTTTACCCAATGTTCGCCGCAGAGCCGCATATCGTCGGCGAATGAAGGCGCATTGATTCCCTTTGAAAAACAACGATTTCGTTCCTACGCTGGCAACGGCAATATAGCGAAGTCCCAAGTCAACACCCATCACCCTGGTTTCGTGTCGCGGTTCCACTTCAAACGTGATGGTGATGGCGAAATACCATTTCTTTCTCTTTTTGTAGAGCTTTGCTGTCCCTTGTTTGACGGTTCCAGATTGCAGGCTACCATTTTTTCAGAAGCATTCAATATAAAAATGCTCGCTTTTATCCCACTTCACTTGTCACTGTGCAATGAGGAAAACCAGTTTCGGAACGCTTGTTCATCATGATATCCTTCGATGCGTTTCCTCTCTTTTCCGTTTTCGTAATAGACGATGGTCGGGGTGGCTTCAATATGGTATGCATCCCATCCGTCTTCGAATTCAAGCAAGTTGAACAGCTTTAAATCGATGCCGAGCTCCTTTGCTAGCGGCACGACGATCGGCGTTGTCCGCTGGCAGTGTGGACATGTCGGGCTGTAAAAGTAAACGGTGAGCGTCTTTTTCTCAGCCAGCTGTTGTTTCAACTCCGCGGGCAAAATAATGTTGCGGTAGTTCGGGTCGTCAAGTTGGGCAATGGTGGCCGGATGCAGCTTGTTTTTATGGTAAGGGTTTCCTTTTGCTGCTTCGTTTTGCTCATAGGAGGTAACAAAGGCGATGGCGGCAAATAGGGCGATGATGATGCCGCCAAATGTGAGCAATTTTTTCAATGTTCGCTCCCCTTTCTTTGTTGGCGCATGATGGTCCAACTTAGCAACATAATGATCATAAAGGCAGTTAGCGCCAAGAATGGAATGGTGATAAACCCAAGCCAGTTGATATATTGCCCTGTGCACGGAATGCGGCCGCAGCTGATGGCGTATTCTTGAAGAAGCGGGATTTTTTGCAGTCCATAATGATACAAGGAAATGCCCCCGCCAATCAATGACAGTGTGAAGCTATAACGAGCTGCCGCAGCGTCTTTGCACACGATGGCGATTCCTAAAATGATGACTTGCGGATACATAAAAATGCGTTGAAACCAGCACAGGTCGCACGGAATGTACCCAAGCACCTCCGAAAAATAAAGGCTTCCGAGGGTGGCGATGAGCGCAGTCGCCCATGCGGCCAAAAGCAAGTGTTCCGCGCGTTTTTCTTGTTCCATTCTTCTCCCCTTCTTCTGTTGCAGACACCGTTGCCCGATCTTACACTGTTCAGCTTCATTATAAGGGATGGGAAACGGCGCGTCCATTCATAACCGGCAAAGGGCAGGAAAGAAAACAACATTTTCTATCTATATCGCTCAACAAACGAGCCATACTAATCGGTGAAAGGGGAGGATCACATTGACGAACAACAGCGGAAACAAAGTGCAGGACATTATGACGAAAAACGTCGCAACGATTTCGCCGAACCAAACGGTGCAAGAAGCAGCGCAAATCATGAGCCAAAAAAATATTGGTGCGCTTCCGGTTGTGGAAAACGGGCAAGTCAAAGGGATGATTACGGACCGCGATATTACGTTGCGTGTTTCGTCCCAAGGAAAAGACCCGTCGACCGTCAAAGTAGCAGAGGTCATGACGAACCAAGTCGTCACCGGTACGCCGAATATGAGCGTACAGGAAGCCGCGAATGTCATGGCCCAACATCAAGTTCGCCGTTTGCCGATCGTGGAAAACAACCAGCTTCAAGGCATTGTTGCGCTAGGCGATATTGCGACGAACAGCGCATCAAACGAAGCGGCTGAACAAGCGTTGACAAACATTTCTGAGCCTTCGCAGCCGCAAGGGTAATGGAAGAAAAAGGATGTCCATCTTTTCCCGGACATCCTTTTTCTTTTGGCAGGTATATTGTATGATGGGAGCGAATACATAAACAGGGAAGATGAAAAGCAAGGGGGAACAGCCATGGAATGGAGACAAAAATATGAACAATGGCTGCGTGAGCCGCAGCTCGATCCGGAATTGAAACGGATGCTGGAACAACGCCGCGATGATGAACGATGGCTGGAGGATTGCTTTTACAAAAATCTCGAATTTGGCACCGGCGGCATGCGCGGCGAGATCGGCCCGGGAACGAACCGAATGAACATTTATACTGTTCGCAAAGCGTCGGAAGGATTGGCGCGATACATACGATCGTTTGGTGATGAGGCGAAGCGGCGCGGGGTCGTCATCGCCTACGACTCGAGGCATCAATCGCCGGAATTTGCGATGGAGGCGGCGAAAACGTTGGCCACGAACGGCATTCAAACATACGTGTTTGATGAATTGCGCCCGACGCCGGAACTGTCGTTTGCTGTTCGCTATTTGCGGGCGTTTGCCGGCATTGTCATCACCGCCAGCCATAATCCGCCGGAATATAACGGCTATAAAGTGTATGGAGAGGACGGGGGACAGCTGCCCCCTGCTGTCGCCGACCAAGTGATCCGCTATGTCAATGAAGTCGAAAACGAGCTCGCCATTCATGTGGAAGATGAGAAAACGTTAAGAGAAAAAGGTCTTATTCGCATCATCGGAAGCGAAGTCGATGATGCTTATATCCATGCGGTCAAAACGATGTCCATTCATCCAGAGCTCGCAAGGGAAACGGCGATCAACATTGTGTTTACGCCGCTTCACGGCACGTCAAACAAACCGGTGCGCCGCGCCCTCGCTGAACTCGGCTACCAAAACGTCTTTGTTGTCAAAGAGCAGGAGCGGCCGGATCCGAACTTTTCAACTGTCGCTTCGCCCAATCCGGAAGAGCATGCGGCGTTTGCCATGGCGATGGAGCTTGGCGAACAAGTGAACGCCGATCTGCTCATCGCCACCGATCCGGACGCTGACCGGCTCGGTATTGCGGTAAAAAATGGGAGCGGGGAGTACATCGTTTTAACCGGCAACCAAACGGGCGCGTTGCTGCTTCATTATTTATTGTCGCAGCGCAAGGAAAAGGGCTTGCTTCCACCCAATGGGGTCGTCTTAAAGACGATTGTCACGTCCGAGTTCGGGCGGGCGATTGCCGCCTCGTTCGGCTTGGAGACGATCGATACGCTGACGGGATTCAAATTCATTGGGGAAAAAATCAAGGAATATGAGCAAACAGGGCAATATGCGTTCCAGTTCGGATATGAGGAAAGCTATGGGTATTTGATCGGCGATTTTGTCCGCGACAAAGATGCCGTGCAGGCGGCTGTCCTCGCGGCGGAAGTGTGCGCGTTTTATAAAAAGCAAGGGCTATCGCTGTATGAGGCGCTCTTGCAATTGTTTGACCAGTACGGCTATTACCGCGAGGGACAACGATCGCTCACACTGAAAGGCAAGGAAGGAGCAGAGGCGATTGCCGCGATTTTAACCTCGTTCCGTCAACAGCCGCCGGTGGAGGCCGCGGGGAAAAAGGTGACGGTGATTGAGGATTACAAAACGAAAGAGCGGACGAACACGTTGACCGGCGAAAAAACGGCCATTGATTTGCCAGCATCCAATGTGCTCAAGTATATCTTGGAGGATGGCTCGTGGTTTTGTCTGCGTCCATCAGGGACGGAGCCGAAAATAAAGGTGTATTTCGGCGTCAAAGGGACGTCGCTGGAGGACAGCGAAGAAAGACTAGCGCGCTTAGCAGACGCCGTCATGCAACGCGTTCAGGACGTGCTCAGTACCGTTTCGCCTTCTTATGCGCAATGATCAGCACAATCTGCGGGGAATTGGATGATGCCAATTCCCCGTTTATTTTACGAGTAAAACTGCACGTACTGCTCGACTCCCATTTTTTGTTCGCTCACTTCCAGCGCATGATCGATGTAGCGCAGCAAAGCGTGCAGCCGTTCCTGAATGACGGAGTAGTCGTGCTCAAAATTGTAAGCGTGGAGAAATTTTTCAATTTTTTTCGATAAAATATCATCAGGTGTACGCACCATTAAAATGAGCAAATTGTCCCATTCGGAGCGATGCGTGTAATAGAGCGCCTTATCATAGTCGACGGTGTTCAAGCGGCATGCCTCCTTTATCGAGAAGGAGTCACTGTTAGTGTATGACGGCAGGGCGTTTTGTTGCCCTGTAAATGTTGCGACAGAAGGCAAAATATAAATTATAACCGAAAGGAAAGCGAAAAAGGAAAAATAAATGTTGCAATTTTGTGACAAGGATAGTATCCTCAAAATAAGGGGATGATGAGAATGAACAAACGGCATGAAGGGCAAGAAATGATCAACATGTGCAAATGGATGGCGTCAGTGGGATTGATTGTCGGAGTTGCACTGTTTTTGCTTAGTTTTATCGCAAACGCTTACAACAAAGACTTTTTCTTGACGATCGTCAGCTTGGGAATTATGGGGGCGTCGATGGTGATATTTGGATTCGGCTTGTTTATGGGATTGCTGACGGAAACGTACCATCGCGGCCCGCGCGAGAATGTATGGCGCACGTAACGAAATAAAAAACACCGGTGATTATTCCGGTGTTTTTCGTTTTTGTTGGATGTACCAATAGAAGATGGCGAAACTGAGAACGGCTAGAAAGGCAGGAAATAAGAATGGGCGGTAGGCATGGATGTACTGCTTGACGGCCATCCAGCGGCTTTCGAAATAGGCGCCGATCGTCAAAAAGACAGCGACCCACATCATGGCCCCGCTGTAAGCGAACAAAGCAAATTTTCTCCAACTGTAGGCGTTCATGCCGGCCCAAAAGGCGGCGAGATGCCGAACGCCGGGGATGAAATAGCAAATGAACAATACCGCTGGGCCGAGTTTCGCAAACAGCGCTTTCGTTTGCTCGAGCCGCTTCTCCGTAAGATGGAGCTTGGGACCGAATTTATGCAAAAACGGCAGCCCGAGCGTAATCCCGAGAACGTAGCTAAGCGAAATGCCCGCTATGGCGCCGATCCAGCACGCAAGAAAGGCGAGTGGATACGAAAAAGCGCCGGTTGAGATGCGATAGCCGGCATAGGTCAACAGCAGTTCGTCCGGAATCGGCAGCCCGATGATGCCAAGCATCAGCGCGACCATAATGCCGATGTAGCCGAAGTGTTCGATAAGATGATGCAAATAATGTTGCAAATGATCACCACGCTTTGCTGCGATGTCGTGTCCAAATCATTATCATTATAATCCATTCAACGCCGAATGGAAATGGGAGGCGACGCAAGATGGGAAAGCGTCGGTGATTGAACGTATCAAAATGTCCTTTCCCTCATACATTGTGATAAAGGAGAAAAGGGGGGATTGTGATGCGGCAGGACGAGCTGAAAGAGCTGGAACGGGCCATTGCGGAGATTACGGAAATTGCCGAAGGATTTGGCCTTGATTTTTATCCAATGCGTTATGAAATTTGCCCGGCGGACATTCTTTATACGTTTGGCGCCTATGGAATGCCGACGCGATTTTCCCACTGGAGCTTTGGGAAACAGTTTTACAAAATGAAGCTCCATTATGATTTAGGGCTAAGCAAAATTTACGAACTCGTCATCAATTCGGATCCTTGCTACGCATTTTTGCTTGATACGAATACGCTGATCCAAAATAAACTGATCGTCGCCCATGTGTTGGCGCACAGCGACTTTTTCAAAAACAACGTCCGCTTCAGCAACACGAAGCGCGATATGGTGGAAAGCATGGCGGCAACAGCAGAGCGGATCAAGCATTATGAACATCAATACGGAAAATTGGAAGTGGAAAAATTTTTGGATGCTGTCTTGGCTATTCAAGAGCATATCGACCCCTCGCTCCTGCGGCCGAAGCTGTCATGGACGTGGGAAGATACGGAAGTGTACGAAGAGGAAGAGCCTCCGAAGACATCGACGCCGTACGATGATTTATGGTCGCTCGACGAGCGAAACAAGCTGAAAACGCCGCCGCGAAAAAAACGGCGCAAATTCCCGCCGCAGCCGGAAAAAGATGTGCTGTTGTTCATTGAAGAATACAGCCGTGAGCTTGAGGACTGGCAGCGCGACATTTTAACGATGATGCGTGAGGAAATGCTTTATTTTTGGCCCCAACTCGAGACGAAAATCATGAACGAAGGCTGGGCGACGTATTGGCATCAGCGCATTTTGCGCGAGATGGATTTGACGAGCGATGAGGCGATTGAATTTGCGAAACTGAACGCCAACGTCGTGCAGCCGTCGCGCACGGGCATTAACCCCTACTATTTGGGGTTGAAAATTTTCGAAGACATTGAAGAGCGTTGGAACAACCCGACCGAAGAGATGAAAAAATACGGCGTCAAGCCGGGGTCGGGGCGGGCGAAAATTTTTGAAGTTCGCGAACTGGAGTCGGACATTTCGTTTCTGCGCAACTATTTGACGAAAGAGCTCGTCATGCGCGAAGATATGTATTTGTTCCAGAAACAAGGAAAAGAATATAAAATCGTCGACAAAAACTGGGAGCATATCCGCGACCAACTCGTCAGCATGCGGGTCAACGGCGGATTCCCGTATATCACGGTCAATGACGGCGATTATATGCGCAACGGAGAGTTGTATTTAAAACATTGGTATGAAGGGATTGAACTCGATCTGAAGTATTTAGAAAAAGTGCTCCCATACATTTATCAGTTGTGGGGCCGTCCGGTCCATATGGAGACGGTCGTCGAGGAAAAGCCGATGTTGTTTACGTATGACGGGAAGACGGTGCATCGAAAATATTTGTGATGACGAAAGGCAGGGACATCCTGCTTTTTTTGTTTGCCGCCATAAAGGGTCCATCAAAGGAATACGGGACGGAAAGGGGAGGCAAGCTTTTGGGTCATGTGCGGCGGCGATCATCGTCGCCCTGTCGATCATCGCCGCGTTTTGGGCTGGTTGGAGAGATGTGCACGTAAATGAATAAACACAATGCCAGCGTCTTAGCAATGCATAGTTTGCCGCCAATCGCCCACACTAGCGGATGACAAGACGTGAAGAAAGGATGGGTGATCATGAAAGAAGTGTTGCAACGGGTAAAGGAACAGCTCGAGCAGGCGTTTGGCGAACCGCGCTCGACAAGCCTGGACGGGGCGCTCCATGAGCTTGCACAGTTGAAAGCGAACGCCGGAGAAAAACGACAAATGATTGAGGATGTCATCCGTGCGGTGACTCACGCGCGCAATGCGCGAATGGAGCTTGCCGAGGCGGGAGATGAATCGGCGACGAACGCTTTCGCTGAAGCCTATCGGGCGCTCGATCAAGCGATTGAGTCGTACAGCGATGTTGATAACGATCCCGTATGAGGCAGGTGGGAATGTCCCATCTGCTTTCTTGCTGTGCGGGCGGCACGATGGTCAAATCAGTAGCCGATTGGCCACAAACATGGTACAATAACAGCGGAAAAACGAAGAAACAGGTTTTCTAGGGTTCCGCGGCTGCTTTGCGGCCGGCCTGCGACCGAGAGAAAACGCGCGGCATCGCCGCGTGCACGGAGGGACAAAAGCCCAGGAGGAGTATCATGTTGATATTTCTCACGGCTTTTTTCTTTTTCGAAAGGAGGAATGGAACATGGCGTGGATATACTTAGTTGTCGCCGGCGTATTTGAAGTTGTTTGGGCCATTGCGCTGAAATATACGGCGGGGTTTACTCGCCTTTGGCCTTCTGTCGTCACCGTTTTAGGGATGGTCGCCAGCTTTTACTTTTTATCGATGGCCACCAAAACATTGCCCATCGGCACTGCCTACGCGGTATGGACGGGAATCGGAGCGCTCGGGGCGGTCGTCATCGGCATGCTGTTTTTACATGAGCCTGTTAACGCGCCGCGGATCGCCTTTTTAGTGTTGATCCTCGTTGGGATCATAGGGCTGAAATTCACCGCTGGGCAGTAAGGCGAAAAATGGGAGACGTCAAACGTGCAACACCATGTTGGCTCTTGATCGGCGTGGAAACATCGCCTTTTTTGTGTGATGCTTCGGCACAAATGGATTGACAGGGCGTATCAACATTGAATATGATAAAGTTGAACAAAGCGATATCGTTTTGTTAAAGGGGAGTAGCTTTAACAGCAAAGTCGTCAGTTCAGGGTGCACACCCTCGGCTTTGTTGGCAACGGCGACGTTGTTAGCGAGACCTTTACCGATGTTGGTAAAGGTCTATTTTATTTATGGAGGCCTTTACCAAGGATGGTAAGGGCCTTCTTTCATTTCATGAAACAAAAGGGGGGAAGATAATCGTAAAGGAAGATAGGTTCGGTTTCAAAAGAACAAAAAGTGGAGGGGATGGCATGCACAAATGGTGGAAACGGCTCCGCTTCATCATTCATGTCCGGCGCTTTCTTCCGTTTTTGTTCGAATTTTTCGTTTCACATGAAGTGCCAAGGCGAAAAAAATTGTTTTCCGTCGGTTTGCTGCTTTTGTATATAGCGCTGCCGCTTGACCTCATTCCCGATTGGCTTGCGTTGTTTGGTTTGATCGATGATTTGGCCGTCTTCCTATTTATTTTGCAGCAAATCATGAAGATGGCTCCGATTTCATTAAAAGAAAAATATAATCTGTAAAGGGGGATTCCTCCATGGATCTGTTGTCAGCAGAGTTTTGGACGGCGTTGCTGTCGATCGTCATTATTGATCTTTTGTTGGCAGGGGATAATGCGATTGTCATCGGACTTGCGGCCCGCAACTTACCTAAACACCAGCAAAAAAAGGCCGTTGTCTGGGGGACGGTCGGCGCCGTTGTCATTCGGGCGTTGGCGACGATCTTCGTCGTCTGGCTGCTGAAAATTCCGGGCCTCTTGCTTGTCGGTGGCGTGTTGCTTGTCTGGATTGCCTATAAGCTGTTGATCGAGGGAAAGAGCCACGACGATGTCGAAGCTGGGGGAAGTTTATGGGAGGCGATCCGCACGATCATTATTGCCGATGCGTTGATGGGGCTGGACAACGTATTGGCGGTCGCTGGTGCGGCGCATGGAAGTTTTTTCCTTGTTGTTCTCGGGTTGCTCATCTCCGTTCCGATCATGGTGTGGGGCAGTACGCTCATTTTAAAATGGATCGAGCGTTTCCCGATCATCATTACGATCGGAGCGGGCGTCCTCGCCTGGACGGCGGCGAAAATGATTGTCGATGAGCCGTTTTTAAAGGCGTATTTTGCTAACCCTGTCGTGAAGTATGGATTTGAGCTGCTCGTTGTTGTGGTTGTCATTGCGGCGGGAGAGATGAGAAAACGAAAAAGCGCCAAAGAGCCGCAACCGAAAGCCGCCAATGAATAATTGGCGGCTTTTGTAGTGGGAGCCATCGCTAAGTGGATGGCTATTTCCATTTCAGCAGCAGAAATTGCAGCAGCCACCCAATGGAAAGCCCGGGGATGACACATAAGATCGGCAGCCAAATCGGCCCTAACAACACGCTGCCGATCGTCACGTGCGATGAATACATCAAGCCGACCGTCACAAAGTAGGCGGAGACGACAAACGGCAAAAATGAGTACGGCGTTCGCCCGCCGCCAGCGTCTTTAAACGCATCCCACATGGCAAAAAAGTATAAACATGGATAAAACATCAGCCATCCGATATCGACAATGCGGGCGGCCTCATCCGTACGTCCCAAAAAGCTGAGGCGGATGGCTTCATTGAATCGGGATTGGGTGTTAATCACAAATTCCAACGCGATAAACAAAATTCCCTTTATATATTTTTTGTTCAACAGTTGCCCAAATCCAGGCAAAGCAATGCTCCATAACAACGCTTCGATCGCCTTCACCTTCTCGAACCCTTTACTGAGATAATATTAGTTGATCGTTGCTTCGTCCGTTGCACCGTCAGATGGAGCTGGGGACAATCGATGGGTGCTTCATTGGTCAGTTGCTGGTTAAGCCGATGGGTGCAATTACATTTTTTGCGCCAAAGACTTGTTTTATACTTTTGTGAAATAGGAATGCAGAAAAACCTCCCTATCGAACCAAACCATACATTAGCTGAAGATGAAAAAATACTTTAAATTTTTTAGAATAATGAATATAATAATAGCGTAAAGAATTTTGACAAATCAAAAAGGAGGAAGCCGTGTGAAAGGGCTAAAATCGATTTTGTTATGGGGCCTGATTTCCGTCCTTGGGGCCGCAGCGTTTGCCATTTTGGCTTTAAGCCGCGGCGAGTCGGTCAACGCCATGTGGTTGATCGTCGCTGCCGTCTGCACCTATGCGGTCGCCTATCGATTTTACAGCCGGTTTATCGCCCGCAACGTGTTTGGTCTTGATGATAACCGGAAAACGCCGGCGGAAGTGTTCAATGACGGAAAAGACTATGTTCCGACAAACAAATGGGTGTTGTTCGGGCATCACTTCGCCGCCATCGCCGGCGCTGGACCGCTTGTCGGGCCGATTTTGGCCGCGCAGATGGGGTATTTGCCGGGGACGCTTTGGATTGTGATCGGCGTTGTGCTCGGCGGAGCGGTGCAAGACTTTGTGATTTTGTTTGCTTCGATGCGCCGCAACGGGAAGTCGCTCGGCGAGATGATTAAAGAGGAAATGGGTCCGGTGACGGGCTTTATCGCAGCGCTTGGTATTTTGGGCATTATGATTATTTTATTGGCTGTGTTGGCGCTCGTCGTTGTGAAAGCGCTTATCGGAAGCCCGTGGGGGATGTTTACGATCGCCGCGACGATTCCGATTGCGATTTTGATGGGCATTTACATGCGCTTCATCCGTCCGGGGCGCGTTGCTGAAGCGTCGCTTGGAGGATTTGTGCTGTTGATTTTGTCGATCGTGGTCGGGCAATATGTCGCGGAGCACCCGACGCTCTCGGCGATGTTTACGCTAAAAGGGGAAACGATCGCCATCTTAATGATCATTTATGGCTTTGTCGCTTCGGCGCTGCCGGTATGGCTGTTGTTGGCGCCGCGCGACTATTTGAGCACGTTCTTGAAAATCGGCACGATCGTCGGACTGGCGCTTGGCATTTTCGTCGTCATGCCGGACTTGCAAATGCCGGCGGTGACGAAATTTATCGATGGCACTGGGCCGGTGTTTGCCGGCAATCTGTTCCCGTTCTTGTTCATTACGATCGCTTGCGGCGCGGTGTCTGGATTCCACTCGCTCGTTTCATCCGGCACAACGCCGAAGATGATTGAGCTTGAAAGCCATGCGCGGCCGATCGGCTACGGTGCGATGCTGATGGAGTCGTTCGTCGCTGTCATGGCGATGGTGGCGGCTTGCGTCTTGACGCCAGGGGCGTATTTTGCCATCAACAGCCCGGCGGCTGTCATCGGAACCGATGTGGCGCAGGCGGCAAAAGTGGTATCGTCATGGGGCTTCACCGTCACGCCGGATATGCTTGCGCAGCTGGCGAAAGACGTCGGCGAGCAAACGGTGTTGTCGCGCACGGGCGGGGCGCCGACGTTGGCGATCGGGATGGCGCACATTTTATCAAGCGTCATCGGCGGCAAGGCGCTTATGGCGTTCTGGTATCACTTTGCCATTCTGTTTGAAGCGCTGTTCATCTTGACGACCATTGACGCCGGCACGCGCGTCGGCCGTTTCATGATCCAAGACATTATGGGTACCTTCTACAAACCGCTCGGCAAAACGGATTCGCTTGTCTCGAACTTGATCGCTACGACCCTTTGCGTACTGGCATGGGGTTACTTCCTGTACCAAGGTGTCGTCGACCCACTCGGCGGCATCAACACGCTATGGCCGCTGTTTGGCATCGCCAACCAAATGTTGGCTGGCATCGCCTTGCTGTTTGCTACGACGGTGCTGTTCAAAATGGGGAAAAAAGCGTATGTCTGGGTGACGCTCGTGCCGACGACGTGGCTGCTTGTCGTCACGCTGACGGCCGGGTATCAAAAACTGTTCCATGAAAATGTCAAAATTGGTTTCTTGTCGCATGCGAAACTGTTCCAAGACAGCTTGAGCCAAGGCAAAATTTTAGCGCCGGCAACGAATGAGGCGCAAATGCGGCAAATTATTATGAACGACTACATTGATGCGACATTGTGCGCGATTTTCATGCTCGTTGTTATTGCGATGTTGATCTCGGCGTTGAACATCTGGATCAAAGTGTTGCAAAACAAACATGTGCCGCTCAAGGAAGCGCCGTATGTGCCGCGCAATGGAGAGGGAGCGAAGCACTATGCCTAAATGGCTGCAAAACGTTTTGGCTTATCGCCGACAGTTTCTTGACTTGCTTGTCGGCGTGCCGAGTTATGAAAAATATGTGGAGCATATGAAAACCCATCATCCTGGCGAGCCGATCAAGTCGCGGAAAGAGTTTTTCTGCGAGGCGCAAGAGGCGCGCTACAATGCCAAAGGCGGCAAAGTGTCGCGTTGCTGCTAGCGGCCGGGAAGGAAGGAGGGGCGCGTCCCCTTCTTCCTTTTTTCTTCTTGTTCATCATCGCTAGGGAAAATGTTCGGTTGGCGGCATGGTTTTTGCGAAAAACGTTGGGAGCGTTGGATCAACCCTCAGTGGAGAAGGGAGCGGTACATACGATGCGCGTTCTGTTTGTCGGAGCGGGAGCGGTCGGTGGGTATTTCGGCGGCCGTCTCCTTGAAAAAGGGGTGGACGTAACGTTTCTTGTCCGCGAGCGGAGAAAACAGGAATTGGAGAGATACGGACTTGTCATCCACAGCGTCCATGGTGATGCGGTATTGGCGCCGAAATTGCTTGTTGCTGGCGAATCGGCCGAGCCGTTTGATCTCGTTTTGTTCTCAAGCAAAGCGTACCATTTAGACGGTGCCATCGCCGACGCCAAACGATATGTCGGCAAGGAAACGATGATTTTGCCGCTGCTAAATGGCATGGCTCATATGGATGCGTTGTGGGGAGCGTTCGGCCGAGAGAATGTCTTAGGCGGGCTTTGCTTTATCGAAACGACGCTAAACGAGAGAGGGGAGATCATCCAAACGAGCCCGGTGCATGAGGTGCGTTTCGGCGAATGGCCTGCAGGACGGACTGAACGAGTCGAGTTGCTCGAATCGCTGTTTGCCGGCGCCAATGCTCGTTTTCGCCTAAGTGAACAAATTGCCGCTGATATGTGGAATAAATATTTGTTCATTGCGACGATGTCGGGCGTGACGACGCTGTTCCGCGCCCCGATCGGGCCGATTCGTTCCGGCGAGTACGGGAGCGTCATCATCGATCGGCTGTTTCGAGAAATCAAAACGATCATTCAGGCACATGGGGCGCCGTTGACGGATGAAATGGCTGAACGGCAGCGTGCTCAGCTGGAGCAAATCGCCCCGACGATGAAATCGTCCATGCAGCGTGATATGGAAAAAGGGCAACTCATCGAAGCCGACCATCTACAAGGGTATTTGTTGACGTTGGCGAAGCGGTGCGGCATCGAGGCTCCGCTGCTTGAGGCGGTGTATCACAATTTAAAAATTTATGAAGCGGGCCGCGCAACAAGTTGATCCATCCCAGCCGTTTGGCAGGAGCGTGCAGCTCCGCCAGACGGCTGTTTTTTTGAGAAAAAGAGAAGTTGTTTGCCGCACCAATATAGTGTACAGTTAATAGTGAAAACGTGTGCACAGAGGAGGAACTGCGGTGAAAAAAGCGTGGTGGAAAGAGGGCGTCGCCTACCAAATTTATCCGCGTAGTTTCATGGACGCGAATGGCGACGGCATTGGCGATCTTCGTGGCATCAGAGAAAAATTGGATTATTTGGTAGAACTAGGGGTTGACATCGTTTGGATTTGTCCGATTTACCGATCGCCGAACGCCGATAATGGATATGACATCAGCGACTATTATGCCATTATGGACGAGTTTGGAACGATGGACGACTTCGATGAATTGCTTGCTGAAGCGCATCGGCGCGGGTTGAAAATCATTTTGGATTTGGTCATCAACCATACGAGTGATGAGCATCCGTGGTTTATTGAATCGCGTTCATCGCGGGACAATCCAAAGCGCGACTGGTACATTTGGCGCGACGGCAAGGATGGGCGCGAGCCGAACAACTGGGAAAGCATTTTTGGCGGCTCGGCATGGCAGTATGACGAGCAGACAGGACAGTACTATTTGCATATTTTTGATGTGAAACAGCCCGATTTGAACTGGGAAAACCACGAAGTGCGCCAGGCGTTGTACGAGATGGTCAACTGGTGGCTGGATAAAGGCATCGATGGATTCCGCATCGACGCGATTTCCCATATTAAGAAAAAGCCAGGCCTTCCTGATCTTCCGAATCCGAAAGGGTTGAAGTATGTGCCGTCGTTTGCCGCCCATATGAACCAGCCGGGGATTATGGAGTATTTGCGAGAGTTGAAAGAGCAAACGTTTGCGCGGTATGACATTGTGACGGTTGGCGAGGCGAATGGAGTAACGGTTGATGAGGCCGAACAATGGGTCGGAGAAGAAAACGGCGTATTTCATATGATTTTTCAGTTCGAGCATTTAGGGCTATGGAAAAGGCGAGCGGATGGTTCGATCGATGTCCGCCGGTTGAAGCGGACGTTGACGAAATGGCAAAAAGGATTGGAAAACCGTGGGTGGAACGCGCTCTTTTTGGAAAACCACGACTTGCCTCGATCGGTGTCGACATGGGGAAACGACCGCGAGTATTGGACGGAAAGCGCGAAGGCGCTCGGGGCGCTCTACTTTTTCATGCAAGGGACGCCGTTCATTTACCAAGGGCAGGAGATCGGGATGACGAACGTGCAATTTTCCGACATTCGCGACTACCGCGATGTCGCTGCCTTGCGTCTGTATGAGCTCGAACGGGCGAACGGCCGGACGCATGAGGAAGTGATGAAGATCATTTGGAAAACCGGGCGCGACAACTCGCGCACCCCGATGCAATGGTCTGATGCCCCGAACGCTGGATTCACGACAGGTACGCCATGGATCAAAGTGAACGAAAATTATCGTACGATCAATGTCGAGGCCGAACGGCGCGACCCG
Source organism: Geobacillus sp. BMUD (assembly GCF_013096845.1). Lineage (NCBI taxonomy): Bacteria > Bacillati > Bacillota > Bacilli > Caryophanales > Anoxybacillaceae > Geobacillus > Geobacillus sp. BMUD. Next base: position 36,995 of record NZ_SDLA01000007.1, read on the forward strand.
AACTCGGTGTGGTCGTTTTATCGGAAAATGATTCAGCTTCGGAAAGCGAACGAGCTGTTTATTTACGGAACGTACGATCTGCTTTTGGAAAACCACCCATCCATTTATGCGTACACAAGAACGCTCGGCTGCGATCGGGCGCTTGTCATTGTCAATGTATCCGATCGACCTTCGTTTTACCACTATGACGGCTTCCGCCTTCAGTCAAGCGATTTGGCGCTCTCGAACTACCCGGTTCGTCCGCATCAAAACGCAACGCGCTTTAAGTTGAAGCCGTACGAGGCGCGCGTATACATCTGGAAAGAATAAGAAGGAATTGGCCTTTCCGTGTGGAATGAATGAATACGGAAGGGAGATGATCAACATGGCAACGGTCGATCCGATTCGCTACCCGATCGGAACGTTTCAAGCGCCGGAGCGGTTTCGCTCCGAGGAAGTGCAAGAATGGATCGCCGCTGTGCGCGAGTTGCCGAATGCCTTAAGAACCGCTGTTTCCGGCTTGAACGATGAACAGCTGAACACGCCGTACCGCGCCGGCGGCTGGACGGTCGCCCAAGTCGTCCATCATTTGGCTGATGCAAGCATGAATGCGTTTTTGCGCACGAAATGGGGGATGACGGAAGACGGCCCGACGGTGAAGTCGTTTGCAGAAAGCGAATGGGCGAAAACAGTTGATGCCCGCTCGTTGCCCATTGAACCGTCGCTTTTAATGCTTGACGGGCTGCATGCGCGATGGACGGCGTTGCTTGAATCGATGACGGAAGCAGATTTTCACCGAACCGTTCGGCCGGAAGGGGCGGTTGGTGAGATGCCTCTGTATGTATTGACCGCGTTGTATGCATGGCATGGGAAACATCATACCGCGCAAATTACGTCGTTGCGCAAACGAAAAGGATGGTAAAGGCTGCCGATTCTTCGGCGGCTTTTTTCTTACGCACAATGGAAGGATGATGCTGCGCAAACAACACCGGGAACCCTGTCGGCTGGGCGGCCGTTTTGTCGTCATCCTGCCGGGAGAACAATGAAATAGCATTTTGCTTAAATGGCGGCATATGATTATGTTATACTAACAAATATTAAGGGACACGAAATACATAGTTCGCAAGGGGGATCGGTATGGGAGCGGAGCAGCAGCCGCTTATTGAAGAACAAAAAGAAAAAATATGGACGAAAGATTTCGTTTTGATTTGTTTGGCTAATTTTTTTGTGTTTCTTGGGTTTCAAATGACGCTGCCGACCATTCCGCTGTTTGTCGAGCATTTGGGCGGCAACGATCAGCTGATTGGCGTTGTCGTCGGCGTGTTTACGTTTTCGGCGCTCATCGTCCGTCCGTTCGCCGGCCATGCGCTTGAGACGAAAGGGCGCCGGTTTGTGTTTTTATTAGGGCTTCTCATTTTCGTCATTTCTGTCGGCTCCTACAGCTTGATCTCAAGCATTTTCCTTCTCTTTTTGATGCGGATCGTCCAAGGAATCGGCTGGGGGTTTTCGACAACCGCATCCGGAACGGTAGCGACGGACATCATTCCAGCGAGCCGACGCGGGGAAGGGATGGGCTATTACGGGCTGTCTGGGAATATCGCCTTGGCGTTTGGTCCGTCCCTTGGACTTGTGCTTGCCGCCATGATTTCGTTTAGCCATCTGTTTGCCATTTGTGCAGCGCTTGGAGTGGCTTCGGTGCTGTTTGCCGCCGCGATTACGTATAAAAAAGCGGAAGCCGTGCATGGCAAAGGAATGAATAAATGGGATTTGTACGAAAAAAGTGCCTTGACTCCGTCGGTATTGTTGTTTTTCTTGACGGTGACGTTCGGCGGCATCGCCTCGTTCTTGCCTCTGTATACGGCGCAAAAACAGATCGGTGGCCTGCAGCTGTACTTTTTGCTTTATGCGCTTGCCTTGATGGTGACGCGAACGTTCGCTGGCCAGTTGTATGACCGAAAAGGGCATCGGGCCGTTTTTCTCCCTGGCGCGGGGCTGATTTTGTTGGCGATGCTTCTTCTCGCTTGGCTGCCGGGAGAATGGGCGTTGCTTTTGGCGGCGGTGCTGTACGGTTTCGGCTTTGGCATGGTGCAGCCGGGGCTGCAGGCGTGGTCGGTCGAGCGGGCTCCTGCCCACCGCAAGGGAATGGCGAACGCGACATTTTTCTCATTTTTTGATTTAGGGGTCGGCGTCGGGGCGATGGTGTTTGGGCAAATCAGCCATTGGTTCGGTTATCCGAGCATTTATTTAGCTGCTAGCGGTTCGGTGCTCCTTTCGATGCTTGTCTATTTGTCGGTTTTGCACAAAAAACAATCGCTTCGCCCCAGGGAACGAAAAAACGCTTAGGGATAGCCCCTAGGCGTTTTTTCTGCCCAGCGGCGCATCGAAACGGCCTTTGAGCGCGGCTCGTCACCGCCGGGAATACACTTCGTAAATGGCGAATTTTAAGTAGTCGCCTTCTTCCGCGGCAAGGAGTTTCGGGTGGTCGTAGCCGGCGCCGTTCCAATATACTTGACGAAGCACTTTTTTCGCGTCAAATGCCGCATCAGCAATCATCTCTTGAAATAGGTGCGGGCGGACGTGGTACGAGCAGCTTGATGTGACGAAAAAGCCGCCGTCTTTGACAAGCTTCAAACCGTTTAAGTTAATGTCTTTATAGCCGCGCAGCGCCTTCGGGACGGCATGGGCCGATTTCGCGAACGCCGGCGGGTCGATGATGACGACATCCCACTGTTTGCCAGCGCGCACCGACTCGCGCAAATAGTCGAAGGCGTTGGCGACGACAAATTCAACGTTCGTGAATCCGTTTAACGCAGCGTTCCGTTTCGCGGTCTCGATGGCATGTTCAGAAATATCGACGGCAGTAGCATGTTTTGCTCCATACAGACAAGCGTTCAGCATAAAGGAGCCGGTATGGGTGAAGCAGTCGAGCACCGTCGTCTCCGGACCGATGAGCGGACGAAGGGCAGCGCGGTTTTGCCGTTGGTCGAAGAAAAAGCCCGTTTTTTGCCCGTTCTCAATATCGACGATGTATTTCACGCCGTTTTCCTCAATTTCGATTTCAGTTTCCGATTCCCCGTACCAAAAGCCTTTTTCTTGTTTGAGACCCTCAAGCTCCCGAACAGATACATCGTTGCGCAAATAAATGGCCCTTGGGGCAAACACGTCAAGCAAGCCGCGCAAGATCCAGTCTTTCCGTTTTTCCATGCCGAGCGCCAAAATTTGCACAACCAGCACATCTTCATATTTGTCGACGATCAATCCGGGCAAAAAGTCGGCCTCGCCATAGACGGCGCGGCAGGAGCGAACGCCGGGAATCATCCGTTCACGGTACGCCCACGCCTGACGGATGCGGTCGATGAAAAAGCGCTCATCGAGTTCATCGTTTGGGTTTTGTGTCAAGACGCGGACGATGATTTGCGAAGCAGGGTTGATATATCCTTTCGCCAGCCAATACCCTTGATGATTGTAAATGTCAACGAAGTCGCCCGGCGCTACATCGCCTTCGATGCGGTCGACTTCACTTTGAAAAATCCATGGGTGCCCTTGCTCAAGTCGTTTTTTCCGTTTCCGTTTTAGGATCACTTTCGCCATCGTTTCCACTCCCATCCAATCGTCAATTGCTGCGTTTTTATCATAGCGGATTGAAACGTGCGGCGCAACGTCGGCGAAAAAAAGATTGACAACCGCCGCCGTCGTGGTATGATAAGTGGTAAAGAAAACTGAAAATTGCACCATCATCATCCACTAGGGGGGCCTTTAGAAAGGCTGAGATCAAAGTGTGCCTTTGAGACCCTTAGCACCTGATCTGGGTAATGCCAGCGTAGGGAAGTGGAGGAGCAGCACAGTAAGGCTAGGCTTTGCCTTGCCAACGTCGTCGCATGCCCACGCCGCTTTCTTTACGCCCAAGGGCAAAGGAAGCGGCGTTTTTATTTTGCCAAAAAGGGGGAGGACGAATGTCATTTGCCAAACAATTGCGCCAGGCGGCCGATCCAATCTGGCAGGCGAGTTTTCGCCATCCGTTCGTTCAGGAGCTTGGCCAGGGGACGCTGGAGCGCGAGAAATTTCGCTATTACGTGATGCAAGATGCCTATTATTTGCGCCATTTTGCCCGCGTGCAGGCGATCGGAGCGGCGAAATCGCCGGATTTGGCGACAACGGCCCGGATGGCGCACCATGCACAAAGCACGTGCGAAGCCGAGCTGTCGCTGCATGAAACGTTCGCCAAGCTGCTAGGCATTACGGAGGAAGAGAGGGCGGCGTTCATTCCGGCGCCGACGGCGTACGCCTATACGTCGCACATGTACCGTGCTGCGTATGAAGGGCATCTCGGTGATGTCATCGCCGCCATTTTGCCATGCTACTGGCTGTATTACGAAATTGGCGAGCGTTTGAAAACGTGCCGCCCGAATGATCCGATTTATGAAAAATGGATCAGCACCTACAGTTCCGACTGGTTCCGCTCACTTGTAGAAGAGCAAATCGCGCGGCTTGACGCCATCGCTGACGCGGTCACCGAAGAGGATCGCCATCGGATGAAGCGGCATTTCCTCATCAGCAGCGAATATGAGTACGAGTTTTGGGAGATGGCGTACCGGCTTGAGCAGTGGCCGTCGGTTGAATTGGCGGTAAGCCGTTGACGTGAGACAAGGAGGAGAACAGGATGGAAGCGAAGGCAAAAGGGTTAAAATTGGCGGATATTTTAACGACGATCGTCATTGCGATTGTGTTTGGCGTGATTTACAAATTATGGGGCCCACTATATAGCGCGGTGGGAGCAGTAGGGTTTCATCTCGATCAACTCATTTACGGCATGTGGTTTATCGCTTCTTCGCTTGCCTATTTGTTGATCCGCAAACCAGGGGTGGCGTTGCTCGCGGAGATTGCCGCTTCGTCCGGCGAGCTGATCATGGGATCGCAATGGGGGCTTGAAGTGCTCATTTACGGGGTTGTACAAGGGCTGTTGGCCGAGCTTGTCTTTGCCGCCTTCCGCTATCGGCGCTTCGATGCGTTCGTTGTCTCGCTCGGTGCGGTCGGGGCGACGGTCGGCTCGCTCATCATGGACTTTTACAAAGGCTATATTGAGGCGCTTGCTCCATGGAATATGGCGCTCTTTTTGCTGGCGCGTTTTATTGGCGCCATCCTCATCTCCGGTGTGTTTGCTGTTTCATTGGCAAAAGCGCTCGAAAAAACCGGAGTGACGCAAATGTGGCGGTCGGCTTCAAAAGATGATTACGATGCGTTGAACCGGTAAGGCGGCGAATGGCGATGAAACAAGCAATTGCGGTTGACCGGCTTCGCCTGAAATTTCCCGGGGGCGACAGACTGCTGTTTCGCGATTTGTCGCTTTCGATTGCCGAGGGAGAGAAAGTGCTTCTCCTCGGTCCGTCGGGATGCGGAAAGTCGACATTATTGCAAGTGATGGCCGGCATCATTCCCCACTCGATCGATGTGCCAATGAAAGCGGAGCGCCTTGAGAGGCCGGAGCGGTGGGGCTATGTCTTTCAAGACCCCGATGCGCAATTTTGCATGCCGTATGCGGACGAGGAAATCGCCTTTGCCCTTGAAAATCAGGGCGTGCCGCGCCGCGAGATGCCCGCCCGCATCCGCGCCCTGCTGGACCAGGTCGGTTTGGAGATCGCCCCGCATACGGATATTCATACGCTTTCCGGCGGGATGAAGCAGCGGTTGGCGCTCGCTTCGGTGCTGGCGCTTGAGCCGGATGTCTTGTTTTTGGATGAGCCGACGGCGCTGCTCGATGAAGAAGGGACGAAGGCGGTATGGCAAACGGTGAAGCAGGTGGGCCGCGGCAAAACGATCATCATCGTCGAGCATAAAATTGAACATGTGCTCGACTTTGTGGATCGGATCGTGTTGTTTGACCGCGATGGGCGCATCATCGCCGACGGCGAGGCGAAGGCGGTGTTTTCCGATTATAAAGACGTCATTGCCGCTGAAGGGATTTGGTATCCAGGCGTCTGGGATGACTATGACCGGACGGCAAGGCGGCAAGCTCGCCATCAAGGCGAGGAGCTTCTTCGCCTCAGCTGTTTTCGCGGGTTCCGCGGCCGGGAGGCGAAAATCTATGTTCCTGAAGCAGCGGTGTACGCCGGCGAATGGATTGCCATCACGGGAAAGAACGGCGCTGGCAAAAGCACGCTGCTGCACGCGCTCATGCAGCTCATCTTTACAGACGGCGAGTATGCGCTGTTGGGGGAGGACGTGAAAAAGAAGCGGCCGCTTTATCGCCATATCGCCTTTGTTTTTCAAAACCCGGAGTGGCAATTTGTCACCCATTCGGTTCGTGATGAACTCGCCTACTCGCTTCGGCTTGAGGGGCGGCCGAAAGAGGAAATTGAGGGAATCGTCGACCGTCTGTTGCGTGAATTTGACCTTGTTGGACAACAAGACCAACACCCGTATCAGCTGTCGATTGGGCAAAAACGGCGGTTGAGCGTCGCAGCGTCGATCGTCGCCGGCCAGCGCCTCTTTTTGCTTGATGAGCCGACATTTGGGCAAGATGCAAAAAATACGTTCGCGTTGCTCGAAATGCTTGAAGCATACCGTGAACAAGGGGCGGCGATCATGATGGTCACACATGATGAACAAATCGTCCGCCGCTTTGCGACGAGACGGTGGGTGATTGAAGATGGGGCGCTCGTTCGGGACGAACGGCTTGACATCCGAGAGCCCGTGTTGGCGGAAGGTGGATCAGGGCGATGAAATGGGAGGTTCGCTGCCGCAAGACATGGCTTCATGAGACGAACCCGAGCTTAAAGCTCATTGTGCTTGTTGTGCTTTTTTTTGCCGTGTTGTTCATTCACAATCCGAACGTGCTCATCAATGTTTCGCTCGCTTTGTTTGCTTTGTTTTGCTTTGGCACCGGCTATCCGGCGGGCGTGTTGTTTTGGTTGTTTTTGCCGTTTTTTCTTGTCTTTGTTTCGACGGCCTCATCGATGATGATGTTTGGTGAAGGAACGACGACATGGTTTCGCTGGGGGCTCATCCATATTACGGCGGAAAGTTTTTGGCGCGGGGTGCACATTGGGGTTCGCGCTTTGGCGCTTGGGCTTCTCGGGCTGATTTTTTCGCTGACGACTCGCCCGGTGCATCTGTTTTATTCGCTCATGCAGCAGCTAAAGTTGAAACCAAAGTATGCATACAGCTTTTTAGCGGCGGTTCGGTTGTTGCCGATGATGCTCGAAGAGTTTCAAACAGTCCGCTACGCCTTGACCGTGCGCGGCGTGCCGAACAAGGGCGGCCTTGGCAAAATCAAGCGCTACGCCGTTCCGCTGTTGTCGCAAAGCATCCGCCGCGCCCAGCGCATTGCGGTCGCGATGGAGGCAAAGCGATTTTCCGGGGATGGACGGCGCACGTTTTACTATGAAATGGGGTTTGGCAAATATGATGTCCTGTTTGTCGCCCTGTTCGCCGCCTTGATGTTGGTGGCTTATTATGCCGGCATGCATTATCCATATATCCCGATCAGCGATGTCCGATAGAGGGAAAGGGATGGCAATGGGGATTCTTCATTTCATTTCGACGGGACGGCAGACAGCTGACGAGTTCGCGGCGATTTGCGCCCATGTTCATCCGTACGCCGATTTCATTCATATTCGTGAAAAGGAAAAGACAGCGCGCGAAGCGGCGGCGTTTGTCGCGGCACTGCTTCGCGTCGGGGTGCCGCCCCAAAAAATCATCGTCAATGACCGGGTTGATGTCGCCGCTGTCTACGGTGTCAAAGGTGTGCAGCTTGCTTATCACAGCCTGCCGGTGCGCGCCGTCCGCCGCTCGTTTCCGGACTTGACGGTTGGTTGCTCGGTGCACGGGTCGGAGGAGGCGAAACAAGCCGAACAGGATGGCGCTCACTTTTGTTTGTATGGTCATATTTTTCCGACGGACAGCAAGCCCGGTTTGCCACCGCGCGGTCTGGACTCGCTTGCGGAAATCGTGGCCGCCGTGTCCATTCCAGTCATCGCCATCGGCGGCATTCACGCCGGCAACGCTCGTCGGGTGCTGGAAGCGGGCGCAGCCGGGGTGGCGGTATTGTCGGCTGTTTTTTTCGCCGCCGACCCCGTTGCTGAGGCCAAACGGCTGGCAGACATAGTGAAAGGGAGGGGATAGGGGATGACGCGTCGGTATGACGTCGCCATCATCGGCGGCGGAGTGATTGGGGCGGCCATCGGCTTTGAACTCGCCAAACGGCGGCACCGCGTCGCCATTTTCGAAAAAGGAACGATGGGAAGCGGGGCATCAAGCGCAGCGGCTGGCATGCTCGGGGCGCAATCGGAGTTTTCGGCGCCGAGCCCGCTCGTGCCGCTTGCCTTGCAAAGCCGGGCGCTCATGCCGTCCTTGGCTGAAGAGCTGAAGGAGAGAACCGGCATTGATATCGGCCTTGTCGAAAAAGGAATGATCAAACTAGCGACAACGGAGGAGGAAGCGGACGATCTTTATCGCCATTATGCATTTTGGCGGAGCATAGGCGAACCGGTGCAGTGGCTCACGAAAGGGGAGGCGCTTGACATCGAGCCGCGTCTTGCGACGGAAGCGCTTGCCGGTGCGATGTACATTCCCGGCGATGGGCAAGTGAGCGCTTCGGATTTCGCCGCCGCTCTCGCCTATGCCGCCGCCTCCGCCGGCGCTTGTCTGTACGAGTATACGGAAGTGTTCGACATTCGTTCTGACAGCAGCGGTCATGTGTTAGACACAATAAGCGGAACGTTTTCCGCCGAGGCGGTCGTCATCGCTTCCGGAGCTTGGGCGGCGCGGCTTGGCGCGCGGGTCGGGCTTTCGCTTTCCGTTTATCCGGTCAAAGGGGAGTGCGTCATGGTGCGCACTCCGGTTCCGCTGTTGCAAACGACGGTATTTGCGAAAAACGGCTGCTATATCGTTCCAAAATCGGGAAACCGGCTGCTCATCGGAGCGACGTCCACGCCCAACACGTTTGACCGGCGCGTATCGGTCGGCGGGGTGATGAGTTTGTTGCATCGCGCCGCCCACCTTGTTCCAAACATTGAACAGGCGGAGTGGGTAACGGCATGGAGCGGCATTCGGCCGCAGACCGAAGACGGTTTGCCTTATCTAGGTGAGCATCCGGAGCGGCGCGGCTTATTTGTCGCTGCTGGCCATTACCGGAACGGCATTTTGCTCAGCCCGTTGACCGGTCTGCTTGTCGCCGACTTAGTGGAGCGGAAAAAAACGGCGTTTGACCTTGCGCCATTTTCGTTGACACGCCATATCGGAAAGGTGGGGGTGGAATGACGTTAGTGATTAACGGGGAGACGGTCGCCGTGCCCGACGAGGTGAAAACGGTGGGCGATTTGCTTGCCCATTTCCGGCTTGAGAATAAGCTTTGCATCGTCGAAGTCAATGTCCGCATCATCCAAAAACATGAGTATGGGACGACGGCGTTGCGCGATGGCGATCGCGTGGAAATCGTTCATTTTGTAGGAGGCGGTTGAGATGTTGAAAATTGGTCCATATGAATTCTCTTCGCGTCTGTTGCTCGGCACGGGCAAATATCCGAGCTTGGACGTGCAAAAAGAAGCGGTGGAAGCATCAGGGGCGGAAATTTTAACGTTCGCTGTCCGGCGGATGAACATCTTTTCTCCGGAGCAGCCGAACTTTTTAGAGCAGCTCGATTTAAGCAAATATAAGCTTTTGCCGAACACCGCTGGGGCGAAAACGGCGGAAGAGGCGGTGCGCATCGCCCGGCTCGCCAAGGCATCCGGATTGTGTGATATGATAAAAGTAGAAGTGATCGGCTGCGACAAAACGCTCCTTCCAGACCCGATCGAGACGTTGAAAGCGGCGGAAATGCTGCTTGAGGAAGGATTTATCGTGTTGCCGTACACATCCGATGATGTCGTGCTGGCGAAGCGGCTAGAGGAGCTTGGCTGCCATGCGATCATGCCGGGCGCCTCGCCGATCGGGTCCGGACAAGGCATCATCAATCCGCTCAATTTGAGCTTTATCATTGAGCAGGCGAACGTGCCGGTCATTGTCGACGCCGGCATCGGCGGACCGGCGGACGCGGCCCTGGCGATGGAGCTTGGTGCGGATGGGGTGCTTTTGAACACCGCTGTTTCCGGTGCGGCCGATCCAGTGAAAATGGCAAAAGCGATGAAGCTGGCGGTAGAAGCGGGCCGGCTCGGCTATGAAGCCGGACGCATCCCGAAAAAACGGTACGCGTCAGCGAGCAGCCCGATGGAAGGAATGAGTGTTGTTTGAACGAACGATATTCCCGGCAGCAACTATTTGCGCCGATTGGCAAAGAAGGGCAGAAGAAAATACGAGAAAAACATGTCGTGCTGATCGGCGCTGGAGCGCTCGGCACGGGCAATGCCGAAGCGCTCGTGCGCGCTGGCATCGGCAAATTGACAATCATCGACCGCGATTACGTCGAATGGAGCAACTTGCAGCGCCAGCAGCTGTACAGCGAAGCGGATGCGAAGGAGCGGCTGCCAAAGGCGATCGCCGCCAAACGGCGTCTTGAACAAATCAACAGCGAAGTTGAGATCGAGGCCATTGTCGGCGACGCCGGCCCGGAAGAATTGGAAACGATCGCTGTCAAGCAACGCCCTGACTTATGGATCGATGCGACAGACAATTTTGATACGCGCCTTGTCATCAATGACGTTGCCTACAAGTACAACATTCCGTGGATTTATGGCGCTTGTGTCGGCAGTTACGGTTTAAGCTGCACCTTCATTCCGAACCGCACGCCTTGTTTGTATTGCTTGCTTGAAACGGTGCCGCAAGGGGGATTGACGTGCGATACGGCCGGCATTATCAGCCCAGCGGTGCAAATGGTTGTCAGCTATCAGATGGCTGAGGCGTTAAAAATGTTAGTGGGGGATTGGTCGGCGCTCCGCGGCAAGCTTGTTTCGTTTGACCTTTGGACGAACGAATATGCCGCCATTCGCCTTGACGGAGTGAAAAAGGATGATTGCCCGACGTGCGGACGTCATCCATCTTATCCGTTTCTTTCGTATGAACAACGGACGAAGACGGCCGTCTTGTGCGGGCGCGATTCTGTGCAAATCCGTCCGCCTGCCCGACGCGAGTACGACTTGAATGAAGTGGCGGAGCTGTTTCGCCGCCAAGGGCTTCAAGCGGAAGCGAACCCGTATCTTGTCTCCGTTTCGCTCGGCGAAAAACGGTTGGTCGTCTTTCGTGATGGCCGTGCGCTTGTGCACGGCACGAAAGATGTGCAGGAGGCAAAGGCGATCTATTACCGCTATTTAGGTTGAAAAGACAGGAAATGAGCGCGTTTGTTGATGGGAGGACGTCCTTGTTTTGTTCAGCAAACGGTCAAAACCCCCCCTTCTCCTCCTGCTTTTCCCGCCGTCAATAGGGTACAATGAAAGAGGGGAAGAAAAGGGAGGGGAAGACGAATGGCCGAGTGGTCGGTGACCTTCAACATTGCCTCATTGCTTGTTCTTTTGTATTTGATTGGTTCCTGTTGGCTTGAATCATGATGCGCCTCCGTTCATCCGGCGCATTTTTCTTTTTGGTTGTCTGGATTTATATGGAAGGACAACTCCCCAGCTATAGTCAGTTGGCGAAAAATTTGTTATATTTAAGATAGGAAGAGCGAAAACGGCTGCTGCCGGCCGCATCGCTTTGTTTCCGCTTAGCGCGGCAAGTGTGGTTTTTACAGAAATCCCGCGCGAAAGCCCGCTCTTTAGGGGGATGAAGCGCGTTGCCGTTTCTTCATCAAACTGATACAATCATGGTATGGGACAAGAATATCGTCGTGCTCAGCACCGGGGAAATGATCCCGAATCCCCGGCATCTGCGAAAACAAGAAAAAGAAACTGAAACGCTGGCAACAGATTCTTTCCCGCTGGGAGCCGCGTGGGAAGAACCGGAAGAAGGCCCGGCTAAAAGCGGCCTGGCTTCATGAGAAGGTGAAAAGCGCCTGGCTGGACTTGCTGCACAAGCTGTCCTCCCGGCTGATTCGCGAAAACCAAGTGATCGGCCCTGGAGAATCTGCAGGTGCGAAACATGCAAAAGAACCACCGGCTGGCGGGAAGCATCGCCTACGCCGGTTGGTCGGAATTCCAGAGGCAGTTGGAGTACAAAGCGAAGTGGTACGGTCGCAGGTGGTGATTGTGTCGTCTGTTTTCCCGTCCAGCCAGCTTTGTTCCTGCTGTGGACACCGAAACACCGGGATGAAAGACCTGTCTGTCCGGCAGTGGACGCGCCCGGTGTGCAGCGAGACTCATGAGCGGGATGTCAATGTTGCAAGAAACATTCTCTACGAAGGATTGCGTATGTTGTTCGCTTAAGCCGGCTCAACCGTGGGACACACGGGGATCGCTTGGCGCCGTAAGGCAGAACTCCCGGGTGCGGGAGTGCTCCCAAGAATCCCGCGGCTTTAGCCGTGTGGAGTGTCAAAAGCATGATTCGGCGGAAAAATGGATATGAATAACATAGTCACCATCCATAGGAGTGTGAAGATTCGTTGGAAGAGTGGCCGTTAAGGTTGTTCGGGTGGTTTTTCCTCTCCCTGCTCGCGAATGCGCTGTTCGCTTCAGCGGAAGCCGCGTTTTCCTCGGCAAGCAAGACACGGTTGCGGCATTACGCGGAAGAGCATCTGCACAATAAGCGCCTCCAGGCGGTGATCGGTCAGCTTGACCGCGTGTTGTTGGCGCTTGCTGTAACCACCCGCCTTACCAGCGTCGTAGCGGTCGTGCTCTTTACGGACATCGCCGTTTCGTTGCTTGGGGAACAGATGGGTTTGTTTGCCACATTGGCGGTGATGACAGGGTTATTTGTCATCTTCGGTGAAATTTTGCCAAAATCGATGGCGAAAGAGCATGCGGAGCAGCTCGCCATCCGATACGCCGGCCTTGCCTATGGGCTGATGAAGTTGATGACGCCGGTTACGGCGTCGCTCCAAGCCATAAAAGATCGAATCACCAGGCGGTTCGCCAATGGGGTGGCCGTGCCGGCTGTGACAGAGGAAGATATTAAAGTGATGGTTGAGCTGAGTGAAGAAGAAGGGGTCATTGACAACAAAGAAAAAGAATTGATCCAACGTTCGCTCGATTTTGATGAAATTTTGGTCGGAGAAATTTTCACCCCGCGCGCTGATATGGTGGCGGTGGAAGTGAACCAGCCGATTGAAGAGATTCGCGACGTGTTTTTGGAAGAGAAATATTCCCGCATCCCGGTCTATGAAGGGGATATTGACAACGTAATCGGCATTTTGTCGGAAAGCGACTTTTTCAGCGAGCTTGTGCAAAAGCGGGAGGTGCGCATCCGCGATTTGTTGCGCCAGCCGTTGTTCGTTGTCGAGTCCATGAAAGTGTCCGATCTTCTGCCGGAGCTGCAAAAAAGCAAAGTGCATATGGCGATCGTCGTCGACGAGTTTGGCGGCACCGCCGGTTTGATTACGCTCGAAGATATTCTCGAGCAAATTGTCGGCGAAATATGGGATGAGCATGATGAGGCGGTGAAAACGGTGCGCCAAATCGACGAGCACAGCTTCGAGTTCAGCGCCGAACTGCCGTTGGATGAGTTTTGCGAAGTGATGAACATCGACGTGCCAAAGAGTGAATCGCATACGTTGGGCGGCTGGATTTTTGAGATGTTTGAGCGCATTCCAGCCGTCGGCGAAACGCTGCAATATGGACCGCTGACGTTCACCGTCCGCCAAGTCGACAATCGGCGCATTCGCAAAGTGCTTGTCTCATTGAGCCAACCGCTTGCCGAGCAGGCGGGAGGCGTCTGATGCGCTCCCCGTTCCCATATGAAAGCGCCCCGGGCTGACTGCCCGGGGCGTTTGCCATCTATATAAAGTTGTTCGTAAGACGGTTATTGAGCGTTGCCGAATTGGCCGCCAAGTTGTTGCTGAGCCATGGCGACAAGACGTTTCGTAATTTCGCCACCGACCGAACCGTTCGCGCGAGAAGTCGTGTCAGCGCCGAGGTTCACCCCAAATTCTTGGGCGATTTCGTACTTCATTTGATCAATGGCTTGTTGAGCACCAGCGACTAACAGTTGGTTGTTGTTATTGTTGCGTGCCATCGTTGATCATCTCCTCTTAAAAATTTTTGATGGTTGGGGTGGTTGGATTTGCACTAACACTTCACGCTACAAGGCGTGTGCCAAGCTTGGCTGAACCCACCGGCCCACCCGCTTTTGGCTTCGCCAGCGTCCCCGTCGCAACGGAACGGATGGGTGATTTCGCTGGCGGTACTCATAGTTTGGGACGTTTTTTGCCTGTTATTCATGGTGATAATGTGGAAATTTTTAACGTTTTACTCCTGTCACCATTAGGGAATATGTAAAGATAAGGAACAGCTTAGAGGAGGAAGCAGCATGAATGTATGCCCGCTGTGCAACGGGTTGCGCCGGGTGACGGTGTATTGCAGCTACTGTCGGCAACCAATGGAGGATAAAGGAAAAGTGACGGATTATTTCGATGACTACAGCCCGTATATGGATGCGGATGTCATGAAACTTGTCGACGGCTATTTGCGAACGTATACGAATCATGAATGTGTTCATTTGTTTTACTGTCCGTCCTGCCATGAGGAGGAAGTGCGTTTTATCAAGGAATAAGGCTGTTGATGGAGTGGAAAGGAAAGGCGCTCCATTTGTTTCGGAACGCCTTCGAATGAATCTATATGAACAACAATGGGGGGTTACTTTTCATCCGCCGCCCGGATGCGCCGCTCCGTTTCAACGTCAAAGAAGTGCGCTTTGTTCATATCAAGCGCTAGGTCAATCCGATGGCCCGGCTTGATTTCCGTGCGGGCATCGATGCGAGCGATCAATTCTTGGCCGTCGATGCTAAAATAGATCATCGATTCAGCGCCGAGCAACTCGGCGACTTCGACGAGAGCGGTAACTTTCGTCGCCGGCGATGCTTCAAGGAAGAGCGGTTCGTCGTGAATGTCTTCCGGACGAATGCCTAAAATCACTTCCTTGCCGACATACCCTTGCTCACGCAACACTTTCATTTTTCCTTCGGGAACGCCAAACGATGTTTGGCCAACGACAAACTTGCCGTCTTGCAACGTTCCGCGGAGGAAGTTCATGGCCGGTGAACCGATAAAGCCGCCGACAAAAATGTTTTCCGGTTTTTCGTATACCTCGCGCGGCGTTCCGACTTGCTGGATGACGCCGTCTTTCATGACGACAAGACGGGTGGCCATTGTCATCGCTTCCGTTTGGTCGTGGGTGACGTAAATCGTCGTCGTTTCCAAGCGCTGATGGAGCTTCGCGATCTCCGAGCGCATTTGCACCCGCAATTTCGCATCCAAGTTCGAGAGCGGCTCGTCCATTAAAAACACTTTTGCATCGCGGACGATGGCTCGTCCTAATGCCACGCGCTGCCGCTGCCCGCCGGAGAGCGCTTTCGGCTTGCGGTCCAAATATTGCTCCAGCCCGAGAATGCGCGCCGCCTCGCGGACGCGTTTTTCAATTTCCGCTTTCGGGAATTTGCGCAGTTTTAAACCGAACGCCATGTTGTCATAGACGCTCATATGGGGATACAGAGCGTAGTTTTGGAACACCATGGCGATGTCGCGGTCTTTCGGCGGCACATCGTTCATTCGTTTGCCGTCGATGTAAAGATCACCTTTGGAAATTTCCTCAAGGCCGGCGATCATCCGCAACGTTGTAGATTTGCCGCAGCCGGACGGGCCCACGAAGACGATAAACTCTTTGTCTTGAATATGTAAATTGAAGTCTTTGACGGCGACCACATTGTTGTCGTAAATTTTGTAAATATGATCAAGAATGAGTTCTGCCATAACCATCCTCCTTATCGCCGAAATCGTTTTCTTGTCATTAGTGTATAGAAAAATGGCAACATTCGTAAATGGACGAGATGCACAAAAAATGCCGCCGATTTTCGGCGACATGACAAAAAAGCGGGGGGATTACGAATGGCGCCGGTGCAAGATGGCCAAATAGACGGCTGCCGCCCCTTTGAACCGTTTGATGTCGACTCCGGTTTGCTCCGTCCATTTATCGATTCGATATTGCAAACTGTTGCGGTGCATATACAGCTTTTTCGCCGCCATCGAGACGTTTAAGTTGCATTGCAAAAACGTCTCCATCGCCCGCACTTCCTCCTCGTCGAATTCGTCAAGAAACGAGAGGGTCCGGTGGGCTTTCTCACTGACTGCCCCTTCTTCAAAGAGCGGAAGCGGAATGACGTCTTCCCATTCGTACACCGTTCGTTTCGGCCAAAAGCGCCGAGCGGCGGAAAAACACTCTTTTTCAAGGAGAAATGATTCATATAGCCGTTCATCGACGGGGCGGATCGGGCCGATCAATAAATGAATGGCAGTATAAAAATCAGCGGCGAGCGCCTCAGCCATGTCCGCTAACGAAGGAGGATCCGTCGTCTGCTTTTGTTTCGCTTCGACGATCAGCCCGCGCCGATCTTGCTCCCAGACGATGGTGACTGGGGAGGAAAACAAGCCGCGAACAGCGTCAGTGAACTCTTCTTTGTTGGCGATCGGCCGGCTGGCCGTAAAATGAATGAACCGGCAATACGGAGCAGCGAGCCGAGCGAGCGCGGCTGGATCGCCGGTTGCCATCCATCGTTTCCATGCCCGCTCCTCTTCGCTTTCCGGTTCGCGCCGGCGCTCGGCGGGGGTGAAAAAAAGCGACAGCAATCGCCGCTCCTGTTCTGTCAATCGATGTTTGGCGATGCCGATCTCATCACCATCGTCGGTATAAAACCATTCGTAATCTTCGGGGTGTTCCGGCTGACCGTTAATGATGATGTCCCCTTCATAAAGCGATTCGAGCTCTTTTAGCATTGCGGCGCACCCCTTTTCGTCAAGGATGGATGTCACGCCGAAAAGGAATCAGCGTTGTTTTCATTATACCAAATCCTCGCGAATGGAAAGAAAGACAATGGAGGAAAGCGGCCCAACCGCGGGATGAACGGGCGGCGTGGTCAACAGCGGTCGTTTCGAACGATCTCTGCCTAGAAGGCCGGTGATTTAAGGAAGCAGGCCGCTTATCAGCCTTCGTTTCTCAAATAGAAAAGCCCTGTCGCATCAGGATCGCCTTTCACACGCTCCCCCATCGTTCAAAAGAAACAACCGTTTTTCACCAGCCTTCCAGCGCATCGGCCGAGAGGCTCCATAGAACAAAAGACCGACTTTCCCGAGGAGGGAAAATCGGCTCCGTTTACTGGCCGGCTTCGTACGGCGGCTCTTCTTTGACAAGATCGCGTGCTTCCTCAATGTTGACGTCGTCGCCGTGGCCGTACACGGCACCTCCAGCCATTCCTTCGTTGATCATGCGGTCGATGTCCATATAGTATTCATCGCGCCCTTCGTACAACGAATCCCGGCGCTCGGCTTCATTTCGTTCCATCATCTCGCTCCTTCCTCTCGTCGTTTTTCCTAAAGTTTGCCCAAAAGAGGCATACACTATCCATTCCATTCATATGGATGAAAGAGGACAAGCGGGAAGAAGGGGTGGCAAGAGATGATCATGCTGATCAAAAGATTGCTCGAAACGACCGCCGCGGCGGAAGACAAAGCCCGTCAGCTCGCTGGGATGGAAACGGATGAAACATGGGCGGTCTACTTGGCTGAAGCCGAGCGGCAGCGTAAACTTTGGCAGTACGTGTATTATTTAGCCGCTGGGGCTAACGCTGACGGTCGAGTGGAAAGAGAGCAAAGCAAAGCAGGCACATCTCGTTTTGAGCTCTTGCAAGCCATGGCGGCGGCTGAGTGGGAAAAAGCGATGTTATGCCAGAACGTCTGCCAAAGCCTAAATGGAGCCGCCAAACAAGCGGCAGATGCTGTGTTCCGCCAGGCGCTCCGTTACAGTGGCCAGTTTCTAGCTATGGCGCACGATGAGCGAGCTCAGCAAACAGCTGATTGAGCCTCTCGAGCCGCCGTGCCTCAATCTCCGGCTCGTCAAACACCATCGGCTTGGCGTTGATTTCATAGATGTAAAGTTGCCGCTCGCTTCCGACACCGATGTCGACGGAAAACTCACCGACAAAGCCAAATCGTTCGCCAAGGCGCGCGCCGCTCAAGGCAATAAGCCGATCGAGCGCCGCCTCATCGATGCGTTCCTTGACCTCTTTGTACGGCAGGATGGTCCCGCCGTGAAACACATGGGTCGTCACCGACTCGACGTCGGCCGAACGAACGCCGATGCCGGTGATCGTATGGCGGCCGTTTTGCCAATGGGCGAGCACGCGCAAATCGTAGCGGCGTCCGTTCCACTCGTCCGTTTCAGCCAATGCTTGGGCGATGTAGCGGCCAGACTCAATGAGGGATGCGAGCGCATCGAGCGAGCAGAGCCGTTTTTGGCCGCCCGGATATTCGCAAATGGCCTTCGTCTCCGACAAGGCGGTGAGACGAAACAGCCCCATTCCTCTGGAACCGTCATCTCGTTTCAAATAAATACAGCTGTATTGGCGGAGCCAAGCGCGAATATCGGTCACTGTTTGGACAGGCGACGTCGGCAATAGATGCGGCCAAAGCCGGCGGTCGGACCGCAGCGCGTCGTAAACGTCCGATTTGCGGAAAAAAGAGCGGTTGACAAGTGGAACGCCATGGGCGCTCAACTGGGCAGCCGCCGTTTGAAACAGCTCGCTTTCTTCTTCTGTGCGGCTTTTGACTCGATTGTAGACGACATCAGGCAGTGGAGCGACCGCTTCGATGAGACGATGAAGCGTTGGAACGAATACATATCCGCAGATCCTTTTCTCTCTAATGCCGGCGGCCGCGCTGACGACGGAGATGCCGCCGGCGGCGTGGATGGAGCGGATGACGGTTTCAAGCCACGGCTTTTTCCCAGCCAACAAAGCGGAAAGGGACGAGGCGCTGACCAGCACGCCGACGAGCGGCCCCACCCGTCCGTCTTGCTCGCGGACGGGAAAGACAAGATCGGGAAGGGAAGCGGCGGGAGCCACCCAACCGCAGCCGAACCGATAAGGGCCGCCCGGACTGTTGCACACCCACTCGCTGGTGTCGGGATGGTAGCCGATCGTCAGCATGGCCAAAGCGCCCCGGGTTCGGTGATGGCTGTTTTGCTGAGGTGGACGGCGTAAGCGAGCGGCAGCCGCGCTGTTCGTTCGTCTGCGTCCTTTAATTTTGGATGCTTAAAAATCGACCGTCCAGGTTTCGAATTGGCTTCAAACATCCAAATCCTTCCCTGTTGGTCAACGCCAAGATCAAAACCGATTTCGCCGATCAACGTTTCTGATGCTTCATCAAGGGAACGGCTGAGCGTAAGGGCGGCGTCGGAAAGACGGACGAGCATGATTTCGCGCTCGGCGGCATCCGGGAAAATTTCTTCCAGCGTTTTGACGATGCCTCCGCTGTTCATATGGGTCGTGATGCTTTGTTTTCCAGCGATTTTGGCGGCGATGGCGCTCACTTGCCATATGCCGTGTTCGTTTTTGTTAACGTGAACGCGGAAATCAGCCGGTCGGCCGTTGACGGCAAGAAGTGGAATCGCTTGTTGGATGACATAGCGGTGAAGCGGCGCATGGGCGAGCAAATGATGCCACGCCGCCATGGAGGTCGGAAACAGCGCTGTTTGTATTTCTCCACTCTCGTCGCGAAACCGACATTCATAGGCATTGTTTTTTTTCGCTAAATGATAAATGCCGCGGCCGAGGCTGCCATCGGCCGGCTTGATGTACGCTTCACGGTAGCGGGCAAGAAACTGCTCAATGGTGTGTTGTGTCACGTGGGCGGACGTCGCCGGCAAATACGACTGCGCCTTCGGATGGGCGGCGAGCCGGCGGTAAATGTCCCATTTGTTGAAAAAACACTCGTTAAAGATCGGGATGCCGTAGATGGTTTGCAGCCTCTTTGTCATCGTCTGAAACGTTTCTTCTTTTTCAATGCGTCGATTCGGTAGACGATTGTAAACAACATTTGGCAGCGGCACCGTATGGCGTTCCCAACCGCGCTCTGTGTAAAAATAGCCGTTCGTCATGCCGTTTTCCCAATCAATATGGGGCGCGCCAAACAAAAAGGCAAATCCGCCGACTTGCTTTTCTTGCGCCAGCAGCTTGGCGAAAAAGAAGCTCCGGCTGCCAACCGGTCGGTGGGACGACTTTGTGAATCCGGCGGTCAAAATGCCGACAAGCGGACCGAAGTGAACGACCTCATCGGTCAAAAAGACATGGACATCAGCGGCAAACGGGATCGACAAGCATCGAGCGACGTCATGTGCCACAATCACACGGTCGGTGAGGCGAGGGGAAGAAATGACCCGGCATGGGGCGACAAGGCTGCCGAACGCGGCCGATGTTTGCCCAGATGCTTGGATCGTGGCGGGAAGGATCACCGTATTCGTTTGTTGTTCGTCAATGATCAGCGTGTAGGTCATTGACTTTTCACTCCTCTGGCTAAAAACAGGCAATATCGAAGCGGCGCTTCGTACAGTTCGTTTTGTTGCTCTGTGGAGAGAAGATGCGCCACTTTTCTCCCTGGCTTGGAATTGACATCCAAAATCCACACCGCCCCGTTGTCGGTCGCGCCAAGATCCAAACCGATTTCGAACAAAGGACCGAACGTGCGATCTACATAAGCTGGCAGTGTGCGGATGATCGTCTCAACACCATCGAGCACGAAGAGGCGTTTTGAAGAGGAAAGGCGATCGAGCCACTCGGCAAAAGGACGAATGTCCGCCCCGGCACGGACGTTGGCCACCCATGCCCCCGGTCGGCCGACTCGCACGGCCCGCACTCGTTCCACCCAGCGTCCGTTTTCATCCTTTTGCAAAAGAATGCGGAAGTCAAACGGTTCACCATCCGGGGTCGATAGCTGAAGCAATGGCTGCAGAACATACTCGCCGCGGCGGATCCAAGAGGCGAGGAGCTGTTCCAGCTCGCTTCGGCGGGCAATGACGGCCTGTTCTTGACCGTGGCTGTCTTGGACGGACAGCGCCTTCCCTTTCTTTTGAAAGATGCAAATACCGCGTCCCCCGGAGCCGTGCACCGGCTTGGCGATGGCGGCTTGTTCGCGGCGGAGAAGCGCAAGCACATCACCGGCGCGCTCAAGACGGACAGTCGGCGGCACGTATGCGGACAAGAGCGGGTGTGAGGAGAGTGCTTCATATACGTCCCATTTGCCCGGCAGGCCATAGCCTAAAAACGTGAGGTCAGGTCGCTGCTTCAACCAGCTCATAATCGGTTTTGCTTTTTTGGACCGTTCATCATTGCCGTAAAAGCAGCGGTCATATAAAAATGGCGGAATGGCAAAGACGGCGTTTGTCCATTCGTTCGTTTCCTCTTGAAAGAGAAAGCCGCGGACGTTTTCCGTCTGTGGATCGATGTCAAGCGGTGAAAAGCGGCAGACGGAAATACCGTAGCGTCCGGCGCGTTTCGCTACCTCAGTGCAATACGTGTAGTCTTGCTGTTCCTCAAGGGTGACAAAACCGAGTGAAAGCAAAACGGTTCACTCCTTTTCTTCCATCAATGTCAAACTATAGTCGATGATCGCCTTCGCCGACGGGCGGACTGATTGGTAGGAAGCGGTCATATCCGTCTGTTTCGACGGCTTCGTATTCACCTCGATGATCCACGGCTGGCCATGGATGTCAATGGCAAGATCAACACCAAACTCTCCATACAGTCCTTCCGCTTCCGAGGCGAGAACGGCGGCGGATTCCAGTGCGATTTCTTTCAAAAGCTGTTTTTGCTGGAACGCGTCAGCTCTCGGATACCACGTTCGCAAGACATCATTAACCGCCATCAGTTCTCCGCCGCGGGCAAGGTTAGCGACAAACTGGTCGGGCGGCGCTACGCGGGCGACGGCGGAAGTGACGCGCCAATCATTGTGGCGGACGCGATGACAAAGCAGGCGAAAATCGACCGGTCGGCCGTCGAGGGTGCGAAGCTCAAGCCCTTGTTGGATGATCATCGGCGTTCGGATTTGTTGCCGCAAAGCGGAGACGAAAGCGTCTAGCGAACGATATACGGCCATTGAAGCAGAAGTGGAATGGCGAAGACAAATTCCGTCGTCCGAATGTTGGAGGCAGAAAATCCCTCGCCCTTGGCTGCCATAGATCGGCTTGAGAAAGACGGATGGGAAAGCGTCAAGAAACGCCTCAAGCGTATTTGGACCGCTCCAGAGCGCCGTTTTCGGCAAGTACGGGTGCAAGTACTCGTGCCGCTCAAAATGGCAATGTACTTCCCATTTATGCAAAAAGCGATGGTTGAACATTACTCCGTTTTCCTCAGCCAGTCGCGCGAGCAGCTCAGCAAACAAAGGGGAGCGTTCGAACTTGCGCGAGTGAAGGCGATTGTAAACAACATCGGCTGGAGGCACGTCTCCTTTGTCCCATCCGCTTCCGGTCCACTGATAGCCGACTCCCTCTAAGTAAAGCGGCGGCGAAGACACGTAAAAAAAGAGACCACGCTTTCTAGCATATTCTGCCAATTCCTCACAAAAATGATGGATGGATCCAAAGGCAGCCCGTTCCCTTGTTTCATGGATTTCCGTCAGCACGGCCATCGTTCGTTGTTTGCTCATCGCAGTCCCTCATTTGCGCATTCGTCAGGCAAGATCTATAATGAACAATTAGGCAAACGTTTATATCGCCATCGTATGATGACGCACGCCGTTTGGTGACAGCGGCGGAGACGGAAGGAGAAGAGGATGGAAACATTCGTTTATTTGCTGTTTATGGTGGCGGTCGGGGCGCTCATCGGCGGGGTGACGAACTTTATCGCCATCGTGATGCTGTTTCGCCCATATGAGCCGATGTACGTGTTTGGAAAACGATTGCCGTTTACGCCGGGATTGATTCCAAAGCGGCGGCGGGAGCTTGCCGAACAGCTCGGGAAAACGGTCGTTGAGCATTTGGTGACGCCGGAAGGATTGCGGCGCAAACTCATGGATCCATCCTTTACGGCGCATATGGCCGATTGGGGAGAGGAGCGGCTTCGGCAGTGGCTGGCGCGTCGTGAAACGCTGGTCGAGTTGCTTGAACGCTTTGGTGTCCGCTCTCCGGCTGAGCGGTTGGAGGCATTGGCGGCTGCGCAAGCCGAGCGGGTGTATGAGCGGTGGAGCGAAACGTGGCGTTTGCGGCCGATCCGCGATGTATTGCCGGCGGAGTTGAAACAAACGATGGAAGTGCGCATCGAGAGTTTGGCTGGCTATTTGGCTGACCGGGCGTTGGACTATTTTCGGACAGAGGAAGGAAAACGACAGCTTTCCGGCATGATTCAGCGCTTTTTCCAAGAGCGCGGGATGGTTGGAAATATGTTGCAAATGTTGCTTGGCAATGTCAATTTCGTCGACAAAGTGCAGGCGGAGCTCGATAAAGTTTTACGCCATGCTGCCACAAGAGAGGCGCTCTCCCGCCTCCTTTGGACGGAGTGGAACAAATGGTTAGACTGTCCGCTCGCCACCGTGGAAGAGATGATCGGTCGCCGGCGCATCGATGAGGCGGTGCGGTCCGCTGTCCGCCGCTTGGTGCAAAGCGGCGGATGGCTGAACCGTCCGCTTGCCGAACTGCTCGCCCCATACGAACAGCCCTTGTTTGGTCGTCTCATCCCGCAGGCGGCGGAAGCAGTCAGCCGCCTGCTTAGCGGCAAGATTGAGGCAATCGTGGCGCAGCTTGAGCTTGAAGATATCGTCCGTGAACAAGTAGAGTCATTTTCGTTGCGACGGTTGGAAGCGATCATTTTATCGATCGCCCGCCGTGAACTAAAGATGATTACGTATTTGGGCGCCTTGCTTGGCGGACTGATCGGCGCTGTCCAAGGGCTCATCAGCTTATGGCTGTAATATCTCCGCCGGGTGGTGCATACGTTAGAACGTGAATGATATTTGTATAGGAGGCACTTTTTATGTCTGAAACCCTTCATGCGCTCGCTAGGCAGCTCGAGCAGGCGATTCGGGCAAGTGAGCCGTTTCAGCAGCTGAAACGGGCGTACGAGGACGTCCGACGGGATGAAACCGCTTATCGGATGTTCGCTGATGTCCGCGACATCCAGCTCCGGCTCCATGAAAAACAGATGCGCGGAGCGGCCATTTCGCCGGATGAAATCGATCAGGCGCAAAAGGCGATGGCGCTCGCCCAGCAACATGAGAAACTCGCCCGCCTGATGGCGCTTGAGCAGCGGATGAGCATGACCATCGCCGAGGTTCAGCAAATCGCCATGAAGCCGCTTGAGGAGTTGCACCGTTCATTCATGGAAAGAAGATAGGAAAAACACCCGGTCGGGTGTTCTTTTTTTGTCTGTCTCATCATAGTCATGAAAATGATAAGGAATGCAAAGCCGCCAGCAAGCTTGCGGCGGCAAGAGAGGTTGAGACGGACAAAAGGGGGAGACAGCCGTGTATAAGCTGTTGGCGCTCAACATTGACGGAACGATTTTAAAAAACAACGGCCGCCTGCCGCGCGAAACGAAAGAGGCGGTCGACTACGTCAAGAAAAAAGGCGTTTATGTTACGTTAATCACGGGCCGCAATTTACTTTCCGCCCGCAAAGTGGCGAAAGCACTGCGGCTTGATGGGATGCTCATTGCATTCCAAGGAGCGATGATTGCCCGAACGCTTGATGATCGGCTGTTTGACGCCGCGATTCCTGAAGAAAGAACGTTTAACATTGTGCAAATTTTGGAGAACTTCAACTGCAACATCCGTCTCATGCATGAGCGGTATTCGCTCGGCAATCGGAAGAAAGTGAAAAAAAACCTTGTTGTGCAGACGGTTCTCTCCTCAAGCGATCCGTTTTTCTATCCGACCCAATTTGTCGACTCGCTTGGCGACGTGTTGATGGACGAACCGATTGCCGTTCCGAAAATAGATGTGTATTTTGCCAGCGATGCCGAACGGGATGAAGCCGCGGTCCTGCTGGGCAAAGCGATTCCCGGCATTGATATGATTATGCAGTCAAACGGAAAAATGGAAGTTGTCCCCCAAGGAGTGTCCAAACTTGCTGGATTGCGCCGGCTTGCTCAACATATCGGCGTATCGTTGAAAGAAACGGTGGTGATTGGCGATGGGCTTGATGACTTGCCGGCGATTGAAGCGGCTGGGCTTGGCGTTGCCATGGGCAATGCGCCGCTCGAGGTAAAGCGGGCGGCCGATTGGGTGACGCGTTCGAATGAACAGCTCGGCGTTGCTTATATGGTAAAAGAGCATTTTCGCAAACAACAGCGAATCGAGTTTTTGCAAAAACTAAAAACAAAACGGTGAGCCGTCGATGGGAGTTGACTGTTTCAAAATGAGGCCGGGAGCGAATGCCCGGCTTTTTTATTTGGTTGGTGGGGCTGGAGGCATTTCCGTAAAGTCGACGAAAGGTGCATTCTTCCGCTTGACGAAGGAAACAGCCGTTCAGTACACTGAAAGAAGTTTGAAAGAAAAGGTGATGAACGTGCGGATCGAAATTCAAGGACTGCCGCATCCGGAACGATTTCAGCGCCCGCTCGAAGTGATGACTGAGCTGTTTTTCGAAGCGCCGGAGCTGTCGTTGGAGCCGCTTCCCGAGGCTGATATGGCCGCTATGTTTTCCGTTAAAGAAAACGGGTGCATCGCTGTTTTTGGGACGCTTCTCGACAAGACGTCCGGGCGCGTCGAAGAGGCGAGCCATGAACGAAGCGCGCCGGCGGGCGCTGACGGGAAAATGTACGAAAAGCAGCTGAAAAACGCCGTTTTGCATGTCTATTTGACGCTGTTGGAGCGATTTACCGGCCTCATTCAGCCGTGGGGCGTGCTGACCGGCGTCCGTCCGGTCAAGCTGCTTCATCAGCTTTTGCGCTCAGGCCTTTCGAAAGAAGAGGCGCACCGGAAGCTGGCTGAAGAGTATTTAGTGACAAACGAAAAAATCGAATTAATGCAAGCGATCGTGGATCGTCAGCTCGCGGTCGTTCCGGATTTATACGATTTGGCCCATGAAGTGAGCATCTATATCGGCATTCCATTTTGCCCAACGAAATGCGCCTATTGCACATTTCCGGCGTACGCCATCAACGGCCGCCAAGGGTCGGTTGACGCCTTTTTGGCTGGCCTCCATTATGAAATGGAGGCAGTCGGCCGCTTTTTGCGCGAGCGCGGCATCCGCATCACAACGATTTACTACGGCGGCGGGACGCCGACGAGCATTACGGCCGACGAGATGGATCGGCTGTACGCCCATATGTATGACGTCTTTCCAGATGTCGATCGCGTCCGCGAAATCACGGTCGAAGCCGGGCGTCCGGATACGATTACACCAGAGAAACTTGACGTGTTGAAAAAATGGCGGATCGACCGCATCAGCATCAACCCGCAGTCCTACATTCAGGAAACATTAAAAGCGATCGGCCGCCATCATACGGTCGAAGAGACGATCAACAAGTTTCATTTAGCAAGGCAAATGGGGATGAACAACATTAATATGGATTTAATCATTGGACTGCCCGGCGAGGGGCTGGCGGAATTTACGCATACGCTCGCCGAGACGGAGCGGCTCATGCCGGAATCGCTCACCATCCATACGCTGTCGTTTAAGCGGGCGTCGGAAATGACAAAGAACAAACAAAAGTACAAAGTCGCCAGCCGCGAGGAAGTGCAGGCGATGATGAAGGCGGCCCAAGAATGGACAAAGGAACACGGTTATGTCCCTTACTATTTGTATCGACAAAAAAACATTCTCGGCAACCTTGAAAACGTCGGCTACGCGCTGCCAGGGCAAGAGAGCATATACAACATTATGATCATGGAAGAGCAGCAGTCGATCATCGGCCTTGGCTGCGGGGCGTCAAGCAAATTCGTTGATCCGAAAACGCGGAAAATCACTCGCCAGGCGAACCCGAAAGAGCCGAAAGTGTACAATGAGCATTTCGCTGAATATACGGAAGAAAAAATCAATATGTTAAAGGAAATATTTGGTTGAATGGCAACACCCCGGGAACAACCCCGGGGTGTTTGGATTAGCGGTGAAATAAAATGAGCTTGCCGCTGGCATTGACGCAGCGGTGTGTTTTGTCCCAACAGCCGCGCTCGCGCAGCTTTTGTTCACCAATTTTTTTCGCTTCTTCATCATTGGCCGCTTCAAACGTTTCATCGAGCAATTTTTCCCCGTCGCGTTCAAAAGCGGTTAACGTATATGTCGGCATGCGATCCTCTCCTTTCGCTGAATCATCATTCATTTCTCTTTCATTAGAGATCGGATCGGCAAATTCCTGCCTCTGTCTGAAACTTTTTTTGAGACTGCACGTTTTAATAGTGTGAGTGGAAAATTTGTTTTACTTTGGGGGAATGTGGATGAGTTTAGAGATCATTGAGGTGACGAAACGGTTTGGTCAGGCGACGGCCGTCGACCATTTGACGTTGACGGTTCCAGAAGGGGAGATGTTCGGATTGCTCGGGGCGAACGGTGCGGGCAAAACGACGACCTTTCGCATGATTTTAGGCCTTCTGCTCCCGACGGAAGGGGTGATCCGTTGGCAAGGCGAACCGATTGATTACTCAAAAAGCCATCTGATCGGCTATTTGCCGGAAGAGCGCGGGTTGTACCCGAAGCTGAAAGTGCAAGAGCAGCTTTTGTATTTAGGACGGTTGCGTGGAATGAAGAAGACGGATATTCTTCCGGAAATCGACCGCTGGCTTGAGCGCTTCCATATCCGCGATTATGCCAACAAGCGAGTGGAGGAGCTTTCGAAAGGCAACCAACAAAAAATCCAATTTATCGCTGCTGTGCTTCATCGACCGAAGCTGTTAATCTTGGATGAGCCATTCAGCGGCCTTGATCCAGTGAACGTTGAGCTGTTGAAAGAAGCGGTGCTCGATTTAAAACGGAACGGCACGACCATTGTCTTCTCGAGTCATCGCATGGAACATGTGGAAGAGTTGTGCGAGCATGTCTGCATTTTGCGCCGCGGCCGCGCGGTGGTGGCTGGAGCGCTCCGTGAACTGAAACGTTCGTTTGGCAAACAAATCCTTGTCATTCAAGGAGATGGGCCGTTTGAAGAATTGGCGCGGTTTCCTGGCATTTTGCAGTGGAAGCGGACGGCGGAAGGGGTGCGGCTGCAAATTGCCAATGAGGAGACGGCACAAGCGATACTCGGCCATATAGCAGGAAAAGTCGCGGTTCGCCTGTTTGCCTTGGAGGAACCGTCTCTGAATGATATCTTTATTGAAAAAGTAGGTGCGGCGTATGAATAAGTTTTTCCTTGTGTTGGGGCATACGTATGGAACGAAGCTGAGGGCGAAAGCATTTCTTGTGACCACCGCCATCACTTGCCTGTTGATCATCGGGCTGGCCAATATTCAGTCGATCATCGAGTTTTTCAGCGGTGATGAAATGACTCATGTCGCGGTCATTGATCGCACGGGATCGTTGTATGGTCCGCTTGAGAAGCAGGTAAGCCATGACCAAATTGCGTTGACGAAAATTACTGATATGGAAAACGAAGCGAAAGAAGCCGTCAAAGAAGGCAAATGGGACGGATTGCTCGTCTTGTCCATGGATGCGGAAGGATTGCCGGAAGCGGTGTATTATGCCAATACGATTGTGGACAATCAGACACCGGAGGAGCTGGAACGAGCGCTGAGCCAGTTGAAAACGGCGCTTTCAGCCGCTAAGCTCGGCCTGACGGATGAACAAATGGCTGAGCTTTACAAACCAGTTCCGTTCCAGAAGGTGGCATTGGAAAAAAACGCGAAGACGGAAGAGGAGTTGAATCAAGCACGCGCTCTTGTTTATGTCCTTCTTTTCGCGATGTATATGTTTGTTTTGATGTATGGAGGAATGATCGCGACGGAGGTGGCGACGGAAAAATCGTCGCGTGTGATGGAAATTTTAGTTTCGAGCGTTTCCCCGGTTCAACAGTTGTTTGGCAAAATCATCGGCGTTGCTTTGGTCAGCTTGACGCAATTCTTCGTTTTTTTTGCCGTCGCTTTCGCCGCGTTGAAAACGAGTGGGCGGGAAGTGTGGCGTTTTCTCGGATTTGACCACGTGCCGGCATCGCTATTTGTGTACGCACTCGTTTTTTTCTTGCTCGGTTACCTCTTGTACGCGGTGTTATTTGCCGTGCTCGGTTCGCTCGTCAGCCGGGTTGAAGATGTGCAGCCGGCGATTACGCCGGTCATGATGTTGGTTGTCGCTGCGTTTATGATCGCGATGTTTGGCTTGAATGTGCCAGAGTCGGCGTTTGTGACCGGCGCCTCGTTTGTCCCCTTTTTCGCTCCGATGCTCATGTTTTTGCGCATCGGCCTCGTTTCCGTGCCGGGATGGGAAGTGGCGCTCAGCCTCGCGCTTTTAGCGGCGACGATTGCCTTGCTGATCTACTTTGGCGCCAAAGTGTATCGAGGCGGCGTGCTGATGTATGGACGAATGAACATTTTTAAGGATATGAGACAGGCTGTTCAGTTAACAAAAAAATGAACAGCATGGCAGGACGCTTGGACCAATGTTTCCTTGCCGTTTCGGCAAGGCTTTCTTTTTGCCCTCTACCCGTTATGATATACTAGAAGGTACGTACGGAGAAACGGAGGAGAACGAAGTGGCAAAAGGGATCATTCACTATGAAGTCGGGGAACAAGTTGACTTGTTTCTTCTCATTAAATCGGCGACGAAAGGCATTGCCAGCAACGGCAAGCCGTTTTTAACTTTGATTTTGCAAGATAAAAGCGGCGACATTGAAGCAAAGTTATGGGACGTCTCTCCGGACGATGAGCAGCGCTATGTGCCGGAGTGCATTGTCAAAGTGGCAGGGGATATTCATAACTACCGGGGAAAACTGCAGCTGCGCATCCGTTCGATCCGTCCCGCTCATTCAGGCGATGCTGTGCGCGTCGATGACTTTTTGGAGACGGCTCCGATTAGCCGTGAGGAAATGAAGGCGAAAGTGATGGAATACATATTTGCCATGGAAAATCCAAACATTCAGCGCATTACCCGTCATTTGTTAAAAAAATATGAAAAGGAGTTTTTTGAGTACCCAGCGGCGACGAAAAACCATCATGAATTCATCTCCGGACTAGCGTACCATGTTGTGTCGATGCTTGAACTCGCCAAGGCGCTCGTTCGCCTGTATCCTTCGCTCAATAAAGATTTGCTTTATGCCGGCGTCATTTTGCATGACCTTGGCAAAGTAATCGAGTTGTCCGGCCCGGTATCGGCGGCGTATACGCTTGAAGGAAATTTGCTCGGACACATTTCGATCATAGTGAGCGAGATCAGCAAGGCAGCGGAGCAGCTCGGCATCCAAGGTGAAGAAGTCGTCATTTTGCAGCATCTTGTGCTCGCGCATCACGGCAAGGCGGAGTGGGGCAGCCCGAAGCCGCCGCTCGTCAAAGAAGCTGAGGTGCTTCATTACATTGACAATTTGGATGCGAAAATTACGATGATCGACCGCGCGCTCGAGAAGGTGAAGCCGGGCGAGTTTACGGAACGCGTTTTTGCCCTTGACAACCGCTCGTTTTACAAACCAGCGTTTTTGTCTGTTTCAAAGCCAAAAAACGCGGGTAGTAAAGAGTAGGGGCGGAAAAGGAGGGATGGATCATGATCGAACCGGTCATTGAAATCGTCCCGAAGACCCAATACGAACAGGCGAAAGAAGAGTTGAGAGAGTTGCGCCGTCAATGGAAGAAGGCGAAGGTGGAAAAGAAGCCAAAACGAAACGATGCATAAGCGTTGTCCCTGAGAAAGAGGCGGCATTCCCGCCTCTTTCTCCATGCATACTGCCCCCTTTTTGCGCGTATAGTGTACTAAGACAAGCATACAAGGGGGAATGGCGATGCTCAGTTTGCCTTGGTGGGTGTATTTGGTCGTTGCCGGCATTATTTTCAGCGGCTATATGACCGTAAAAACGGCGGCGCGCGAGCGGGAAATTGACGAGGCGTTCATTGAAAAAGAAGGCGAAGTTTACATGGAACGCATCCGCCAGGAACGGGAACGGCGGAAACAGGCCAAGTCCTTGCAATAGCAGGGGCTTTCTTTTTTGGAAGATTTCGTTTGAAAGCGCTTTTTTCGAAAAATTCCCTTTCTTTTTTTTCGAATCGTGTTAGGATAATAATATCATGGACTACCAGGAGGCAAAGTGAGGGATGACGATGAAACGCGCATACAACTTCAACGCCGGCCCGTCAGCGCTGCCGCTTCCGGTGCTTGAGCGGGCGCAAAAAGAGCTGCTTAATTTTCAAAACACCGGCATGTCGGTCATGGAATTAAGCCATCGGAGCAAAGAATACGAGGCTGTGCACAATGCGGCGAAAGAGCGGCTCAAGCGGCTTCTCAACGTGCCGGACGGCTATGACATTTTATTTTTGCAAGGCGGGGCGAGCTTGCAGTTTTCGATGGTGCCGATGAACCTCCTGACGGAAGGGAAAATCGGCTGTTATGTGCTGACGGGGGCGTGGTCGGAAAAAGCGCTGAAGGAAGCGCAAAAAATCGGTTTGACAACGGTCGTCGCTTCGAGCAAAGAAGCGAACTACACATACATTCCGTCGCTTGACGACGTCCAATGGCCGAAAAACGCCGCCTACGTCCATATCACGTCAAACAACACGATCTTCGGCACCCAATGGCAGGCGTTCCCGAACACACCGGTTGACTTGGTCGCGGATATGTCGAGCGATATTTTAAGCCGCCCGTTTGACGTCAGCCAGTTTGCCCTCATTTACGCCGGGGCGCAAAAAAACCTCGGCCCATCAGGAGTCACGGTCGTCATTCTCCGCAATGACTTGCTTGAACGCATCCCGGACGGGCTGCCGACGATGCTCGATTACCGGACGCACCAGAAGAGCAATTCGCTTTACAACACGCCGCCGACGTTTGCGATTTACATGCTGTCGCTCGTGCTCGAATGGGTCGAAGAGCAAGGCGGTGTGGCGGCGATGGAAGAGCGCAACCGGCAAAAGGCGGCCGTGCTGTATGAGGCGATTGATGAAAGCGGCGGCTTTTACAAACCGCACGCCGAAAAGGGAAGCCGTTCGCTTATGAACGTCACCTTTACGCTTCCCAATGCGGAGCTGACGAAAACGTTCCTCACCGAGGCGAAAGAACGTGGGTTTGTCGGGCTTGGCGGGCACCGATCGATCGGCGGTTGCCGGGCGTCGATTTACAACGCGGTGCCGCTTGAGGCGTGCGAAGCGCTTGCGTCATTTATGAACGAGTTCCGCCGCCGTTTTGCCTGAAAATTTCTTCTTCACTTTTACACTGCAAAGTGATATAATGATAAAAAAATTCTTGAGCATATAGATGAGGAGAGAAGAGGAGAGATGAGCATGAATGTGAGAGCATTAGTATCGATGGCGCTGTTAGTCGGAATCGGAGCCGTGTTGCATGCGGTTATTCCGGGATTGTTTTTCGGAATGAAGCCGGATATGATGCTGGCGATGATGTTTTTGGCGATTTTGCTTTTTCCAAACGTCAAAGCGGTCGGCCTTGTCGGTGTCGTCACCGGTTTGATCTCAGCCATGACGACGACGTTTCCGGGTGGGCAGCTGCCGAATATGATCGATAAAATCATCACCGCCCTTGTTGTGTTTGCCTTAGCGGCTTTGATGAAAACATATAGCCAAACGGTCATCGGGGCCGCGGTGTTGGCAGCCGTCGGCACAGCGATTTCCGGCGCAGTGTTTTTGGCAGCAGCGCTCTTGTTTGTCGGGTTGCCAGGCGGAGCGACGTTTTCGGCGCTGTTTGTCACCATCGTGCTGCCGACAGCGGCGTTGAACGCAGTGGCGATGGCCATCATCTATCCGATCGCATCATCGATTTTCCGACGGATGAACGTTACAGCGCACGTGTAGACGGCGAAAAACCCGATCATTGCTGGTCGGGTTTTTTGCTATCAAAGAGAGGGGATAAGAAAAAAATTCCTCCCATTCCATTCATTTCTGATATATATTAGACATAGCTGAGAAGCCAAGCAGTGAGCAAGCAAATGGACGCTATTCCAATATAGCGCAAAGTCCGTTCTTTCAGCAATGCTTTCGGTGGGTACGCCCGCGCTTTCCATAAGGTAACAAATGCGTTTATAAAAAGACAGAAAAATAAGAATCCGAAGACGATAAGCAGCCATTGTATATACACCATGGCATTCTCCTCCTGTATGCGCCAAGCGCCTTATGTTTACTACTATGAATATGCAAAAAAAATCATAAAAATAAATACTTTTGTCTTTATTCCTTTTTGTTTTATTGATATAATGGAGAGTAAAAAATACGGTGAGGGAAGAGTGGGTGGAACAATGAAAGCGACAGAACAGCATTATTCCATCAAAGAGGCGATGTTATTCAGCCAACGAATTGCCCAGTTGAGCAAAGCGTTATGGAAATCGATTGAAAAAGATTGGCAACGGTGGATCAAGCCGTTTGACTTGAACATTAACGAACATCACATTTTATGGATCGCCTATCATTTCAAGGGAGCCTCGATTTCGGAAATCGCCAAGTTTGGCGTGATGCACGTATCGACGGCGTTCAACTTCTCAAAAAAATTAGAAGAAAAAGGATTGCTTTCGTTTTCCAAAAAACAGGATGACAAGCGCAATACGTACATTGAGTTGACGGAAAAAGGCGAAGAAGTGTTGATGAAGCTGATGGAGACGTATGACCCGACGAAAAATGCCGTTTTCAATGGGGCGTTGCCGTTGCGCGAGTTGTACGGGAAGTTTCCAGAAATTTTAGAAATGATGTGCATCGTCCGCAACATTTATGGCGATGATTTCATGGAAATTTTCGAGCGGGCGTTTGAAAACATTAAAGAAGATTTTATCGAGCAGGACGGCAAACTTGTCAAGCGAAAGCCGAAAACGGAAGAGCATGAGAAAGAATTGGCCAGCCAGGCTAACTGATGGTGCGAATGAGCGTTTTCAGCTCGGTCATCAGCGGGACAAACATTTGTTGGGCCAAAAGAGCGTCAATTGTCTGTTCCAGCGGAAGGTTCGGATGAAGCATTCCAGCAAACTGCACGAGCAGGGGAGTGAAAATCGTCAACCCTTCCGCTTTTTGCTGTTCGTATTGGTCGGCAAGCTCTTGGCAAAACGCCAGGAGGGCGTCGACTTCTTCTTTGGTCAAATCAGCGCGGATGATAAGGGAATAAAATGGTTTTTTCGTTTCGTCGATCATTTCCATCAACAGGGACTGGTGAAATTCCAGTTTGGCCACTCGCTTTTCCAACGATTCCATATATCGTTCTCCTTTTGGTGACGAAAATGTGACCGTTTTTACGTATATTTTACCGAATTTGTGCGCATTCACCAATAGAAAAATCGGTTTGGGTCCGGAAAACGAAAAATGATTGATTTCCAGACGTGAACGATGTAAAGTTAAAGCCATGGGCGGCGTTTGGCGAAGATCGAAGAGGAGGGGAACAGCTTTGGTGTTTTATTTCATCCTCCTGGCGGTTACGGTCTTATTTTTTATCAACCAGCTCACACACTCACTTTGCGCGCAGCGTGACATCCCCGAAGAGCAGCAGCCGGCGGTTTTTCGCACGATCAATGTCCTTATTACGATTTTATTAATCTCTTCTTACTTTGAAGTGTTGTTTACATGATGTTTTTGGTGGGTGCGGCGGTGCTGGCGCAGAAAGCTCCAATGCCGTTTTCTTTAAGGAAGGCGGCAAAAAGGGTGCTCCCTTTTTGAGGGAGCACCCGCTTTCGTTTAGTAAATGACGCAGGCGCAGCCGACGATGATCAACAAAATGAACAGCACAACAATCAACGCAAAGCCTCCGGAGTAAGGTGCGCTCATTGTAACACCCCCTTTCGGCAAGAAGAAGCCTGTCGAGCGCTTCATCCTCATCATATGTATGGCAAGCGTGCATGTTATGGGCGGATGACTAAAACGGAAAGAGGTTTTTTTTTCTCTGGAAATATGGTATAGTTATTGTCGTGGTTGAAGAGGCGAACATGTTGTTCCGTGGGCGCCATTCGATCTGCGCCGCTTGAAAGCGCGGGAATGTTCAATCGAAAAAAGATGTAGGAGTTGTGAAACGAATGAAAAAATGGATGATGGCCGCTGCCGTCGTTTCGCTCATGGTTTTGTCGGCCTGCAATAACGACGGTTCCGAAGTGATTGTGGAAACGAAAAACGGCAATATTACGAAAGACGAATTTTACAATGAGATGAAAGAGCGCGTCGGCAAGTCCGTCCTTCGTGATTTGATCGACGAAAAAGTGTTGAGCAAAAAATACAAGGTAACCGATGAAGAGATCGACCGCGAAATCGAACGGATCAAGGAAGCGTATGGAACGCAATATGATTTGGCCGTGCAGCAGAACGGAGAAAAAGTGATCCGCGAAATGGTCAAGCTCGATTTGCTGCGGACGAAAGCGGCTGTTGAAGACATAAAAGTGACGGAGAAAGAACTGAAGGAGTATTATGACAACTACAAGCCGAAAATTCGCGCCAGCCATATTTTGGTCAAAGATGAAAAAACAGCAAAAGAAGTAAAGGCGAAGCTTGATAAAGGCGAGGATTTCGCCAAGTTGGCTAAAGAATATTCCCAAGATCCGGGCTCGGCGTCCAACGGCGGCGATTTAGGCTGGTTTGGCCCTGGGAAAATGGTCAAGGAGTTTGAAGAAGCCGCCTATAAGCTGAAAGTCGGCGAAGTGAGCGATCCGGTGAAAACGGATTACGGCTACCATATTATTAAAGTGACGGACAAAGAAAAGAAAAAATCGTTCAACGAAATGAAAGACGAAATTGCGTTTGAAGTCAAACGGAACAAGCTTGATCCTGCGACGATGCAGTCAAAAGTGGACAAACTGGTGAAAGACGCCGGTGTTGAGATCAAAGACAAAGATTTGCAAGATGTGATCGGGGAGCAAGGAAAACAGTAAAAACGGAAGCGGGACATCCCTGCTTCCGTTTTTTATTTGTGGGCTTGGCCTTTCTGCTGTTGGAGATCACCCGAGCCGTTCGCGGATTGTGGCAGCGATCGCCTGCAGGTCAGCGGTCGTATAGTCGCTCGCATGCGACTTCCAGACTGCGCCAAACCCATCCCCTTTGCCGTAGCGAGGAATGAGGTGAAGATGGTAATGGAACACCGTCTGTCCCGCTTGCTCACCGTTGTTGTTCAATAAGTTGAGCCCGACCGGAGAAAATGCTCGCTTGAGCGCATTGGCGATCGTCGGCACTACGCGAAACAGTTGGCCGGCCGCCTCTGGTGTGAGGGAGAAAATGTTTTCCGTATGTACTTTCGGGATGACAAGCGTATGCCCTTTTGTCACTTGGCTGATGTCCAAAAATGCGAGCACATGGTCATCTTCGTACACTTTCGCCGCGGGCAATTCGCTGTTAATGATTTTGCAAAAAATGCAATCGCTCACTGTGGTCACCCTTTCCTTCCCGTTTTCTCCATTTTACCATAAAAAAACCGGGATGTAATCCCGCAACGCAGGATCCATCCCGGTTGGTGAAAAGGGGAGAGGATGGCTCAAGCAAATGTGCGTTTGATGAACACCCCATTTGCAGCAAAAGTCGTTTCGGCGTGAGCGCTTCCTTTGTTCAACGTGACCATCCCCTTTGGAAAGGCTCGTTGCTTCCCAGCAACGAATGTGATGGTCGCTCCCTAGGAACGTTTACAACGTTTTGCGGCTCACAACGGTGTCTTTGACGAACACCCCATTTCAGATGGATCGTCCATCGACTTTTTGATCCCTCATCCCCTCTTCGCTATTTATCATGCCCGGCTTGAGTGAGTTTATGCAAAAGAACGGCGTGATCTTTTTTTGGTAAGCGAGGCTATGGTTTGGTACAATGGGGATAAACGCCGAAACGGAAAGGGAGCAGACGATGACGCTTTTGCAGGTGAAGGATCTATCCGGAGGCTACACGGCGCAAAACGTGCTTGAAGACGTGACGTTTGCGGTCGATCGCGGCGAAATGGTCGCCTTGATCGGCCTAAATGGAGCAGGCAAAAGCACGACGATCAAACATATTATCGGTTTGATGGAACCGCGCCGCGGCACGATTTCCATCAACGGCCATCGGCTTGCGGACGGACCGGAAACGTATCGGAGGCAGTTTGCTTATATCCCGGAAACACCGGTGTTGTATGAAGAATTGACGCTTGAGGAACATTTGCGTCTAGCGGCGATGGCGTACGGATTAAGCGAAGCGGAGTATGAACGCCGCCTTCCGCCGTTGCTTCGTGAGTTTCGCTTGGAGCGGCGGCTTTCCTCGTTTCCGGCTCATTTTTCGAAAGGAATGAAGCAAAAAGTCATGATTGTATGCGCCTTTTTGCTTGAACCGCCGCTTTATATCATCGATGAGCCGTTTCTCGGCCTCGATCCGCTTGCCATTCACGCCCTGCTTGAGCGAATGAATGAACAGAAAGCGAAGGGAGCGGGCATTTTGTTGTCGACGCACATTTTGGCGACGGCAGAGCGCTATTGCGATTCGTTTGTGATTTTGCACAACGGCCGTGTCAGGGCAAAAGGAACGCTCGATGACCTTCGCCGCCAGTTCGGGCTGCGGGGGGCGTCGCTTGATGAACTGTATATTGCCTTGACAAGGGATGATGCGTCATGATTGACGCACGCCGCCTTTGGCAACAGCGTTTCCAAGCGGAATGGCGAAAACGGATTCGCTACTTGCGCTATATGTTCAATGACCATTTGCTCGTCGGCTCGCTCGTCGTGCTTGGTGGTCTAGCGGTCATGTACGAGCGCTGGGCGGCCGGGCTTCCCCACTCGTTTCCGTATCCGGCTATTGCCGCTGTTGTGTTCGGTTGGGCGGAGGCCGCTGGGTCGGTGCGCACGTTGTTCCGCGAAGCGGATACGGTGTTTTTATTGCCGATGGAAGAACGGCTGGGGCCGTATATTCAGCGGGCGTTTTTCGTCTCATGGTTATGGCAGGCGTACGGCCTTTCTTTGCTTTTGTTGTTGGCTGGTCCACTGCATGCTCGCTTTTCCCCGGTGTCATGGCCGCTTTTTTTGCTTGGTCTATTCTGCTTCAAAGGATGGAGCTTATGGGTCGCTTGGAAAGGGAGCTATATTGCTGATCCGTCTTTTCATCGCTTTAGCGCATTCGCGCGCTTCAGCTTAGCGGCGGTGTTCGTTTATTTGGCGCTGGCAGCGGCGCCATGGCCGTTGTTTGTCGTTGTCGTCGGGCTCATGGCGGCTCTTTCCATCTATTTGTCACGGCTGGTGAGAGGGAAAACGTGGAAATGGGAACGGATCATCGCCGAAGAACAGCGAGCGGCAACGGCGTTTTATCGGCTGGCCAACTTGTTTACCGACGTTTCGGAATGGCGGGAGGCGGCGAAGCGTCGGCGCTGGCTCGATCCGCTGCTCGCTTTGATTCCGTACGACAAGCGGCATGTGTTTTTTCATTTGTATGCCCGCACGTTTTTGCGCGTGGGTGGGTATATTGGCCTGTATGTCCGCCTCACCGCGCTCGGAAGTGTTCTGCTCACTGTAGTTGATCACGAATACGGGCGGGCGGCGATCGCCTTTCTGTTTCTTTATGCGACCGCTGTTCAACTGGCCGCGCTGCCTTCCCATCATCGCTATTCGCTATGGCCGCAGCTGTACCCGTTGCCGCAGGAGCAATCCGATGCTGCGGCCGTTCGGTTGCTCTCCATTCTGCTCATTGGGCAGAACACGGTATTCCATCTCGTGCTGTTGGCTGTTTCCCCAGGTCTTCTTTGGCTCGCCACTTGGTTTGGCGGAAACATATGGGGGCTTTGGTCGGCAGGGCGGTACGTGCGCTTGCGGCATGGGCAGAAGGCCGGACGCTAGCGACGATTTCGCCTGCTTTTTTCTTTTGGCGTGAGACGATGCGAGCTTTCACACCTTTTTTCCCGCTTCATATGCTGTAGTACGCCGGCCTGGGCGCATGTCCGTAGGGTCGGACTCGAAGTTGGGAAGAAAGGGGAATGGTTCATGGGTGTAGAGCTTGTAGCGCTGCACTGGATTTACTTGCTGTTCATTGTGCTCATTATTGGGTTTATGGTCGCCCGCAAAGATACATCACTCATTTGCATTGTCGGCATCTTTTTGTTGGCGGCGGTTGCTACCCATTCGTTGAGCGCAGCGGTGAGCGGAGTGTTTAACAGCTTTATTTACGCCATTACGGAGCTATTGCCGACGATTTTAGTCATCTCCATTATTGTGGCGATGAGCAAAGTATTGTCGGCCACCGGCATCAATGATGTCATGGTTTCGCCGTTTGTCCGTTTCATTCGTACGCCAGCTTGGGCGTATTGGACGATCGGAATTTTGATGATGATCATTTCTTGGTTTTTCTGGCCGTCCCCAGCTGTTGCTCTCATGGGGGCAGTTCTGTTGCCGGCAGCGGTCCGCGTCGGTCTGCCGGCGTTGGGAGCGGCGATGGCGATGAACTTGTTCGGGCATGGCATCGCGCTTTCCGGCGATTTTATCATCCAAGGGGCGCCGAAATTAACGGCCGATGCCGCCGGGCTGCCGGTCGGCGATGTCATCGCTGCCAGCGTGCCGCTTGTTTTTGTAATGGGGGCCGTCACAACGGTCACTGCGTTTTACTTGCTGCGTCGTGACATGAAGCGAGGGCGACTTGCAAGCGGAGAGGCGGAAATGGCTGCAACGGTCGATTCGACGCTGGAGAAAACAGGCCATTTACTGACGGGGCAAACGAAAAAATGGCTCGCGCTGTTGATTCCGATTTTGTTCGCCTTTGATGTCATCGCGATGTTTTATTTGCGATTGCAAGGCGGGGAAGCGACCGCCTTGGTCGGTGGGACGGCGATTTTCATTTTGATTCTCATCTCTGTTCTCGCCCATCGGCAAGAAAGTTTTGCGGAAGTGACCAATTACTTTATTGAAGGGTTTCAGTTCGGGTTTAAAGTGTTCGGACCTGTTATTCCGATCGCCGCGTTTTTCTATCTTGGCGATGCGGGATTTGTGAAAATCATCGGCGACTATTTGCCGCAGGCATCGCAAGGCATCGTCAACGATTTAGGGGTTGCCTTGGCTCATGCGGTGCCGCTGAACAATGAGGTGGGGGCGGTTACGCTCACGATCGTCGGGGCCATTACTGGTCTTGACGGTTCCGGATTTTCCGGCATCTCGCTCGCCGGTTCGGTTGCTCATTTGTTTTCTGTAGCGATTGGCGGCGGAGCGGCGACGTTGACGGCGCTCGGCCAAATCGCTGCCATTTGGGTTGGCGGCGGCACACTCGTTCCGTGGGCGCTTATTCCAGCGGCAGCGATCTGCGGGGTTGACCCGTTTGAGCTGGCGCGCCGCAACCTCATCCCTGTTGCTGTCGGTTTGGTGGTTACGACCGTTGTCGCCATGTTTCTCATCTGAACAGAAAGCTGTCCCGTGCGGCCGGGGCAGCTTTTTTGCTATAATGGGCATGAGCTGAAAAATCGGTC
Source organism: Geobacillus sp. BMUD (assembly GCF_013096845.1). Taxonomy (NCBI): domain Bacteria; kingdom Bacillati; phylum Bacillota; class Bacilli; order Caryophanales; family Anoxybacillaceae; genus Geobacillus; species Geobacillus sp. BMUD. The sequence continues at coordinate 77,231 of NZ_SDLA01000007.1, forward strand.
GATTTTTTGACAGTTCGCCTTCTTCTCTATACATTGGCGACGGAAAGCTGTATAGTGAAAAGGAGATAGGCAATGTTTGAAGGCAAGAAAAGGCGAAATCGTTGACGGGATTGTGAGGATAGAAAGGCGGATGGAGATGGCAAGACAGATCAACGATACATTTTTGCGCGCCTGCCGCGGCGAACAAACGCCGTATGTGCCGGTTTGGTATATGCGGCAAGCCGGACGGTCGCAGCCGGAGTATCGGGCGCTGAAAGAAAAATATTCGCTGTTTGACATTACGCATCAACCGGAGCTTTGCGCGTACGTCACGAGACTTCCAGTTGAGCAATATGGCGTCGATGCCGCCATTTTATATAAAGACATTATGACGCCGCTGCCGGCCATTGGCGTGGACGTTGAGATTCAGGGCGGCGTCGGGCCGGTGATCGCGAATCCAATTCGCTCGCTTCAAGATGTCGAGCGGCTTGGGGAGATTGATCCAGAACATGATGTGCCGTATGTGCTTGAAACGATTCGTCTCCTTGTCAATGAACAGTTGGATGTGCCGCTCATCGGGTTTGCCGGGGCGCCGTTTACGTTGGCGAGCTACATGATTGAAGGCGGTCCATCGAAAAATTATCATAAGACGAAAGCGTTCATGTATGCTGAACCGAAAGCGTGGTTCGCTTTAATGGACAAGCTCGCTGAGATGACCATCCGTTATGTGCGGGCGCAAATTCGGGCAGGGGCAAGCGCCGTGCAAATTTTTGATTCTTGGGTTGGCGCCGTCAATGCTGACGATTACCGGACGTTTATCAAGCCGGCGATGGTGCGCATTTTTGCCGCTTTGCGGGAAGAAGGGGCTCCGCTCATTATGTTTGGCGTTGGCGCCGGTCACTTGGTGCATGAGTGGAACGATTTGCCGCTTGATGTCATCGGCCTTGACTGGCGGCTGTCGATTCGCGAAGCGCGCCGTCAAGGCATTGCGAAAGCGATTCAAGGCAACTTGGATCCGGCGGTGCTTCTTGCGCCGTGGGACGTGATCGAAGAACGGGTGAAGCGCATTTTGGACGAAGGGATGGAACGGCCGGGCTACATCTTCAACTTAGGCCACGGCATTTTTCCGGATGTTCAGCCGGCGACGCTGAAGCGTCTGACCGCTTTTATCCACGAATATACGTCAATGAACTAAATGAGGGGGTGGCACAATGGTGAAAAAAACGGTGGGATTGCTCGTGATGGCATACGGAACGCCGTACCGGGAAGATGATATTGAACGGTATTATACACACATTCGCCATGGGCGCAAGCCGCCGCAAGAACAAATCGAGGATTTAAAAGCGCGCTACCGGGCGATCGGTGGATTGTCGCCGCTTGCGAAAATTACGGAAGAGCAGGCGAAAAGGCTCGAGGAGCGGCTAAACGAAATGCAGGACGAAGTGGAGTTTCGTGCGTATTTAGGGTTGAAACATATTGAGCCGTTCATTGAAGAGGCGGTTGAGCGCATGCATGATGACGGCATCCATGAAGCCGTCGGGATCGTCCTAGCCCCTCATTATTCCACATTCAGCATTCGCTCGTACAATGAGCGGGCGAAAGCGGCAGCGGAAAAGCTCGGTGGGCCGGTCATTTACACGATTGATCAATGGTATGATGAGCCGAAGTTTTTGCAATATTGGGGGGAACAAGTGCGAGCGACTTTTGCCGCCATGCCGGAACATGAGCGGGAGCGAGCGGTTCTGATCGTATCCGCACATAGTTTGCCGGAAAAAATTATTCAAGCCGGTGACCCGTACCCAACACAGCTCGAAGATACAGCGAAACGAATCGCTGAGCAAGCCGGCGTCGCCCACTATGCCGTCGGCTGGCAAAGCGCCGGTCAGACGCCGGAGCCATGGCTTGGGCCGGACGTACAAGACTTGACGCGCCAGCTTCATCAAGAGCGCGGCTATACGTCGTTCGTTTATGCACCCGTCGGTTTTGTCGCCGATCATTTGGAAGTGCTGTACGATAACGACATTGAATGCAAGCAAGTGACCGAAGAGATCGGCGCCCGTTATTACCGACTGGAGATGCCCAACACGAATCCATTATTTATTGATGCATTGGCGTCGGTTGTGTTAAAGCGGTGGGCGGAAGAAGGCGATCGACATGAATGAAGGGCAACGGACGGTCGTCATCATCGGCGGCGGCATGACTGGCTTGACGGCCGCTTACTACTTGCAAAAAGCGGTTCGAGAGCAACGCCTCCCACTTACATGCAAACTTGTTGAGGCGACGCACCGGCTCGGTGGAAAAGTGCAGACGGTCGTCCGCGACGGCTTTGTCATTGAACGCGGCCCCGACTCGTTTTTGGCGCGGAAAACGAGCGCATTTCGCCTTGTGAAGGAAGTCGGCCTTGAACATGCGATTGTTCATAACGCGATCGGAACATCGTACATTTTGGTCAACGGCAAACTCTATCCAATTCCAGGTGGAGCGGTGATGGGCATTCCGACGCGCCTCGCCCCGTTTTTAACGACCGGACTGTTTTCCCCGATCGGAAAGCTGCGGGCGGCGCTTGACTTCGTGCTGCCGCCGGTGAAAGTCGATGGTGATATGCCTCTCGGCCGCTTCTTCCGCCGCCGTCTCGGTGATGAAGTGGTGGACAATCTCATCGAGCCGCTTCTTTCCGGCATTTATGCTGGCGACATCGATGAGATGAGTTTAATGGCGACATTCCCGCAGTTTTTTCAGCTCGAGCAGAAATACGGAAGCCTTGTCCGTGGAGCGAGACGAACGATGCCGAAAGAGCAAAAAGAGCGAAAAGGGGCATTCCAGACGTTAAAAACGGGCTTGCAGTCGCTCGTTGATGAAATGGAAAGACGACTGGAGCCGGGCAGCGTCATCAAAGGAGTGCGCGTTGAGCGCATCGTCCGCGTGAATTCGATGTATCGACTGCGGCTAAGCACAGGGGAAACGTGGGAAGCGGACAGCGTCATCGTCACGACACCGCACCATATTGTCCCGGATCTGTTTGCCGATTATCCGTTTTTTGCCCCGTTCCGTTCAGTGCCGTTGACGTCGGTGGCGACGGTGGCGCTCGCATTCCCGGCAGAGGCGATCCGCCAGGACATGGACGGCACCGGGTTTGTCGTTTCGCGCCGCAGCGATTACACGATGACGGCGTGCACATGGACGCATAAAAAATGGCCGCACACCGCGCCGCCTGGAAAGGCGCTCTTGCGCGGCTACGTCGGGCGCCCGGGCGATGAGGAGATTGTTGACCAGCCTGATGATGAGATCGTCCGCATCGTATTGGATGATTTAAATAAAGTGATGAACATTGCCGGCCCCCCCGAGTTCGCTGTCATCTCGCGCTGGAAGCGAGCGATGCCGCAATACACGGTCGGGCACCGCGAGCGGCTGGCGCACATTAAGCGGCAGATGGCTTCTGAGCTGCCTGGAGTGTTTCTAGCTGGCAGCTCGTACGAAGGGCTTGGCTTGCCGGATTGCATTGACCAAGGCGAAAAAGCGGTGCGTGACGTGCTTCTGTATTTGCAGCAAGCACCAGTGCAACAGACGTCCGATCTGTACAGCAGCGTCCGTTAATCGACGGTTTTTCAACGCCCTGGTCCGTTTGCCGCTCACATTTGGACATCGGTGCGGCCGCCCGCCGTTTGAAGTGAAAAGCAGCGGATGGCTTGTTTGTCTCTTTTGGTTCGTGGAAGTGGTTTCCGCCGCAAAAGGGATGTGAAAAGAATGAGGGAGAGGCTTGAACGGCGCTTCTACCCATTTGCTTGGAAAGGACGGGGGTCAGGAAGAAATTCCCTCCCCTAATGCGACGGCCCTTTACATCCATGTTGTTTGATAGTATAATGAATACGGATTGACCAAATTGTTCATTTAGTCAGTTTGAAGGATGAGGAGTATGGCAAGCGACCGCAAACGGCAAATCATTGAAGCGGCGGCCCAATCGTTTGCTGAGTTTGGCTACAAGGCGACGACGATGGAACAGATCGCCAAGCTCGCCAATGTCGGCAAAGGGACGATCTACACGTTTTTTAAAAGCAAAGAGGAACTGCTCGATGAAATCGTCTCTGGACTGATTGCGGAAATCAAGGCCGAGGCAGAGATGGCGATGGATTCATCGCTGCCGTTTTCCGAAAACGTCCATCGCGCTTTGTACCGCATTTTAGAAGTCCGTCAACGCCATCAGCTGACGGCGAAGCTGCTTCAAGAAGTGCGCAATATCGGTACGGCGGCGGTGCAAGACGTGCTTGCTAAACTGGATCGGGCGATGGTCGAGTTCATTCGGCAAAAAATTGATGCGGCGGTGGAAAAAGGGGAGATTCGTCCGTGCAATTCGGAAATTATGGCGTTTTTGATGCTCAAGACGTACATCGCCTTGATCGTCGATTGGGAAAAAGATCATGAACCGTTGACAAAAGAACAAATTGCGGAATTGTTTACGCTTTATTTTTTGCAAGGGTTGTCGAGGTAGATGATCCTCTTTTTTTGTTGGAAATTGACCATATGGACAATTTGGTCATATGTTCAAGGGAGGGAGCGCCATATGCTGCGAAAAGAGTTGCGGGCCATCGTGCTCCGGCCGAAAGTGTTGATCCCGATCCTTGCTGTTCTGCTCATTCCTCTTCTGTACAGCGGGTCATTTTTATGGGCGTTTTGGGATCCGTACGGTCATTTGGACCGCCTGCCGGTCGCTGTCGTCAATGAAGACCAAGGAGCTAAGCTTGACGGCGAACCGATGCATCTTGGCGATGATGTCGTCAAGCGGCTGAAGGAAAAACATTCATTTGCATGGCATTTCGTCGGCCGAAAACAAGCTCTTCAAGGTTTGAAAAATGGAGAGTATTACATGGCCATCATCATTCCCAGCGATTTTTCCGCCAATGCGACGACGGTGCAACATGAAGCGCCGAAGCCGCTTCGCCTCATGTATATTCCAAACGAAGGGGCAAACTATCTCGTCGGAAAAATTGGCGATTCGGCTATTGCTGCTATTAAAGAAGAGATTGCCAAACATGTAACAAAAGCGTATGCGGAAGCCTTATTGTCGAAAATGAAAGAGGCTGGGAAGGGATTGCAGGAAGCGAGTGATGGAGCAACGCGGCTGCACGATGGAATTGCATCGGCGGAAACAGGGAGTAAAAAATTAAAAAATGGAGTGAGTGCGGCCAATCAAGGAAGCGCCCGCCTTGAGGCGGGAGCCAATCAGGTAAAAGACGGTTCTGCCCAACTAGCCAAATATGTAACAGAACTCTCCGAGCAGTCCATTGTGTTTGAAAATGGCTTAAAATCAGCTGCTGATGGAGCCGGGCGAGTTCAAGACGGCATAACAACATTGCGGGATGGCTTAGGAAAACTTGCCGACGGAGGCCGACGTTTGACCGACGGGCAACAACAGGCGCAGGCTGGCGCAGAACGCCTCGCTGCAGGACTTCATGAGTCGTTAAATGGCATGAAAACATTGCAATCGCGCCTTCCACAGTTAAGGGAGGGAGCAAGCCAACTTCGAGACGGGGCCAAACAATTGTCTCAAGGAATGGAAGTTTGGCAGCAAAAAGCAGGAGAAGCGGCAACGGGGGCAACGAAGGTGAGCGAAGGTCTGCAGAGATATGATGCTGCCTTGCAGGCTCTTGAAGAAAAATCAAATGATCCGATGCAAAAAGCGGTGCTGAAGTCATTAGAAGAACAGTTGCAACCCATTTTGGAAGGAAGCCAAACGGTGGCGGCCGGCATCGGAAAGTTATCCGAATCTGCCGGACAGCTGCGAGACGGTGCGTCTCAGCTCGCCAATGGGGCATCAGTCCTCGCGAGTGGTCAACAAGCTGTTCAGACGGCGTTCGATAAGCTTACCGATGGGCAACAACAGCTCGCGGCAGGAGCTGATCAACTGATACATGCTCAACAACGTTTAGCGGATGGAACAAGCCAATTAACCAGCCAGCTTGATCGCGCTTACCAAGGGGCTCAGACTCTTGCTCAAGGAAGTGGGCAATTGTCAGAGGGGATGAATAAGCTGGCAAAAGGCTCTGAACGGCTCGTCTCTGGGACTCATCAATTGGCGGAAGGGGCAAGCAAGCTGACCGATGGAGCCGAACAATTATCAACAGGCGCGTCATCCCTTCACCAAGGATTGGGCCGTCTCCTTGACGGAAGCCAGTCATTATCATCGGGGTTGGCGAAACTCGAGAAAGGGTCAGGCGAGCTCTCGCATCGTTTGGATCAAGGCGCCAAAGAAGCGGCAAATGTTCGCGCAAATGAACATGTCTATCAGATGATTGCCGACCCTGTGAAAAAAGAAAAAGAGCCGATTCATCACGTGCCCAATTATGGAACCGGATTTGCTCCGTATTTCTTATCCCTTGGATTATTTGTCGGCGCCTTGCTGCTGACGATCGTCTTTCCGCTGCGCGAGCCGGCTGAACGTCCGTCGTCGGGCGCTGCCTGGTTTTTCGGCAAATGGGGCGTGCTCGTTTTGGCTGCAGCGGCGCAAACGCTCTTGGCCGACGCATGGCTGTTGTATGGGCTTGATTTGCATGTAGAAAGCGTCGGACGTTTTCTGCTGTTCACTTGGATCATCAGCATGACGTTTATGATGATCGTTCAATTCCTTGTCACCGTGTTTGACAACCCGGGGCGATTTCTTGCCATTTTGCTATTGATTGCCCAGTTAGTTGGAAGCGCCGGCACGTACCCGATCGAGCTCGTTCCGAGTGCATTGCAGTCACTCCATCCGTGGTTGCCGATGACACATGCCATCCGTGGGCTGCGAGCAGTCATTTCAAGCGGAGATTTCTCGGTCATGTGGAAGGAAGCGGCGATCTTAATAGTTACAGCGGCAGCTTTTGCTTTTGCGACTCTCTTGTATTTCCGCCTGTTGTATCGCCGCCGTTATACAGCATCGGCCCAAATGGAACAGACCGCACAAGCGCAATAAAGTTTGAAGAAGGTGTTCCTAAAACGATGGGACACCTTTTTATTTGGAAAGACGTATTAAGGAACAACGCGAAGCGTTTCGTTTAAAAGAAATTCTCACTGCATCGGATGAGAGGAGAAGCATCTGGACTGTTTGGTTTGGATTAGGTTTAAAAAAGAAAGGACAGCCATAAGACGGGGCAAAAAAAATGCCTCCTTGTTGGAGACAGCCAAGAAAAAAGGCAGGCTGCATTGGGAACAGCCTTCACGCCAGCGGGGCAGCTGACGTCGTGACGCAAGAGATGCCCCGCTTACCTATTGGCGGTAAGCGGTGCCAAGGCAGTCAGAGCATGTGTTGCCGTAGCATTCATGTTGCTCGTCGATCTCTTTGCCGCAGTGCGTGCATTTTTTAGGTGGTAAGTTTCTGAAAAATTCTAACACTTTGATCAACATTCCAATCCCCTCCGTTGTCTTGGTAAGTTCATTGTATTATAACACAAGGAAAAATGTCAATATGTGTTTTAAAACAAAAATCAACAAAGATGAAAAAATGGGTGTGGTCGTGTATGATGAAGACAAAACGAATGGAAGGAGAGAACGGAACATGAAATTGACGGTCATCGGCTATTGGGGAGGATTCCCTGCGGCGAATGAAGCGACTTCTGCCTATTTGTTAGAGCATGACGGGTTTCGTCTGCTCGTTGACTGTGGGAGCGGAGCACTAGCCAAGCTGCAAAATTACACGGCTGTTGAAAATTTGGATGCCGTCATCATTTCCCATTACCATTACGATCATATCGCTGATATCGGCCCGCTCCAATACGCGCGTCTCATTCAAAAAAATTTAGGAGCCGACTTGCCGGTTTTGCCGATTTACGGCCATGCGGAAGACGAGACGGCGTTTGCCCGCTTGACGCATAGCGGCATCACCGAGGGGATCGCCTATGATCCGGACAAAGAGCTGGCTGTCGGGCCGTTTTCGCTCACCTTTATGAAAACGGTCCATCCCGTGCCATGCTACGCCATGCGCATTACTGCCGGCGGCAAGACGGTTGTGTATACGGCCGATTCAAGCTATATACCGGAGTTTCTTCCGTTTGCTAAAGGAGCCGACTTGCTCATTTGTGAGTGCAACTTTTACGCCGGACAAAACGCAGCGCCGGCCGGGCATATGACGAGCGAGGAGGCGGCGGCCATTGCGGTGGGAGCACGTGTCGGAGAATTATGGTTGACGCATTTGCCGCACGTTGGCCGGCACGAGCAGCTGGTTGAGGAGGCTGGCCGGACGTTTCGCGGCGTCATCCGCCTCGCCCGCACCGGATTGACGTGGGCGCAATAGAGCAGCATTCAGGAAAGGAACAGCAAAGGAAACGCTTTCTCTTGTCCTTTGCTGTTCTTTTTTTTATAATGGATATAGTTCGAATTTTTTTACTTATAAAATGAATGGTCATTCATTCATTTTGGGGGAGGAGCTCATATGAACGTCACGACGCGATTGGCGCAAATCGCCAAACAGTTGCCGGAGAAGGAAGCGTATGTCTTCATGAAGGAGCGGTGCACGTACGAACAATTGAATGAAGCGGCTTCCCGTTTTGCCGACGGGCTGGCGCAGCTTGGCATTCGCCGGGGCGACCATGTCGCCTTGCTGCTTGGCAACTCGCCGCAGTTCGTCATCGGTTTGTACGGGGCGCTGCGGCTTGGGGCGACCGTCATTCCCATCAATCCCATTTACACGCCTGAAGAAATTTTTTATATTTTGCATAACGGCGATGTCAAAGCGGTGATCGGCCTCGACCTGCTCGCCCCGTTGTTTGCGAAGACGAAGAAGCGGCTTCCGCTGCTTGAGCACGTGATCGTTTGTGAAACACCGGAAGGGAAGGAAAAAGCCATTTCCCTGTCGGAAGGAATGAAATCGTTTGCAGAAGTGTTAGCGGACGGCAGCCCGGATTTTACCGGCCCTGAACTGGATGATGATGATGTTGCCGTCATTTTGTACACATCAGGGACGACCGGCAAGCCAAAAGGAGCGATGCTCACTCATAAAAACATATACAGCAATGCCCAAGATACGGCCGATTATTTAGGCATCAATGAAAATGACCGCGTCATCGCTGCGTTGCCGATGTTTCATGTGTTTTGCTTGACTGTGGCGCTCAACGCCCCGCTAATGAACGGCGGAACGGTGCTCATTATGCCAAAGTTCAGCCCAGCAAAGTTGTTTCAGCTAGCCCGAGAGGAAAAGGCGACGATTTTTGCCGGCGTGCCGACGATGTACAATTTCCTTTATCAGTATGAAGGTGGAAGCGCGGACGATTTGCGGACGCTTCGCCTTTGCATCTCAGGAGGCGCTTCAATGCCGGTCGCTTTGCTTGAAAACTTTGAGAAAAAGTTCAACGTCATCATTTCAGAAGGATATGGGCTTTCGGAGGCGTCCCCTGTCACCTGTTTCAATCCTCTTGATCGGCCGCGCAAGCCTGGTTCGATCGGAACGAACATTAAAAATGTTGAAAATAAGGTCGTCAACGAGTACGGCGAGGAAGTGCCCGTCGGCGAAGTCGGAGAGCTCGTTGTCCGCGGGCCAAACGTTATGAAAGGGTATTACAAAATGCCGGAAGAAACGGCGGCTGCCTTGCGCGACGGCTGGCTGCACACCGGTGATTTGGCGCGCATGGACGAGGACGGCTATTTCTATATCGTCGACCGAAAGAAAGAGATGATTATCGTCGGCGGCTACAACGTGTATCCGCGCGAAGTCGAAGAAGTGCTGTACAGCCATCCAGATGTCGTGGAAGCCGCCGTGATCGGCGTGCCGGACCCGGACTACGGCGAAGCGGTGCGGGCGTATGTTGTCTCGAAAAATCCAGAGTTGACGGAAGCAGAGCTGATCGCTTACTGCCGTGGGCGATTGGCGAAATATAAAGTGCCGAGCGCGATTGACTTTTTGGACGAACTGCCGAAAAACGCCACAGGAAAAATTTTGCGGAGAGCGTTAAAAGAACGGTTCGCTTCTTCGTATGCTTGATAGTGCTGAATTTTCAGCACTTTTTTCTTTTTTTGAATAGTATATTGAAAATAAGAAGAGAAATTTATATAATTTAATGCATAAAAGTTTAAAAGGACTAAATTTCACTACATAGGGGGATGGGATCGTGGGTCAATCGATTCGGCGGTTCGCCGCAGTGTGTGCGGCCAGCTTTTTGCTGCTTAGCGGTTGCAGCGGCGCGAAAGAGACGGGAAGCAGCCAAGGAAGCAATGGGAAGAGTGAGAAAGAAAAGACGTACAAAATCGGCGTGACACAAATTGTTGAGCATCCATCGCTCGATGCGGCGCGCAAAGGATTCCAGCAAGCGTTAAAAGACAAAGGGCTGTCCGTTGAGTATGACGTGCAAATCGCCCAAGGCGACCAAAGCAACAACCAAACGATCGCCAACAATTTTGTTTCAGACGGCGTCGACTTGATTTTTGCCAATTCAACGCCAAGCGCGCAGGCGGCGCTCAATGCGACAAAAGACATTCCGATCGTGTTCACGTCGGTGACCGACCCAGTCGGCGCGCAGCTTGTCCAATCGATGGAAAAGCCGGGCGGCAATGTGACGGGAACGACCGATACGCATCCGGAGGCCATTCCGAAAACGGTGCAGTTTATTGACAAATATATCAAAGGCAACCGCGTCGGCATGGTCTACAACGCCGGCGAACAAAACTCCGTCGCTCAAATCGAGCAGGTGAAAAAGGCGATGCAAGGAACAGATTTGCAAATTGTCCCGGTGTCCGTGTCGACGTCGGCAGAAGTGAAACAGGCGACCGAATCGCTCGTCGGCAAAGTCGATTGCCTATACATCATCACCGACAACACCGTCGTCTCGGCGCTTGAGTCCGTCATTCAAGTGGCGAATGAGCACGACATTCCGCTTTTTGTCGGCGAACTCGATTCCGTCAAGCGAGGCGGTTTTGCGGCGTACGGGTTTGACTACTATGACATCGGCTACGAAGCTGGGGAAATGGCGGCGCAAATTTTGCAAGACGGCAAAAAGCCAGCCGATTTGCCAGTGCAATATCCACAAAAATTGAAGCTTGTCATCAACAAAAAGGCCGCCAAAGAAATGGGCATCGAGCTCAATCCCGAATGGGATTCCCTAGCGGAATACATTGAATAAACAGGGTTGATCGAGAAGATCGTTTTTCTCAAGGATGATGCGATGTATTGTTTTGCGAATATGTCTTGCGCACATATAACGATGATCTAAAAGGGTGTTCCGTTGCTTTGGGACACCCCTCTCGTCTTCAAAAGGTGGGTGAAGTTCGTGTGGACAGCCATGTTTAGCGCTGTTGAAGCAGGATTGATTTACGCGGTCATGGCGCTCGGCGTCTATTTATCGTTTCGCATTTTAGATTTTCCCGATTTGACTGTTGACGGCAGCTTTGTCACTGGCGCGTCCGTCGCCGCTGTGCTCATTGTCAATGGGGCCAACCCGTTTGCCGCCTCAGCCGCGGCGCTGTTGGCCGGATTTGCCGCTGGGGTGTTGACTGGGCTTTTGCATACGAAAGGGAAAATCAATCCACTGTTATCCGGCATTTTAATGATGATCGCTTTGTATTCGATCAATTTGCGCATTATGGGCAAATCAAACGTGCCGCTCTTGCAGCAGGAAACGGTCATCACCAAAATCACCGCCCTCTGGAAGCAAGCTGGGTTGGATGCGGCGCTCAATCAGCTCATTTCCTTCACTGGCTTTGCGCCGCGGACATGGGCGGTGCTTGTATCCATGACGGTCGTGGCGCTGGCGGTCAAATGGCTGGTGGATTGGCTGTTGAAAACGGAGGTGGGGATCGCTTTGCGGGCGACCGGAGACAACAAGCCGATGGTGGCGAGCTTTTCCGCCAACACCGATTGGTTGATCGTGTTCGGCCTTGGACTGTCGAACGCACTCGTGGCGCTTTCCGGAGCGCTCGTCGCCCAGTATGGCGGATTCAGCGACGTCGGGATGGGAATCGGGATGATCGTCATTGGGCTCGCTTCCGTCATCATCGGCGAGGCGCTGTTTGGGGCCCGTTCGGTCACACGCGCAACATGGGCGGTCATCGGCGGCGCCATCGTCTATCGCCTCATTTTGGCGCTTGCGTTGCGCGTCGAGTTTTTGGAGACGGGCGATGTGAAATTGATTACCGCGCTCATTGTGATGATGGCGCTCATCGTGCCCAATCTGTTGGCGGCGCAAAAAGAACGGCAGCGGAGAAAGCGGAGGACCAAGGAGCTTGAGAGGGGGGAGACCGTTGCTGGAGTTGAAACGAATTACAAAAGTGTTTAACGAAGGAACGGCTGACGAGAAAATCGCCTTGCGCGGCATTGATCTGACGTTGGCTCCCGGCGATTTCGTCACCGTCATCGGCAGCAACGGCGCGGGAAAGTCGACGCTGATGAACATCATTTCCGGACGATTGTCCCCGGATGTCGGCGAAGTGTGGATCAACGGCCGCAATGTCACGGCGCTCAAGGAACACGCGCGCGCCCGATACATCGGCCGCGTCTTTCAAGACCCGATGGCCGGCACGGCTCCGCATATGACGATTGAGGAAAATTTGGCGCTCGCCTACAATCGGACGAAGCGGCGCACACTGCGCTTCGGTGTTACAAAGCAAAAGCGCGAATGGTTTCGGGAAACGCTAAGCACGCTCCATTTAGGATTGGAGGACCGGCTCACAGCCAAAGTCGGCCTTCTTTCCGGCGGGGAGCGGCAGGCGCTTTCCTTGTTGATGGCGACGTTTACAAAACCGGATGTGCTGTTGCTCGATGAACATACCGCCGCCCTTGATCCGGCGCGGGCGGAGCTTGTGACCGAGCTGACGAAGCAAATTGTGGAGGAGCACCGCCTGACGACGCTCATGGTCACACATAACATGGAGCAGGCGATTCGCCTTGGCAATCGGTTGATCATGATGGATGGCGGGCAAATCATTTTTGCTGCAGAAGGAAAGGAGAAAGAGGAGCTGACGGTCGAGCGGTTGCTTGAGGCATTCCAACGCATCCGCGGCAGCCAGTTCGCGAGCGATCGCGCCGTGCTCAGCTCGTAAACGAGGCGAGGGGCTGACCCAAACGGTCGTCTATCTTCAAGACAGACACAACATAAAGTGTGAAACAAGAAGCCGATGCGTATATACAGTGATGAAAGAGGGTGTCCCGATCCTTTTGGGACTCCCTCTGTTTGTTGGAAAAACTGATCAAGTCGTTTTCGTTGCTTGCCGATAGGCGGCTTGCAACGCCTTTGTCACCGTTCCTGAAATTCCGTTCCCGATTACCGTTTCGTCGACTTGGATGATCGGGGTGATGGCTGACGTCGTGCTCGTTAAAAACAGTTCGTCCGCCTTGGCAAGGTCGGTGGTGGAAAACGCCTCTTCGACAAATGGGATGCCGAGCTCAGCGCAAAACTGCTTCACTTTCGTGCGGACAATGCCGTTTAAAATTCGCTCAGTGGCTGGATGGGTGTACACTGTTTCATTTTTGACAAGGAAAATGTTTGATGAGCTGCCTTCGGTCACGATGCCGTCGCGATGGAAAATCGCTTCAAATGCCCCGCGCTCAACCGCTTCTTGTTTGGCCAATACGTTGGGCAATAAGTTCAAGCTTTTAATGTAACAGTATTCCCAGCGGACATCTTTCGTCAAAATCGCGCGCACCCCATGTGTCATTTCCTCGGTTTTCCGCGCCATCGGCTGGATGTAGGCGTACAAATTCGGCCGGTTTTCGGCTGGGAACGCATGATGGCGTGGGAAACTGCCGCGCGTCACCTGCAAATACAAAATCGCATCTTCCTGCACATCGTTGAGGCGGCGAAGCTCCTCAAGCTGTTCGATGAGCTCTTCGCAGCCAAACGGAACGGATAGGCGAATGGCGGCCGCTGAACGGTACAGCCGATCAAGATGCTCGCGAAGCCAAACGTATATCCCGTTATATAAACGGACGACTTCGTAGACGCCATCGCCGAATTGCAAGCCGCGCTCTTCCATCGGGTACGTTACTTGTTCATAACGGAGAATGCCGCGATCGGTCAATACATACCGTTTCACTGACATGGACGTGCACTCCTTTTTTGCAAAAATCCCGCATCGGTAAGCCGTGATTTTCATGTCCGAGTGGAGGGCAACACCTTTCCCATGGATCTTTTCTGTTGCCATCAATCATGAATCAGTTTGATTATATCATAGATTCGTCTCTTTCGGCGTTGATCTCGTGTTTGGCGTGAGCGGAAACAATGGATGGACGTTCGGGTTGCGAAATGAGACGAATTTTTAGACAATAAAGTTATCAATCTAGTCAAATGGAGGGGATGAATGGATGGAAACGACATGGGCAGCCGGCAAAATGGCGCCGTTTCGCCAAGGGGTGCAAGCAGGAGTAGCGATCGCCATCGGCTATATGCCGATCGCGCTGGCGTTTGGGCTGCTCGCCAAAACAACCGGACTGACGTTCGCCGAGACCGTGCTCATGAGCATCGTCGTCTTCGCCGGCGCCTCGCAATATATCGCGTTAAGTCTGCTTGCCGCTGGCACCGGGGTGTTTGAAATCGTGCTGACGACATTCATCTTAAACATTCGTCATTTTTTAATGTCGGCGTCCCTTAATGAAAAGGCTGAGCCGGACGCGCTTTGGAAAAAAGCGTTGTACGCCTTTGGCATTACCGATGAGACGTTTTCGGTGGCGGCGATGAAAGAAGGAACGATCGACGCCTCGTATATGTTCGGGCTCATTGCCATGGCGTATGGCAGTTGGATCGTCAACTCGGGCATCGGTTATGCCGCTGGGTCCGGTTTGCCGGAAAGTTTGCAAGAAAGCATGTCCATTGCCTTGTATGCCATGTTTATCGGCCTGCTTGTTCCAGCGTTGAAAAAACAGCGGAAAATCGTCTGGCTGGCGGGGCTGTCGGCTTTATTCAACTCGATCGGCACGTTTGCTCTTCACTTGTCGAAAGGCTGGTCGATCGTGTTGGCTACCTTGTTGTCGTCGGTCATCGTTCAATGGCTGACGAAGGAAGGGGGAAACGGCGGTGAATAGCACGATCGTATGGATGATCATCGGCATGGGAATCGTGACGTATTTGCCGCGCTTGTTGCCGTTTGTGTTGCTCGGCCGCGTCGGTCTGCCGCCGTTTTGGCAAGGAGTGCTGAAAAACGTGCCGTATGCGGTGCTTGGGGCGCTCATTATTCCGGATGTATTTTTCATCCAAGAGGATTTGTTGTTCGGCGTTGTCGGCTTTGCGGCGGCCGTCATCACGGCCTGGTTGGGGGCCAACGTCATGATCGTCGTGCTCGCGGCGGTTGCGGCGCTCAGCCTGTATTCTTTCTTTGCATGAACCTGAGGCTGATCCAAAACGCGAGTGCGTTTTGGGTTAGCCCCCTTTTCCTTTTGCGACAGGTATGCAAACCTGCTGCTTGGTTATGACAATTCCTCCATAATCGCCTCGTATACCTCATCGACATGAAATCGAGATGAGGAAAAAATCGCGGTATTGATGAACAATATAAGACCATTTTCCTAATTGAAAAAAGTTTCAAAAAAATGCTTGCACTTTTGTTTCTCTGTTATATAATAAAATCGTAAATAAAATAATGTAATATAACAATAGAGAGATGGGGGAAGGAAAAATGGCGTCATTTGCTGAACGTGTCCGACAATTAGAAGAAACCTGGAAAAACGAGGAGCGCTGGAAAGGAATCGTCCGTCCGTACAGCGCGGAGGATGTCATTAAACTGCGCGGCTCGCTTGACATCGAGTATACGCTCGCTCGACGTGGGGCGGAAAAATTATGGAAGCTGCTTCATACAGAAGATTACGTCGCGGCTCTTGGCGCGCTGACTGGAAATCAGGCGGTGCAACAAGTGAAAGCAGGCTTGAAGGCGATTTATCTAAGCGGTTGGCAAGTGGCGGCCGACGCCAACCTCGCCGGACAGATGTATCCGGACCAAAGCCTGTATCCGTCCAACAGTGTCCCGCATGTCGTCAAGCGAATCAATCAAGCGTTGCAGCGCGCGGATCAAATTCAATACTTAGAAGGAAGCGGGGACGTGGACTACTTTGTACCAATCGTGGCCGATGCCGAGGCGGGATTCGGCGGCCAACTGAACGTTTTTGAGCTCATGAAGGCGATGATTGAGGCCGGAGCGGCCGGCGTCCATTTTGAAGACCAGCTGTCGTCGGAGAAAAAATGCGGCCATTTAGGCGGCAAAGTGCTTTTGCCGACGCAAACGGCGATTCGTAACTTGATCGCGGCGCGGTTGGCCGCCGATGTCATGGGGGTTCCGACGGTGCTCATCGCACGAACTGACGCGAACGCTGCTGATTTGATCACAAGCGACATCGATCCGCGCGATCAAGCGTTTATCACTGGGGAACGGACTCCAGAAGGGTTTTATCGCACAAGAGCTGGTTTGGATCAAGCGATCGCCCGCGGGCTTGCCTATGCGCCATATGCCGACCTCATTTGGTGCGAGACGAGCGAGCCGAATTTGGATGAGGCGCGCCGATTTGCCGAAGCCATCCATGAGAAATTCCCCGGCAAGCTGCTGGCGTACAACTGCTCGCCGTCGTTCAACTGGAAGAAAAAATTGGACGACGAAACGATCGCCAAATTCCAGCAAGAGCTCGGCAAAATGGGATACAAATTCCAATTCGTGACATTGGCCGGCTTCCATGCGCTCAACTACAGCATGTTCGAACTGGCGCGCGGCTACAAAGAGCGCGGCATGGCGGCGTACGCCGAGCTGCAGCAAGCGGAGTTTGCCGCCGAGAAGTATGGCTATACGGCGACGCGCCATCAGCGCGAAGTCGGCACGGGCTATTTCGACGAAGTCGCCCAAGTGATCTCTGGCGGCCAATCGTCAACCGTCGCTTTGAAAGGATCGACCGAAGAGGAACAGTTTACGACAGCGTAATGCAAACCGATCGCAAACGAAGACGAAAGCCCGGCTTGACCGGGCTTTTTCCGTGAAAATGCAGGACTGACGCGGATTTTCATCCCCGGGTGGAGGGCAAAAGGTTGCCCATGGATCTTTTTTGTGTATAAAAGGAAAAAGATGGAGCATCCTATAGGCGTAGGGAGGCGATGGGATGGAAAAAAACAAAAGCAACCTGCCGGAGCTGATGCCTGCCGAGTTTCGTGTCAGCACGGATCTTCATTTTGAGCAATGGTCGATGAATGAAGAGACGTATGCTGGCGACTCGGTCGGCGAGCATACCGCGTTGGAACAAGCGAATGAATATTTAGCATCCAAAGAAATCGGCCAAACGTTCGAAAACTCCTAGAACGCCCATGACGATTGTCATGGGTTTTTTCATTAGATTTTTTGCAAAATATAGAAAAATATAACTGCTGATGGTATGATAGGAGTAGTGAGCGAGTTGATTAAGAGAGGAGATGAACGGATGAAAGTCAATGAATTCATTGTATTGGAGCAATTCATCGTAAGCCGTTATACGATGGCGATTCTCCCATACTTTTTAAACAGCGATGTGTATGCGAAAGTCATTGAAGAGGACGGCGAATATATCATCAAACAAACGCCGATTGACATTATTAAACATAGTTGTGATTATTACGGAAGCAGCTTTCAAGGAAGAAAAGAAGGAACAAAAGCCGTCATTGGCATTACTCATAAAGCGCCGATCGCCATTGAACCAGCCAATGAAATTTACGTATTTCCAACCGCCTCTCCGCGTGACTCCCGCTGCGTTTGGCTCTCGCACATGCACGTCTATCGGTATGAGCCTGCCAAATATGAGCGGACCATCGTTTATTTCCGCAACGGAAAAAGCATATCCCTCGATGTTTCCTGCAAATCGTTCATCAACCAGCTATACCGAACGGCTCAACTTCGGACAAAATTATCCGAGCGGATGGAAGCGAGGGAGCGCAAACTCCAATACATATTTCGCATGCAGCAAGAAAAACAGAGCTAGCTGAACAAATTGATAAAAATGGATTTTCCTAAAGATGAGTTCAAATTAGGCGCCTGGACGTGTAAAATAAAGATATAAACGGCATTTGAATGGGGAATAGACATGGATATGGAAACAATCAGACAATGGTTCACGCTCGACAGCATCCTTTCCCTGCTCGAACAATACCGCTCTTTCGGCGTGCTTCCCGGCATCGCAGCGACGCTGCTTGAGTCGTTTTTTCCCATTTTGCCCATGTTCGTCTTCGTGATGGCGAACGCAGCGGCGTTCGGACTATGGAAAGGGTTTCTGATCTCTTGGCTAGGCGCTTCACTTGGCTCGCTCATTGTGTTTTGGCTGACGCGGAAAGTGGGGCAGAAGCGTTTTTTTCACTTTGTCCGTCGCCACCCGAAAGTGCGGCAATTTATGCATTGGATTGAGCGACACGGATTTGGTCCGCTGTTTTTGTTGTATTGCTTTCCGTTCACCCCATCGGCGCTCGTCAATATTGTTGCTGGGCTGTCGCGCATCAGCCGCCAGCAGTTTGTATTGGCGGTGCTGCTAGGAAAGATGATCATGGTGTTTACCATCAGTTTTATCGGCTATGACTTAGAGGCGCTCATCCGTCAGCCGTTGCGCACGGCGATGATCGCCGTAGTCGTTCTGTTGCTTTGGTATGCCGGAAAACGGGTGGAAGCGCGATTTTCATTGACGGAAAAACAAGGCGGCGAGGAGGGCGGGGAGTGACAAAGCAAAAGGAAAAAGAAAAACGAGGCCGCCGATGGCTTTGGTTTGTTGCTGCTTGCATTGTCGCCGCGCTCCGGTTGTTCGTGTTCAGCAATTACGTGGTGGAAGGGAAATCGATGATGCCGACGCTAGAGAGCGGCAATTTGTTGATCGTCAATAAACTTTCCTACGACATAGGGCCTATTCGCCGGTTTGACATTGTCGTTTTTCACGCCAACAAAAAGGAAGATTACGTTAAGCGAGTCATCGGTCTGCCTGGCGATCGGATCGAGTACAAAAACGACGTCTTGTATGTCAACGGAAAAAGAGTTGACGAACCGTATTTGCGCCCGTATAAGCAAAAGTTGCTTGATGGCAGGCTGACCGGGGATTTTACGCTTGAGGAGGTGACTGGGAAAACACGGGTGCCTCCCGGCTGCATTTTCGTTCTTGGCGATAACCGGCTTAGCAGCTGGGACAGCCGCCATTTTGGGTTTGTCAAAATCAACCAAATTGTCGGCAAAGTGGACTTTCGCTACTGGCCGTTTAAACAGTTCGCCTTTCAGTTTTAACCTCTGTCCGAAAGAAGTCTTCCGCTTCTATAACGAAGTGAAGCTTCGCAGACCAATAAATGGGATCCTTCGAAGCGAGGTTGTTCAGCCGTCCGACAGTCGCTGACATGTCGGCTCGCTCCACAAAAAGAAATAAACGTTAACGTTTCAGATTGCCTCCATATAACCCACAGCCGGAAGGCGTTTTTTTCTTCCTAAAAACGAACATACGTGCTAAAATAAAACAAATAGAGGAAACGAATGGTGGTGGATACAATGTCGCTGCGGTTTTTGCTCGGGCGGTCAGGAAGTGGGAAAACGGCTGTCTGCCTCGAAGAAATTCGCCGTCAGCTGCAAGAGGATCCAAAAGGAAGGGTGATCGTCTATCTCGTTCCAGAGCAAATGACGTTTCAATGTGAATACGCGTTGATACATACCGATGGAGTGGGCGGAATGATTCGGGCTCAAGTGTTCAGTTTCACTCGCCTCGCTTGGCGCGTGCTGCAGGAAACAGGCGGTATAACCCGGTATCACATTCATGATGTTGGCGTGCAGATGATGATCCGCAAAATTATTGAGCAACGCAGACAAGAGCTGAAACTGTTTGGGCGCGCGGCGGACAAACATGGCTTTATTGAGCAGCTGAACGAAATGATCGCTGAATGTAAGCGATATTGCTTGACGCCCGATGAACTCCGCCGTCATGCCGAAGCGCTCGAGAACGGGTCAAGCCAGCCGGGGCGCCGTTTGCTGGCTGATAAGTTGAGCGATGTAGCGCTCGTTTATGAGGAGCTTGAGAAAGGCCTTGCCGGCCACTATCTTGATTCGGAAGATTATTTGCGTCTGCTGGCTGAACATATTCCGCGCTCAAGTTATTTGCGGGATGCTGACATTTATATCGATGGCTTTCATCATTTCGCGCCGCAAGAATATATGATCATCGAACAGCTTCTTCGCCATTGCCGGCGCGTCACCGTGTGTTTGACGATCGACCGGCCGTATGACGACGAAATGCCGGACGAACTTCATCTCTTTTATTTGCCGGCGCAAACATACCGTCAGTTGTGCGAGCTGGCGCTAAGCAATGATATTGCGATCGAAGAGCCGATCGTGCTTTCGGCCAACCGCCGCCATGAGGACAGGGCTCTCGTACATCTTGAGGCGCAATTTCATCGCCGCCCGTTGCTTCCATATCGTGCAGAGACCGATGCCATCCATCTTTATGAGGCGTCCAATCGCCGAGCGGAAATCGAAGCGGTCGCACGCGAAATTATTCGCCTTGTCCGTGATGAAGGGGCCCGCTATCGCGACATTGCGCTGATCATTCGCCAGACGGAGGCGTACCGTGATCTGGTGAAAACGGTGTTTTTTGATTTTGGGATCCCGTATTTTATGGATGAAAAAGAGCCGATGCACCACCATCCGCTCATTGAACTCGTGCGCGCTGCCTTAGAGACGGTCGTGACGCGTTGGCGATATGAAGCGGTGTTTCGGGCGGTGAAAACGGATTTGCTTTTTCCAGCGGACGGTGATCTGCATATGTGGCGCGAGGCGGCCGACAAGCTTGAAAATTATGTGCTTGCTTACGGAATCAAAGGGGATAAGTGGACAAACAATGAGCGTTGGACGTATCGGCGCTATCAGGCGCTTGACGGTTTGAACGTGCCGCAGACAGACGAGGAGCGCCAGTTTGAGGACAAGCTCAATGAATGGCGCGAGGCGCTGGCCGCCCCGCTCCGCCGGTTGGAGCGCCGTCTGCGCCGGGCAGAGGACGGACAAGGGTTTTGCATGGCATTATATCTGTTTTTGGAAGAATTGCAGATTCCAAAAAAACTAGAGAAAATGAGCGCGCAAGCAGAAGCAGACGGCCGCCTCGTTGAAGCGCGCCAGCATGAACAGGCATGGAACGCTGTCATCGATCTGCTTGATCAATATGTTGAAATGCTTGGGACAGAATCGCTGTCGCTCAACGAGTTTGCCAAGATTATTGAGGCTGGGCTCGATCGGCTCGAATTCTCCCTCGTGCCGCCGGCGATGGACCAGGTGATCGTCGCACAGCTTGATCGCTCGCGTTTAATTGGGGTGCACTATGCGTTTGTAATCGGCGCCAATGAGGGCGTTATTCCAGCGAAAGTGAAGGACGACGGGCTGATGGCCGAAATGGAGCGCGAGCAGCTGCGCGAACTGGGGGCAGCGCTTGCTCCGGGGGGACGGGAGCAGCTGTTTTACGATCCGTTTTTTGTTTACTTGGCGCTCGTTTGCCCAAGCCGCCGGCTGTACGTCACGTATCCGCTTGCTGATGGCGAAGGGAAGGCGCTGATGCCTTCACCGCTCATCAGGCAGCTGGCTGAACTGTTTCCGCATGCTCCGGTGCATCTGTGCGGCAACGACCCGTTCGACGCCCCGGCAGAAAAAGCAGAGGCGTTCGTGACCGCGCCGCGGGCGACGCAAACGTATTTAATCAGCCAACTCCAAGCATGGAAGCGCAACTACGGCATCGATCCGCTTTGGTGGGATGTATATAACACGTTCATCGGCCACCGGGACTGGAAGGAGCAGGTGCGGCATGCTGTTTCCGCGCTCTTTTATACAAACGGAGCAAAGCCGCTCAAAAAAAAGTGGAGCCAGCGGCTGTACGGCAAAAAAATTCAGGCGAGCGTCTCGCGCATGGAGCAGTTTCAAAAATGCCCGTATGCCCATTTCGCATCGCACGGACTGCGGTTGAAAGAGCGCAACGTTTTCCGGCTTGAGGCACCGGATGTGGGGCAATTGTTCCATGCCGCCATCAAGCAAATCGCCGATCGGTTGCGTGAACAGCATCTTGATTGGCGCGAACTGTCAAGACCAGACTGCGAACGGCTGTCGGCCGAAGCGGTCGAGCGAATCGCCCCGCTCATCCAGCAGCAAGTGCTCTCAAGCTCTCATCGCTATGAATATATGAAACGAAAATTAAAACATGTTGTTGCTCGTACAACCCATGTGTTAAGTGAGCATGCGCGGGCGAGCGGATTCGTTCCGATCGGACTTGAGCTTTCGTTTGGCCCGAACGGCGACCTGCCGCCGCTTCGGTTTCGTCTTCGCGATGGCACTGTGATGGAACTCATCGGGCGGATCGACCGCGTCGATAAGGCGGAAAGCAGCCAAGGAGTGCTTCTTCGCATTATTGATTACAAATCGAGCGCGAAAACGCTCGATTTAACGGAAGTATATTACGGCTTGGCGCTGCAAATGCTCACCTACTTGGACATCGTGCTGACGTATGCCGAACAGCTTGTCGGACAGCCAGCCTTGCCGGCCGGGGTGCTTTATTTTCATATCCACAATCCGATCGTTCAAGCGAAGCAATGGGTGGATGACGAAATCGAAATGGCAAAAAAGTTGCTTGAACCGTTTCGGATGCGCGGGCTGCTGCTTGCTGATGTCGAGGCGATCCGACTGATGGACAGCCGAACGGAAGACGGACAATGGTCGCTGATTGTGCCTGCTCAGCTTACGAAAAGCGGGTCGATCCATTCGCGTTCGTCGGTGGCGAGTCCATCCGATTTTGCCGCGCTTCGCCAGCATGTCCGCCGTTTGTTTATCGACATCGGCGGACAAATCGTCGACGGCGTCGTGTCGATCGCCCCGTACAAGTTGAAAGATAAAACGGCATGCGATTTTTGCTCATTTAAACCGGTCTGCCAATTTGATGAGGCCCTCTCCGGCAACGAATACCGGAAGCTTGCTCCGCAAACGAAGGAAGCGGTGATGGAAAAACTAGCGGAAGGGAAGGAAGAATAAATGAACGTCACGATTCGTCCGAAGCCGGCTGGGAGCCGATGGACGGATGAACAATGGAAGGCGATCGTCGCGGGCGGCCGCGATATTCTTGTCGCTGCGGCGGCCGGATCCGGGAAAACGGCCGTTCTTGTTGAGCGGATCATTCAAAAAGTGACAGCGGAAGAAGGAGCAGTCGATATCGACCGATTGCTTGTCGTTACCTTTACCAATGCGGCGGCCGCGGAGATGAAAGCAAGAATCGGCGAGGCGCTTGAACGCGAACTCGCCAAGCGGCCGCATTCGCTCCATCTGCGGCGTCAACTCAGCCTGCTCCCCCGAGCGGCGATCTCGACGCTTCATTCCTTTTGTTTGGATGTTGTCCGCAAGCATTACTATTTGCTCGATTTGGATCCATCGTTTCGCATCGCGGATGAAACGGAAATCGAGCTGTTGAAAGAGGATGTCCTTGAAGAGCTGCTTGAGGAGGAATACGGAAAGCCGGACAACGAGCGGTTTTTCGCTGTGGTGGATGCCTATACGGGCGACCGGAGCGATGCAGAGCTGCAGGAGATGATTATCGCCCTTTATGAATTTTCCCGCTCCCATCCCGAGCCGGACGAATGGCTGGACGGCTTGACTGCGATGTATGATGTCGACGAACGAACAGATATCAAGACGCTGCCAGCAGCCCGCTATATCGCGCAACATGCCGCGATGGAGATGGCGGCGGCCAAACGGCTGATCGAAAGGGCGCTTGAGCTTGCAGAAGAACCGGGTGGACCGGGGCCGTATGCGGAGCGGTTGCGCGAAGATCAAGATCTGATCGCTGATTTGGAAGCGCGTCTTTCTGGACCGTGGGTCGAGCTGCATCACGCGCTCAAGACGCTGTCGTTTGGGCGGCTTCCGGCTTGCCGCGGCAAGGATTATGACGAGCGGCTGATCGATGAGGCCAAATCATTGCGCGATCAGGCAAAAAAGAAAATAGAGGGGCTGCGCGACAATGTATTTTCGCTTGATCCATCCGTCTGGCTCCGCCATATGCGGGAGATGAAGCCGATCATTGAAACGATTGCCAACCTTGTCCGTCGTTTTGCCGCCATGTTCCAAGCAGCGAAACGGGAAAAAGGCATCGTCGATTTTTCCGACTTGGAGCATTACTGTTTGCATGTTTTGCGGCGGCGCGACCCGAAAACGGGCGCATGGCAACCTTCTCCTGTCGCCTTGGAATACCAAGCGCAGTTTGATGAAGTGCTCGTTGACGAGTACCAAGATACGAACCTCGTTCAAGAAGCGATTTTGCAACTGGTGAAAAAGGGGAGTGAACGGACCGGCAATTTGTTTATGGTCGGGGACGTCAAACAGTCCATTTACCGGTTCCGCCTCGCCGAGCCGATGTTGTTTTTGGGCAAATACAAACGATTCACCGTCGACGGGGAAGCAGGGGGAATGAAAATCGACCTCGCGAGCAACTTCCGCAGCCGCCGCGAGGTGTTGGACGGAACGAACTTTCTGTTCGCGCAGCTCATGGGGGAAACCGTCGGCGAAATGGTTTACGACGAAGCGGCGCAGTTGAAATACGGAGCCGATTACCCGGAAGGGGAGGATGCGGCGCCGGAAGTCATGATCATCAACCGGCAGCGTGCGTCGGAAGAGGACGAAGAGGAAGCGGCGGAATGGGAAGCGGCGGAGCTCGAGGCGCGGCTGATGGCGAAAAAAATCAAAGAGATCGTTTCTGCGCCGTTTTATGTATACGATCGTTCAAGCGGGCAGCCGCGGCGCGCCATGTACCGTGACATCGTCATCCTTGTCCGTTCGATGACGCATGCGCCGCAGATGATCGAGCAGCTGCAGGCGCAAGGCATCCCGGCGGCTGCGGATTTATCATCCGGTTACTTTCAGGCGACAGAAATTTCCGTCATGCTCTCATTGTTAAAAGTGATCGATAACCCGCACCAAGACATTCCGCTCGCCGCGGTGCTCCGGTCGCCGCTCTTTCGTTTTGACGAGAATGAGCTCGCCATGATTCGTCTCGCCGATCCAAAAGGCACGTTTTATGAAGCGCTCTGTTCGTTTCGGCAAAAACGGGCGGAAACGGAAGAAGAGGCCAAAGCTCAACGAAAGGCGTCGGCTTTTTTGGACCGTCTTGACGGCTGGCGCACGATGGCGCGCCGCCGTTCATTAGCAGATCTCATTTGGCAGCTGTACCGCGATACGCAATTTTATGATTTTGTCGGCGCACTGCCGGCCGGCAGGCAACGACAGGCGAACTTGCGCGCTTTGTACGACCGCGCACGACAGTATGAGTCGACGTCGTTTCGTGGGTTGTTCCGCTTCCTTCGCTTCATCGAGCGGCTGCAAGAGCGCGGCGACGATTTAGGAGCAGCTCGTCCGCTCGGCGAGCAGGAAGACGTTGTGCGCGTCATGACGATTCACAGCAGCAAAGGATTGGAATTTCCGATCGTGTTTCTTGCCGGGCTTGCGCGTTCGTTTCATACACGTGATTTGCATCACCCATATTTGCTTGATAAAGAGCTGGGCTTCGCTGCTCGCTTTGTCCACCCACGGCTGCGCATCAGCTATCCGACGCTGCCGTTGTTGGCGATTCAAGCGAAAAAGCGGCTCGAGTTGCTCGCTGAGGAGATGCGCATTTTGTATGTCGCGCTTACAAGGGCAAAAGAGAAGCTGTATTTGCTGGCGTCGGTCAACGATGCGGCCAAGGAGATTGAAAAATGGAAAAGCGTTGTTTCAGAACGCGGATGGCTTCTCCCTGACGATGTGCGGGCTTCGGCTCGCTCCTACTTGGATTGGATCGGCCGGGCGCTCATTCGTCATCGCGATGGAGAAGCGCTTGCGGGAACGAAAGCGCCTGAAGAGGTCGCTTCCCATCCGTCTGTGTGGCGCATCGCCATCGTGCCGGCTGCCGATTTGTGCGGCGAAGAGGCGGCAAGAGAGGAGATGAATAGCGACGTGCTTCTTGCCCTCGAACAAGGCCGACCCGTTCCCGTGGAAGGAGGGTGGCAGAAGGAGGCAAAACGCCGCTTGTTGTGGCGGTATTCGTATGAGAAAGAAACGGCCGTGCGCGCCAAGCAATCGGTGTCAGAACTCAAAGAACATCGCGCACTTTTTGGCGAGCAAGCGGACGAATGGCGGCCGCGCCAAGGGACAGCTCCGGTGTTTTCACGGCCGCGTTTCATGCAGGGGAAAACGTTGACGCCGGCCGAAAAAGGAACGGCCCTCCATATCGTCATGCGCCATCTCGATTTGCAGGCGCCGCTTGATGAATCGTCGATCCGCAGTCAAATCGTCCGCCTTGTTGACAAAGAGCTGCTGTCGACAGAACAGGCTGAGGCGGTCGATCCAGCAGCCATCGCTGCCTTTTTCGCTTCAGATCTTGGCCGCCGCCTTTGCGCTGCCCGCGAAGTACACCGTGAAGTGCCGTTCAGTTTAGGGCTTCCAGCGGCTGAACTGTACGGCCGCGAAGGGACGGAAAACGGCCGGTGCGTCCTCGTGCAAGGGGTGATCGACTGCATCTTTGTCGACGAATGCGGCTATGTGATGATCGACTATAAAACGGATGAAGTCGCCCGCCGTTTTGCCGGACAACAGGATGAAGCGGCTCGTTTTCTGCTCGGCCGCTACGGGACGCAAATGCGCTTGTACCGGCGGGCCATCGAACAAATTTGGCGCGCGCCGGTGGCGGAATGCTATTTGTATTCGTTTGATGGAAGATTTGTTGTGGCTGTTGAGTGATGCAAGGGAGGAGAAGGAATGCGCATTTTGCATACCGCGGACTGGCATTTTGGGCGAACGCTTGAGGGACGAAGTCGGATGGCCGAGCAAGAGGCGTTTGTTGATGAGCTTGTGGAGATTGTCAAGAAAGAACAAATCGACGTCATCCTTGTGGCCGGCGATGTGTTCGACTCCGTCAACCCGCCGGCGGCTGCGGAACAGCTGTTTTATGAAAGCCTCGCCCGCCTGTCCGACAAAGGACGCCGTCCCGTGGCGATCATCAGCGGCAATCACGACCATCCCGACCGGATCAGCGCCGCCCGGCCGTTGCTGTCTGAGCACAATATTTTTCTTTTCGGTCGCCCGCAAGCGGTTGTTTGCCGGATTGATGTCCCATCGTGCGGCGAAACGATGATGCTCGCTCCGTTGGCCTATCCGTCCGAATCGCGTCTTGCCGAGCTGTTGTCGTCCGACTGCGAGGAAACAACGATGCGCGATCGGTACGATGAACGCATCCGCGCCCTATTAGCGGCGATGGCTGCCTCGTTCACGATGGAGACCGTCAATATCGCGATGAGCCATCTTTACGTCGCCGGCGGACATACGTCCGATTCCGAGCGGCCGATTGAAGTCGGCGGCGCTTATACGGTGGCGGCGGAGAGCTTGCCGAAAGCCGCGCAATATGTGGCGCTTGGCCACTTGCACCGGCCGCAGGACGTCAAGCGGGCAAAGACGGCGGCTCGCTATTCCGGCTCGCCTTTGGCGTACAGCTTTTCCGAAGCCGGCCATGCCAAATCGGTCACGGTCGTCGACGTGCATCCGAGGGAAGCGGCTAAGGTGGAGGAAATCCCGCTTTCCGCGGGCAAGCCGCTTATCCGCTGGAAGGCGACAGAGGGGCTCGCCCAAGTGCATCGTTGGTGCGAGGAGGGAAGAGACCGATCCGGCTGGATCGATTTGGAGATTCATGTGACCGAGCCGTTGACAATGGAAGAAATTGATCGGCTGCGTAAGCTTCATCCCGGATTTGTCAACATTCGCCCGGTGTTTCCCGATCGGGCGGAAGAGATGATGGAAATGAGCCGCGAGCCGCTTTCACTCGAAGAAATGTTTCACCGATTTTACGAACGGCAGACCGGGGGACAAACGCCGGATGAAGAGCTCGTCCGCCTCTTTTTGGAGCTGGCGGCGGAAGAAGAGAAGGAAGGAGAGGAAGAATGAAGCCGATCTCGCTGACGATCGCCGGGCTTCATAGCTTTCGTGAAAAGCAGACGATCGATTTCACTGCGCTGTGCGAGGGTGGGGTGTTTGGCATTTTCGGGCCGACTGGAAGCGGCAAATCAACGATTTTAGACGCCATGACGCTTGCCTTGTTCGGCTGCGTCGAGCGGGCGGCTAACCGTACGCAGGCGATCATCAACCACGCGGAGCAAGGGTTGTTCGTTTCGTTTACGTTTGAACTGGAAAATGCGGCAGGAGCGAAACGGTATACAGTCGAACGAAGCTTAAAAAAAGTGGATGAGTGGCGGACGCGCAGCGCTGTTTGCCGCCTGATCGAGCACCGGCCCGAGCCGGTCGTGCTCGCCGATAAACTATCGGATGTGGACAAGGCAATCGAGCAATTGCTCGGCTTGACGATGGAGGATTTCACCCGGGCGGTCGTCTTGCCGCAAGGAAAATTTGCCGAATTTCTGTCGCTTAAAGGGGCGGAGCGGCGGCAAATGCTGCAGCGCCTCTTTCATCTTGAGCGGTATGGCGATCAGTTGAACAAAAAGTTGAAAGACCGGCTTGCCGCCGCTGAGCAAGAATGGGAAAAAATCGAAGCGGAAAAAGCGGGGCTCGGTGACGCTTCAAAAGCAGCGCTCGAGCAGGCAGAGATGGACGTGCGGGAGCTCGCGGGGCTGTTGGCCAAGCGAAAAAAAGAACTAGAAGAAGTCGAAGCAGATGTGGAACGAACAAAACAACGATGGGTGCGGCAGCAAGAAAAAGAAGAGGTTGAACAAGAGCTTGCCGTGCTGCGGCGGCGCGAATCCAGCATTCGCGAGCTTGAGGAGAAAAAGGAGCGCGCCGAGCAAGCGGAGCGCATTTGGCCGTATTGGGAGCAGTGCGAGCAGGCGAGCCGTTTGCGGGCAGAGGCGTTTCGTCGGTATGAAGGACTCGCTCGTCGGTTAGAGGAAGTCCAATCGAGCTATAAAGAAGCAGCGCAACGTTATGAACGGGCGCGCCAAGAAAAGGCGCAGCGGGAACCGGAATTGCTTGTTCAGATGGAACGGCTGCGGCAGGCGGCGCAGCTTGAGCAACAAATGGAAGTGCTTGGACAGGAACTCGCTGCTCTTCGTGAAGAAAGGGAGCGGCTCATTGCCCGGGAGAAGGCAGCCGCCCGCCGGTTTGAAGAGGCGTCGGTCTGGTATGAGCGCGGCGTAAAGCGGCAGCGGGAGTTGAAAGAGGAACTGAAACGGCATGAGGAGGCGCTGGCTGGAAAAGATGAGGTAGAGCAGGCATACAGGCAGAAGCAGCATATTGAGCAAACGGCATCAGCCATTGCTCGCATTGATGCTCAGCTTCGGCAAAAAGAAAGCGTTTGGCGACGGGCGAAAGAGGAAAAGTTGGAGCGGGAACGCCGATCAGCGGCTGCCAGCTCCCGACTCCAAGAGCTGTTCCGGCGTGTGGAGCGGGCGTATCGTTTCGTCTGCTGGCGGCAGCAGGACGCTGAAAAACAATTGTATACTTTGCAGAAAGCCATAGAGGCGGAGCGACAGCGAGCTGAAGAAGCGCGGACGGCGCACCTCGCTTCCGCCTTGGCTGAGCGGCTCCGTCCCGGTGAGCCGTGTCCAGTGTGTGGATCGTGCGAGCATCCGCATCCAGCCGCTGCGCCGCGCGATGTCCAATTTGAGCGTCTGTCCGAGCTTGAGGCAGAGCGACAGCGGTATGAACAAGATTGGCAAACGATCATTTCGTTCAAGGCGCAGCTCGAGCAACTCGCCGAGCTGGCAGTAGGACATGAAGCGCCGCCTGTGTTTGCCGAAAACCGCTCGGCGGAGGAGGCGATCGATCTCACTGTGGAAGTGCGGGCGCTTGCCCAAGATGTCATCGAATTGAAAGAAGCGGTCTACCGGGCGCTTGCCCAATGGAACGAAGCTGAGTCAGCGCGGCGCGAAGCAGAGAAAGCGTGCCAGTGGGCAGCGGCGGACATTGAAGCGTTGCAAGTTGAAAAACAGCGGCTGGAGGAAGAGCGGCGGCAACTTGAACAGCAATGGCGGCAGACGTATCCTTCGCTTTCGCTTGAGACGATTGATGCAGTGTATGAACAGCTGCGCGAACGGGAAAAAATGCGGCGTGACGTGCAAAAGCGGCTGGAGGACAGCGTGCCGTTTTTAGAGGAAAAACAGCGGGCGAAAGAGGAAGCGGCCGAAGAGCGGCGTCAGCTTGAGACAGAGCAGGTGCGTCTTGACTCGCTGATCGGCGCCAAACAGCAACAATGGAATGAATATGAGCGGCAGCGGGGCGAGAAGGTGGGCTCAGACCCAGCGGCCGTGCAGCTTCAGAAGGTGGAGGCCGAATGGCGTCGATTGCAAAACGGCGAGCAACAGGCGTATGAGGCCTGGCAGCGGGTCCAGCGGGAATATCAAATGCTTGAAAGCGAAACCAAAGCGGCCAAGCAGGCGTGGGAAGAAAGCGCCCGCCGCGAAGAAGAGGCGCTCGCTCGCTGGCGCGGCGCGCTTTCGGACACCATGTTTGCCGATGCCGAACAAGTCAAGCAAGCGAAGGCAAAAAAAGCGCAACGGGATGAATGGGATGAGGCGATCCGCCGCTATTGGCGCCAAATCGAGCAAGCCGAACATCGCCTCGCCCAACTGGCCGCCGCCATCGGGGGGGAGACGGTGAGCGCCGAACAATGGGAGACGATGCAACGTGTATATGCCGAGTTGAAGGAGCAAGTGGAGGCGATGACGCAGCAGCTCGGGGCGGCTCAAGCGAAGGTGGAAGAGATGAGAAAAAAACATAGCCGCTTTGTTGAACTTGAGGAGAAGCAGGCGGAACTCAGCCGGCGCATCGAACGGTATAAACAGCTGCAGGCGCTGCTTCGCGGCAACAGCTTTGTCGAATTTATGGCTGAAGAGCAGCTCGAGCACGTAACCGCCATGGCTTCGGAACGGCTGCAACGGCTGACACGGCATCGGTATTCGCTCGAATTGGATTCGCAGGGGGGGTTTCTGATCCGTGATGATGCCAACGGCGGCGTCAGACGCCCCGTATCGACACTCTCGGGCGGCGAGACGTTTTTGACGTCGCTGTCGTTGGCGCTGGCGTTATCGGCGCAAATTCAGCTGCGCGGCGAATATCCGCTCCGCTTTTTCTTCTTGGATGAAGGGTTTGGCACCCTCGATGCTGAGCTGCTTGAGACGGTCATTTCTGCCTTGGAAAAACTGCATACCGAGCGGCTGGCGGTCGGCGTCATCAGCCATGTTCAAGAAATTCGCAACCGTCTGCCGCGACGGCTTATCGTCGAACCGGCTGAACCGTCCGGCCGCGGCACGCGCGTCCGACTGGAAATGATGTAAATTGACGTGCCCGTCGAACAGGAAGGGCTTTAGGCAAAAGAAAGCTGTTTCAAGAGGGTGGGGTTCTTTCGCTCCGTTCTAACAGCGTTTTGCGCGTATATGTATAAGGAAAGGAGGGTTGATCCAAAACGCATTCGCGTTTTGGGTCAGCTCCCTTGCTCTTTTTTGTTTCGGTGGCCTTCTCTGATAAGGCTGATCTCCTATTTCTCCCATTTGGTCGTTAATGCGGCGGTCTCTTTGCCGTGTTGAAGAAAGGTGATGAAAGGGTTTCATCCTTTGCAGTTAGTTGTTGGCGGCCACATTTTGGTCAAACACATCCGGATCAAATGAGTTTGTAAAACTGATGGCGTTGTTCGTCATCACAAAATCGCCGGTGTTGAATCCACCGGATCCGGCTTGCGTTTTTGTGGCGACTTTCGGCGCGATGTACAGACAGTCGCCCATTTGAACGACAGCTCCGCTGCTAACGTTATTGATTTTAATCGGGCCGACAAACGAAGGCATTATGAATCCCTCCCTCTCGTTGACGCGCTTGACTCAGAACCGGCCAGCTGACGGATATGTTTAATTCTTGCCTCTGCCTCCGCTGTCGAAGTCGAGCCGATATGGATGATAGCGGACGAAGAAACGGCGAGCACGCGCACAGACTGAACGGAAATGACCGGGGACTCATGGAGCGTTTGGCGTGCAGCTACCGGCGATGGAGAAGTCCAGCGCGGAATCGGCTTCGTAAAAACAGGGAATATTTGTTCTCCTTCTGGACCAAAAAACAGTTCATATTGCCGCTGAACGGCAAAGGCGCGCGTGCGGGCGGAAATTCGCTCTGAGTCGCCGATTTGCAGGACAGAGCTAATGATAAGCGTTTCAGCATGGAACGTTTGCACAACTGACGTTCGTTTCACGGTGCTTCCCCTCGGGTCGGCACAAGTGGGACAAACGGACCGATGATGAGCGATTCGGGTGGCGTGTCAAACGCTGATGATAAATGGATCGCATCGGCGTCGCCGATTAAAAACAGTGAGGCGCTGGCGACGGCCACGAGGCGGATGTCGCCAACATGCAGATGGCGATTGATCACTGTATAATTCACGTCTCTCCCTCCCCTGAAGGCAAATGTTTTAAAAACGCATCGAGTGATTGTTCGATATCGGCTTTCACTTTTTGAAAAATTTCATTTTCGACCGCCTCATCACGGTCACCGGATGGAACGTAGCCATGGTTGGCTTTCTCTTGCAAGTAGAAGCGGATGCGCTCGTCCGTTTGCCGGGCGATGTCTTGCAAAATGAACTGTCGATACGTATCGTCGAGGCGGCGGCCGTATTGCTGCTCAAGGCGTTTTAACGTTTCCGGCGCTTCCCCGTTGAGATAGGCGGCCACTTTTTCTTGAATCGGGCGCATGAGCACCGGTTCCGGCTTTGGAATCACCGTTTTGACCGGTTCGACGGCAAAGTCTTCAATCGTGCCGCCGGCTCCAGGCGGAGCGATCCCGATGTTTAGCGTTCCTTCAAGCGTTTCTACTTTGAGCTGGTCAAATTTATATTCAATTCGTTCGATCGATGTACGCGGTTGAGCCTCCATTTCCCGAAGCCGGGCTTCAAGTGCGTGGAGGCGGCGTTCCAACCCCCGTATTTTTTTTGTTTGCCATGACAAATAGCGGTGCAGTTGGACGAAATACTGGTAAACACTCATCGTGCACCATCATCCTCTCCAAAGAGCCCTCTTACTTCAATATATGGACGGCCTTTCGCTCTCATCACTTTTTTCGCTAAATTTAGCGGGTGGCTGAATGGAGAGGAACGAGAGGAGCGGATGCACCGGGCGGCACGGTCGCCTGTGGAGCCGGACCGGTGAATCCGCCGGTGTTGGCAAGCGTCGAGAGCGCTTGAATGCTTCCGGCGCTGCCGATTTGCAAAACGGATGAATTGGTGACCGAGCCGATCCGCAATTGGTGGATGCAGATGCTTTGGCTGATGTAAACGTGCACCCTCTTCTCCTCCTTCAAACGTTTCCGACGACATTTTCATCGGCGACATCGGCGTCATTCGTATTCGTATTGCTGTAATAGTTATAAATATGAAGCCCGTCGCCGGTGTTAAACGAACCGGCGCCAGCGAACGTTTTCGTTACGCTTTGCGGAGAAATCGCAAACACATCGCCAATATGGAACACGCCGCTGCTTCCGATGCTGTTCAGTTTGACGACTCCGACAAAAGCCGGCATGTGGGCATGCTCCCTTCCTTGTTTTCTTCGATGATACTCTAGTGTATGGGCGCAAGGTGCGAAACGTTCGCTTTAATTGTTGGCAGCATTATTTGAGTCGAACACATCTGGATCACCGGTGTTCGTAAAGCTGACGAACGTATTCGTCTGCAGGAAGTCGCCGTTGTTGCCGCCGCCTGAGCCGGTGTTGGATTTCAACGTGCTCTTTGGTGTGATTTGCAAGACGTCGCCGAAATTTACCGTGCCGTCGCCGCTGACATGGGTGATTTTAATTGGACCGCTGATAAATGAAGGCATGAAGAGCCCCCTCCTTTTTTGTCGTGTCGCTATCGTTATTGTATGAAAACAGAGAAAAAACGGTTCAATGCGGGGCGAGAGTCCAAGTGAGGAAAGCAGCTCCCGCGTATGATAAAGAAAGGGAACGGGCAGAAAGGAAGGGGAAAGAGGATGCCAGCAATCGTCATTGGTGGGATCAAAGTGACGAACGTAAGCGGCAATGGCACCGTCAACATGGGGGATGTGCTGCAAATCGCTCCGAAAAGCACCACGAAGTCAAATTCAGGTGCCGGAGGCGGAAATACTGGCGATTTCTTGCAAACGAATACGTTTTGCAACGTCACGAATACGGTTGATCCGGATGTCTTGGACGCCGGGGTGAAAGGAAATAACTAGCGGTTGTCGAGACGACTCCCCTAGCGTTCGTTTTTGAAAAAAGAGGAAACCAGGTTCTTTTTTGGCGCAATGGAGTGGACTAGCCAAGAAAGAGGGCTGGCTTCAAAAGTCATTTTACGACTTTTGGGACGGCCCTCTTTTTCTTTATGCCATCTTTGTTATATAATACAATTATGAATTTTCTAAAACATAAAACAGGGGGATGGGAGAATTATTGATATCGTTGACCGGAAAAAGGATATTATTATTAGCGGAGGGGAAAATATTTCGTCAATTGAAGGCGAAGGTGCGCTTTATGAACACCCTGCTGTGCTTGAGGCAGCTGTCATTGCCGCACCGCACGAAAAATGGGGCGAAACGCCGCATGCCTTTGTCGTCGTTCGTCCAGGGCACAACGTGACAGAAGAAGAGCTGATCGCCTTTTCTCGGGAAAAACTGGCTCATTTCAAAGCCATTAAAGGCGTCACGTTTGTCGATGAGCTGCCGAAAACAGCCTCCGGAAAAATTCAAAAAGTACATTTGCGTCGCCAGTATTGGGATGCAATTGGAAAATCAGGCCGCTATGTCAACTGATGATACAGGCATGCGCCTTCAGACGAGCAGAGGAGAAAGCATGGAGTGAAATGAATCAAGCGTGCACTGGCAAGGTGGTGGGGCATCTTCGGATTCGTATGCGGCAAGTCGGTGGAAAGAAGGGAGAAAGTGATGATCAGATCGCCCGAGCGAATCGTCGCGGCGGATGTGCTGCGTGGATTCGCCTTGCTCGGCATTTTGCTTGTCAACATGCGTTATTTTTCCTCGCCGGCGTTATACGACGACGGCGCCAAGGGAAGCGCCCTTGACCGGGGGTGGCGGCGGTCGTCGACGTGTTGTTTGAAGCAAGCGCGTATCCGCTGTTTGCCTTTTTATTCGGCTTCAGCGCAGTGATGATGTTCCGTCGGCTCAGCAGCCGCGGGGAGCGGCCGATTCCGATTCTTTTGCGCCGCTTCCTTTTTTTGCTTGGGATTGGCCTCGTTCATGCGTTTGGCCTCTGGTTTGGCGATATTTTGATTCCCTACGCAATTACAGGGGGGATTATGCTTTTCTTTTTCGCCGCCCCGCCTCGTTGGTGGCGGACGGCGGCCGCGGCGTTCTTTTTTCTTTTTCACGGCCTCATGGTGCTGTTGTTAACTCTCGATGTGTTGGCCGGAGGAATGGAGACAGCTGGCGGCCACGAGACCGTGGCGGCCGCGGCGGTTCGCCATTATCGAAACGGAGCGTTTTGTGATGTATTTTGGCAACGGTGGAGCGACTGGATGTATATCAACGGCGATGGTGGGCTGCTACTTACGGTGTTGACCGTGCTGCCGTTTTGTTTGCTTGGCGGCTACGCTGCTTACGAACGTTGGCTTGAAGCCGACCGTCACCCGCCTGCGAAGCTGCGCCGCCTGATGGGGTGGGCGCTATGCTTTGGTTTAGCACTGAAAACCATTCCGTATTGGGCTGCGGCCAACGACTTGACCGTGTACATCCAAGACAGCTTCGGTGGAGCCGCATTGGCGGTGTTCTACGCGTCTGCTGCCGTGTTCGTCTGTGGGAAACCAAGTTGGAGGCGTGTTTGGCGGTGGTGGCAAGACGTTGGGAAAATGTCGCTCACCCATTACCTGGCGCAATCGCTTGTTTGCACCTCGCTGTTTTACAGTTATGGGCTTGGGTGGTACGGGCGCACAAGCGCATGGCAGGAGACGATGCTCGCGTTTGCCTTGTATGCGGTTGAAGTATGGGTGAGCCGCCACTGGTTTACAAGGTTTTGCTGCGGACCGATCGAGTGGCTGTGGAGGTGGGGGACATACGGAGCGCGGCCGCCGTTTCGCCGCCGGCCGGGGCAATAAAAATCCGCCGCTTACTGAACGGACGGAGATGGTGATTCAAAAGTCTTCGTTTGCTGCAAATATTGATTGATCAATTGGTCCAGCTCTTGGCTGCACTCGATCGTCTCTTTGGCCGTGAATCCATAGGTGAGCGCCAATTCAATCATTTGTTGTCGTTTTTCTTCAATTTGCAAGAGAACCATTTCCTTCACCATCAATTCGTTTGAAATGTTGGTTGAGGCATGACGCGTCGATAAAAGACGTTTGTTGTATGACGAAAGTCGCAATCGACACACTAGCGGAAACTAAACATTATTATACATATCATGACGAAAAAAGGAAGCGATTCGGGAAAATAAGTGATAAATTTCCTAATTTAGACAAAATTCTACAAAAACAGGGCTTTTTCGCCTCGATGGCGAATATCATCCTCAACGCGCCAAAATGGCTAAGGCGCGCGGAAGAGAAGAGTCCAAGAAGCGACTGCTGCATAACCAAAGAAAGGGAGAGATACGATGAAACTGACCACCGCACTTTTCGATGGAGAAACGTTTGTCGGAGCCGTGCCGCAAGGAGATGACCGCGTTGTCCATTTGCGCCGCGCCGAACGAGCGATGGCTGGAACGGAGATGATGCCGACGACGATGCTCGCGGCAATTGCTCAAGGAGAGGAGTTTCTCGGCCGGGTGCAAGAAGTGGTTGACTGGGCGTTAGCCCATCCGACGCCGGAATATGTTTACCGCCTCAACGATGTCCGCCTTTTGGCTCCCATTCCGCGGCCGGCAAAAAATATTTTTTGCATCGGCAAAAACTATGTGGATCACGCGTTGGAGCTCGGCGGCGCCGATGTGCCGGAGCATTTGATTGTCTTCACGAAAGCGCCGACAACAGTCATTGGTCATGAGGAAACGATTTTGCGCCATGCCGGTGTCACCAATGAGCTGGACTATGAAGGGGAGCTGGCGGTGGTCATCGGCAAACAAGGGCGAGGGATCCGCCGTGAGGATGCGCTAGATTACGTATTTGGCTATACGATCATCAACGATGTGACAGCAAGAGATTTGCAGGATCGGCATCAACAATATTTTCTCGGCAAAAGCTTGGATACATTTTGTCCGATGGGGCCATGGATCGTGCCGAGTAAATTTATGAAGAATCCAAACGCCTTGCACATCGAGACGCAGGTCAACGGCGAAGTGCGCCAGCAAGCGAACACGAAACAATTGATTTTTTCCATCGAATCGATCATCGAGACGATCTCCAAAGGCATTACGCTTGAGCCGGGCGACATCATTGCTACAGGAACGCCGGCCGGGGTTGGCAAAGGGATGAACCCACCGCGTTTTTTGCAAACGGGTGATGTTATTGAGGTGACGGTGGAAGGCATCGGCACGCTGCGCAACAAAGTGGGAGAGTAAACGGCGAAAGCGAGAAAGCTTCCACTGGTGTTCGAAAGGCGCTCTCTTGAAAGAAAGGGCGGCTTTCGTTTTCACGAAGTTTGTCAACCGTCCGCCCGCCGTGCTATGATGGGGAGGAACAAGGAATGGTTGGAGGGATGGACGTTGACGCATGCCCACATTACGAGCTGGCTCATCACGATTGTTTTGTTTTTCCTTGCGGTGTCGATGGAGCGGCAAAGGGCGGACAAAGCCAAGATCGTACAAATGGTGTTGCGGCTGTTTTACATCCTCACGATCGCGACGGGGGGGCTTTTGCTGCATAGCATTGCTTCGATATCTGCACTTTATTGGCTAAAGGCGCTTGCCGGGCTGTGGGTAATCGGAGCGATGGAAATGGTTTTAGCAGCTGAAAAAAAAGGGAAAAGCGCGGCGGCAGGATGGACGCAATGGGTCATTGCCCTTGCGGTGACGCTGTTTCTTGGTTTGTTGCTGCCGCTTGGTTTTGACTTATTCTAAAGCGAAGCGGCAGCCTTCTATTGGTTGCCGCTTTTGGTGAACTACCCGCCACCTACGCTTCGCTTAGAGGTGGAGGCTTCAAGCGACTTGTGCGTGTTCGCCGAACGGTAAGCCACACACAAGAACCCTTTACGCTTTCCTTCGCTCCGAAGGCGTCCGTTCTAACAATAAATTACCACATCCGTCGGCGATCGCCAACCGACATTCATCTCCCACCTACTCATTGGGCTTTGCCCTGCACATTCCTTGAGGGGGGAGACTTCTGTCGGAAATTACGTTAAAGACGAAAATATGGTATGGTAAAAGAAATATCATTTTTTGAATTTTCTGGCCTGATTGGTCAGCGGAGGGGGCATGATCGTTTATGCGTTGGTTCTGCTGCCGCCGCGCCGAGGAGCTGGATCGTTGGATCAGGGAGCATAGTTCTTCCTTGGATGAGACGTTGTTTGTCCAAGTCGCAGGCAACGATGAGGAAGCGGTGCGCCATGCGATGGCCGCGGTAGCCCGTCGTTGGCCGCGTGCCCATATGATGGGGATGGCAGGACCGTTGCCAATGGCTGGGGAGACGAATCTCGCTGTTGGCATCGCGTCGATGATGTCTTCAACCGTTTCGTCGTTGGTGCTGCCAGCCGATGAGTTTGACTGCCCGGATGGAATGGCGGCGTTGATTGCGGAAGCGGTCATCCATCACGATACGACGTTGCTTTTGTTGTTTACGAATCACCGCTCGGTTTTGCCTTCCCTGCTTCGCCACTTGCCCCTTGCAAACAAACGAATGGCTATCGTCGGTTGCGCACTTCCCGAAGGCAGCGTGTTATTTTCGTCCGACGGTCGGCTTAAGCGCGGAGGGATCGCCGTCTCTTTCAGTGGAACAGCGCTTCGCAGCCACTGTGTCGCACCATTCTTATGGGAGCCGATTGGTTTGGCGTTTTCCATCACGAAAAGCCGTGATCAGCAGATTGACGAGCTCAACGGGCAAAAAGCGTCGCTTTATTTAGAACGATATTTAGGCAAAGAATTTATCGAACGTCTGCCGCTTTCCGGAGTGGAATTCCCGTTTCTTGTCGAACGGAGCGGACGCGATGTCTGCCTGCCAATTGTCGCTGTCAACCGGGATGGCTCGGTTGTCGTAAGGGGCCATGTCCATAATGGAGAAAAGGTTCGGTTTGCCTATGTTCATGCTCCGTCCTTTTACTGGAGCGTGCGTGATGCAGCGATGCAAATGGCCAAGCAGCCAGCTCGGGGAATGTTGCTTTACTACAGCGCGGCGCTCAGCGGGTATACGCGCCCGCTGTTGGACGGCGTGGCTGCCGCGCTTGGACAGGCAGCGCTGTTTCCAGCCGTCGAGGTGTTGATGAAAGATGCGTATACGGCTGTGCGGCCGGCTGCGTTTGCCGCTGTTTCGCTGACGGAAACAGCGGCATCAGCGGAGAACGGTTTGTCATTGCCATTGCCGGCGCCACCGGAAGGAATCATGACGCTGGCCCGGCTCATGTCCACGTCCTCACGCGATATGGAGCAGCTGCATATTCGCCTGCAGATGTCCGAGCAACGATATAAGTCGTTGTTTGAACATAACACCGATATTGTCTATTCGATGGACTTGCACGGCCGTTTGACAAGCGTCAATCCTGCCTTTGAACAAGTGCTGGGTTACAAGAAAGAAGAAATTCTGTATACGAATTCGCTCAAGTATATTCATCCGAATGATATTCCCCGCGTCACCCGCTATTTTTACCGGGCGCTGCGTGGAAATGTGCAGACATATCATTTGGAACTGCCGACGAAATCGGGCGAACGACTTCTTTTCCAAATGAAAAACATCCCGATCATTGTCGATGGGAAAAAGGTTGGCATTTACGGCATTGGCCATAACATTACCGAGCAGAAGAGGGCCGAAAAAAGAATTGCGTATTTAGCCTACTACGATCCCGATACGAATTTGCCGAATCGGACAAAATGGATGGAGCTGCTTTCTGAGCATTTGGAAAAAGCGAAGCGGAAGCGGCGGAAGACGGCGGTTGCCTTGATCGATTTGGACCGGTTTAAATGGATTAACGACAGTGTCGGCCATTACGCGGGAGATGACATTTTGCGTCAACTTGTCGAGCGTATTCGCCGCGCCTTGCCGCTTGGTGCGGAGCTTGGCCGATTTCATGGCGACAAGTTTTGCTTGCTTTTCCCGCTCAAAACAGAGGTCGAGGCGGCAACGGAAGCGGCGCTCCGCATCGTGCGCGAAGTGGCGCGGCCGATTGTGTACGACGGAAAGGAATTTTTCGTTACAGCAAGCGTTGGTCTAGCGATGTTTCCAGATGACGGAGAGGACGAACACGCGCTCCTTAGGCACGCCGATATGGCTGTCAACATGGCGAAAAAAGGCGGCGGCAACCGCGTGGAGCGCTACTGCGCGCGAATGAACGAGGAAGCAATGTATCGATTGGAAATGGGCGGCCATTTGCGCAAAGCGATTGAAGAGAATGAACTGTTTCTTTGCTATCAGCCGATTGTGGATGTACATACTCGTGCGGTAAGAGCAATGGAAGCGTTAATCCGCTGGCGTCATCCCACGCTTGGGCTGGTGCGGCCGGATGAATTCATCCCTTTGGCGGAAGAGACCGGGTTGATTCATGAGATTGGGCGCTGGGTGTTGAAAACGGCCTGCAAACAGACAAAGCGGTGGCAGGAAATGACGGGGGATGATCAGCTTGCGATTTTTGTCAATGTATCCCCTGTTCAGTTTCAGCATGAGCGGTTTGTGGATGATGTCAAACAAGCGCTTCGGCAGTCGCGTCTGTCGCCGTCGTGCCTGCATCTCGAACTGACCGAACATTCGATGCTCCGCCATCTGTCCAGCACGCTGCGGGCGATGGACGAGTTAAGAAAGATTGGCGTCGGCATCGCCGTCGATGATTTCGGCAGCGGATATTCCTCGTTCCATTATTTAAAACGGTTGCCAGCGACAATATTGAAAATTGACCGTGCCTTTATTGAACAATTGCATGCCAACGCCTCCGATGAGGCCATCGTCAAGGCGATGATTACGATGGGACAAGGGTTGGGGCTTGAGACGATCGCCGAAGGGGTGGAAACGCTGGAACAGCTCAACCGGCTTCGTGATTTGCAATGCACGTATGCGCAAGGATATGTGATTTGTCCGCCGCTTCTCGCTGAAGAAGTGATGCGGTATGTGGCGGAAAAGCAAAAGTGATCCCCCCGCCCGCGTCGGTTGACAGCCGTCGCCCGTCGGCACTCCGCCTAAAGCAAAACAGCTGCGATCATCGATTCGGGCGGAAGGATGGTAAAAAATATTGACAGCTCGCCGTTGGACTTAAACGACGTGAGGATCAACAGGTGGTTCAGCCGATTTGGGCGCAAATGGCTCGCTCACCGCTGTTCAATGTGATTTCAAAGCGATCGCTTGATGCCCGTCCGCGCTCGTAATAGTGGTGGATGCTGCCGATTTGTTCAGTGTTGTCGTAAATGATGAAATTCACGCCAGACGATTTGGCAAACAATAGGCCATTGTAGCAATATAAGCAGTCATACAGCGAAAATCCGAGGCTGTTCAGCCATTGAACAAACTGGAAAAAAGTTGAATCAGGAAGCGCGGCGAGCCATTGTTGGTAGGCATAAGTCAGCCGCTTGCGGAAACGGATGCGATCTCCGTTTTCGAGGGGAAAGACGCCAAGATCCGTGGCGACCGCGCCCTGATCCTGCCATTGCCCGGACAGCCAATGCCCGCAATGAAACCATTCGATGTCTTGCTCCGCCATCTCTTCCATCAAGGATGCTTCCTCTTCTTCCTCATCAAAAAAGATCCATTCGTTGTTGACAAACTCCACTGTTCCTTGTATATACGCCCGTGGCTGTTCCGCAATGCATCGCAGTCGTTCTTCGATGTTCAATGTCCCTCATCCTCCTTGTACTCCTCTGTTTTTCCATTTTTTTGCTGATTTATTCGTGCGGCGACCGGCGTCGGACAATTCATCGAAATGACGGGGGGTGCATAAAATGGAATCATGCCGATGTGGAGAACCATCGTGAATCAAAGGAGCGACCGCTAGAAGCGGTTGTGAAAAAAGAACGGGTGAAATGATGGGAACGGATGAAAACTTGCCATCTTTGATGAAAAGAAAGGATTGGTTTGTATGTGTGGCATTACTGGCTGGGTCCATTTCGGGCGCGATTTGCGCCGCGAGCGAACGATTATTGACAGCATGACAGAGACGCTCGCCAAACGTGGACCGGATGATACCAATACATGGCTGGATACACACGTCGCTTTCGGTCATAAGCGGCTCGTCGTTGTGGATCCGGCCGGCGGCAAACAACCGATGCTCCGGCAAAAAAATGGATGCCGTTATACGATCGTCTACAACGGCGAACTGTATAATACAGAAGAGATTCGCAAGGAACTATTGCGCAAAGGTTATCGATTTGACGGCCACTCCGATACAGAAGTGCTGCTTGCCGCGTACATGGAGTGGAGGGAACAATGCGTTGATTGGCTGAACGGCATTTTTGCTTTTGCCGTTTGGGATGAGGAGCGCGAGCTATTATTTATGGCGCGCGACCGGCTCGGAGTAAAACCTTTGTTTTATCGAGAAGATGGCGGGGGGTTGCTGTTCGGTTCGGAAGTGAAAGCCATTTTGGCCCATCCTGATGTAAAGGCAGAAGTCAATTATGAAGGACTCGCCGAAGTGTTTGGGCTCGGACCGTCGCGCACGCCGGGGCACGGCGTGTTTGACGGCATTCGGGAACTGCGCCCCGCACACGCGCTCACTTTTTCCCGCCAAGGACTTCGCATTTGGCGGTATTGGAATGTCGAAAGCGACATTCATCGCGATTCGTTTGAGGAAACGGTCGAGAAACTGCGCTTTCTGTTGACGGATGCGGTGACGCGTCAGCTCGTTTCCGATGTGCCGGTCTGCACATTTCTATCTGGCGGGGTTGATTCGAGCGCCATTACGGCGATTGCCGCCAATGTCTTCACGGCAGATGGAAAAGGGCCGCTCCACACCTACTCGATCGATTATGAAGGAAACGACCAGTATTTCAAAGCCAACGATTTTCAACCAAACACGGATGCACCATTTATCGAACAGGTGTCCAATCAATTTCAAACGATTCATCACCGCTGCGTGATCACGCAAGAAGAACTGTTCCGCCATTTGCATGAAGCCGTCATCGTCCGCGATGTTCCAGGCATGGCGGATGTCGATTCTTCGCTTCTTTGGTTTTGCAAACAAATTCGCGAACAGTTTGTCGTCAGCTTATCCGGGGAGTGCGCCGATGAAATTTTCGGCGGCTATCCATGGTTCCATCGGCCGGACGATTTGTCGCGGAAAGGGTTTCCTTGGATGCGTTCGATCGATGCGCGTATGGGCCTATTAAAGGACGAGTGGCGGCAAAAGCTTCGCCTTGACGACTATGTGCAAATGCGTTATGAACAAACGATCGCCGAAGTGCCGCGCCTGGAAGGGGAAAGCGCCGAGGAGGCAAAGCGGCGTGAACTGTTTTACTTAAATATGATTTGGTTTATGACAACACTGCTTGATCGGAAAGACCGGATGAGCATGGGGGCGAGTTTGGAAGTGCGCGTGCCGTTCGCTGACCATCGCATTGTCGAATACGTTTGGAATATTCCATGGGATATGAAAATGTACGGCGGTCGAGAAAAAGGTCTTTTGCGAAAAGCGCTCGAGGGATTGCTTCCCGAAGAGGTGCTCTACCGGAAAAAAAGCCCATATCCGAAAACGCACCATCCGTTATATACGAAACTTGTCAAGCAATGGCTTGAGCAGCTGCTCCATGACCGCTCTTCGATTTTGCATGAGTTTTTCGATAGAGAAAAATTGTCATCGCTTGTTGAAACGGAAGGAAGGTCGTTCCAAGTGCCGTGGTTCGGGCAGCTTATGACCGGTCCGCAGCTGCTCGCTTACCTTGGCCAAGTACACGTTTGGTTCGATTATTACGGCATTCGCATTAAAGAATAAGAGCTGCGCCTACGCGCAGCTCTTTGTCGATTGGTGGCGCTACGCCATTTTGGCGTGTGGCACCATCGTTTTTTTCATCCAGACGCGCGACCGCCAGCGCCAAAGCATCAACAGTCCGCGCAGCCATTCGTCAGCGATGAACGACAGCCAAATGCCGACGAGGCCAAATCCGAGGGCGATGCCAAATACGTAAGCAATGGTCACGCCGATGCCCCACATCGACAAAATGCCCATATAGACAGGGAATTGCACATCGCCAGCGGCACGAAGCGAACTGATAATCACTAAGTTAAAGGAGCGCCCTGGTTCAAGAATGATTGTTAACAGCAACAGTTTGCGGCCAAGAACAATCATCGAGCGGTCATCGGTAAAGAGCGACAGCAACGGTTCAGCAAACCAATAGGCGGCTGCGGCCAGCAGCACTGAAATGACGATGGCGCTGTACAAACTTTTCAAGCAGCGGGCGTAGGCTTCCTCGTATCGCCCGGCGCCGACGAAGTGGCCGACGAGAATTTGCGTTCCTTGGCTGACAGCGATGCCGAATAAAAACACAAACATCATAATGTTTTGCGTGTATACACGGACGGTCAATGCCTCAGCGCCAAGCCATGTAATGAAATATGTAATGGCCATTTGCGCTGTATTGTACGAAAGATGCTCCCCGGCTGCCGGAATACCGATTTTCAGCAGTGAGCGCAAATAGTGAAACGGAAGACAGCGAAACGCCCTTGGTGCGAGCGGAATGTTTGTTCGTTTGCACAA
This sequence comes from Geobacillus sp. BMUD, assembly GCF_013096845.1. NCBI lineage: Bacteria > Bacillati > Bacillota > Bacilli > Caryophanales > Anoxybacillaceae > Geobacillus > Geobacillus sp. BMUD. Next base: position 121,804 of record NZ_SDLA01000007.1, read on the forward strand.
CAAAGTAAGAAGCGCGAGAAAGGCCATACCGCGGCTGGCGGCGGTCGATATAGCAGCCCCTTGGATGCCGAGGGCGGGCAGGCCGAACAAACCAAAAATGAGGGCCGCGTTGCTGATGACGTGCAAAACGTTCATGCCAACCGCCACATACATCGTGTCACGGGTGAAGCCATAGCTTTTCAAAATGGCGCCGATCGTCATCATCAGCGCTTGGATGAACAAAAATCCCCCGACAATTGTCAAATAACGGGTTCCTTCATCAAGCAGCTCGACGGGCAAATCCATCATTCGCAAAATCGGCTCGCTGAATGCGGCAAGAATGGCGCTTAACAACAATCCGAACAACAAATTGGCCACGAGGGATACAAGCGATACGTCAACGGCTTCTTGCTCCCGGCGGGCGCCTAAATATTGGGCGACAAGCACCGTCGTCGCTAAAGCGACGAAGTTGAACAGCACGATGGTTAAAGCGATGATTTGGTTCGCCACCCCGACGGCGGCAACCGCGTGATCTGAATACTGGCTGAGCATCAGTGTATCGGCGTTGCCCATCACCATATAGAGCAACGTTTCAATAAAAATTGGCCACGTCAAGGAAAACAATGATCGCGTTTTGGCCTCACGGCGCATGTTGAGACAACTCCTTTTCTTATTCCGACTTGAACGATATATTCAGTTTAGCTAGTTTGTTGCATAATGGAAAGAGAAAGAAGCGATTTTGCTTGCACATTTCCGACAAAAGAGGGGAGAGGCCGATGGATACGGTCGCATTTTCCATGCCGCCGCTGCCGGTGTTCATCAAAGGGGCGGAAAGTGTGTTTTCAGCCGGAAAGCGACATGTTCGCCGAACGTTTTCCGTCTTCGGAGACGGCCGGCAAAAGATCACACCGGTGCAGCTTATCCGCTGCACCGGCAGCCGATATGCTGATCCGTAACCGCCCGCTCAGCCAACTTGCCAGTTCTCAACCGCGTAAAGCTCAAACCCGTACGGTGGCAAGGAGACACAAAGTGTTTCTGCTTCAGCGGAGAATCGTTCACCTGTCAGCAAGTTGACGAGCCATTTTCTCCGCGCGTCAAAGGGGAGCGGGATGTCGGCTGGTTCGTTGCTCCGATTGATGATGACGATGATCGATTCGCCGTCGTCCGTCTTTTCGTAAATGAGACGATTGATTTCGCCATCGGTCGTGTGGAACGTGATGTCTCCGCGCCGAAGCGCCCGGTGTTGCTTGCGAAGCGCGATCAGTTGCTTGACATGTTCATACAGTTCTTTGTTTTGCTTCTCTGAATCCCACACCATACATTTCCGGCATTCCGGATCATTTCCACCTGTCATGCCAATTTCATCGCCATAATAAATACACGGCGAACCGGTGAAAGTAAGCTGGAACAAAAACAACAACTTCGCTTTGCGGACGTCGCCGCCGCAAACAGTGAGCAGCCTTGGGGTATCGTGACTGCCCAGCAAGTTAAACGCCGCCTCGTTGACCTGTTTTGGATAGGAATGAAGCACATGCATCAATCGGTCAGCAAACTCGCTGGCGCTCATGTCTTCTTTGGCGAAAAAGCGGAGCGCCGCGTCCGCCAACGGGTAGTTCATGACGGCGTCAAACTGGTCGCCGCGCAGCCACGGCATCGCATCGTGCCAAATCTCGCCGAGAATGTACACCTCTGGTTTTAGCTCCTTTACCGCCTGGCGGAATTCGCGCCAAAACTGGTGGTCAATCTCATTGGCAACATCAAGCCGCCAGCCGTCAATATCAAACTCGCGAATCCAGTACGTCGCGACATCAAGCAAGTAGCGCTTCACTTCCGGATGGGAGGTGTTGAGTTTGGGCATTTGCGGCACGAACGCAAACGTGTCGTAATTCGGGCGCGGCTCCATTTGGAGCGGAAATTCACGAATATGGAACCAATCTTTATACCTAGACGCTGCGCCGTTTTTCAACACATCTTGAAACGGGGCAAACTCATAGCCGCAATGATTGAAGACCGCATCGAGCATGACGCGGATTCCTTTTTCATGGCAACGTTTGACAAGCGTTTTCAATGTCTCTTTGTCCCCAAAATGCGGGTCGATTTCAAAATAATCAGCAGTGTCGTATTTATGATTCGAAGGCGCGCGGAAAATCGGCGTCAAGTAAATGCCGGTAATACCGAGATCAGCCAAATAGTCAAGGTGATCGATGATTCCTTGCAAGTCGCCACCGAAAAAGCTCGTCGGCGTCGGGTCCTCGCTTCCCCACGGCCGCGCCCCTTTCGGACTGATGGCTGGGTTGCCGTTGGCAAATCGCTCGGGGAAAATTTGATACCAAACCGTGTCTTTTACCCAGTCTGGCGCTTGGAATAGGTCGACCTGATGGAGAAAAGGAAAGCAAAAATAGTAAGCGGTGTCGTCGCTCGGAGCTTCATGGTAAAATCCTTTTTCCGTATAGACCAGTTTCTCGTCCCCGGCGCGAAGCACAAACCCATAGCGCAGCCGTCGATATGGCGGCTTGACTTCGGCGAGCCAATAGTCAAACAGCCCATCGCTACCTGTTTTCCGCATCGGCATCGTTTGAAACTGCCAGGTGCCATCGTGCCATTCGTACGGGTCACCAAAAAGCAGTTCCGCGTGATCGACATCTCCCTTTTTTGTGCGCAGGCGAAGATGAAGGGTTTTTTCGTCATAGGCATAGGCGAAGTGGTCGGTCGGACGGTGGTAGATCGCTTCTTTGAACATGGAAGCCTGACCTCCTTATAAAGGCAATCGTTTGCACCAATGGATTCCTTCGATTAAAGAGTACGCAAAACAGAGAGAAAAGTCAAATTTTATAGAAAAAAACTTGTAAAATATGAAATAGAAGATATAATAGAGTTAAGCGGTGCAATCGTTTTCACAGAAGGGCTCATTGTTTTGTTTGTGCAAACGATTTCCTTTTGATTGTGCTGCGAAAACGGAAAGATGACAGGAGGGGGATTATGAGAAAAGCGTTATTTTTATTCCTCATGGCCGTGTTGTTGATTGGCGTGCTGGGTGCCTGCGGTCCTAAGCGCGATGTCCAGCAGCCGAAAGGAAACGACCAAAAGACGGCAGAACAGGACAAAAAGCCAGAGAAACTCGTCGTGTGGGTGAACGATGATGAAAAACAAAAACAAGCATTGAAGGATATTTTCCAAAAGTACACGGAAAAAACCGGAATCAAAATTGAAATGGTAGCCGTCAGCATGCTTGACCAAACGAAAAAATTGGCGCTTGACGGCCCAGCCGGCAAAGGGCCGGACGTGTTCTATCAACCGCATGACCGCATCGGCGACATTGTGTTGCAGGGGCTGGCCGATCCGGTTGACCTTGGCGATGCGAAAGGCGAGTACAGCGAGACCGCTGTCAATGCGGTGACGTATGACGGCCAAACGTACGGTGTGCCGGCGGTCGTGGAAACATACGGCGTGTTCTATAACAAAAATTTAGTGCCGGAAGCGCCGAAAACGATGGATGAGTTGATGAAGATCGCCAAAGAAAAAACGAATGCGGCCAAAGACCAATACGGCTTTTTAATGGAAGCGGCGAACTTCTACTTCGTTTATCCGTTCTTCGCCGGCTATGGTGGCTATGTGTTCAAAAATGAAAACGGCAAATACGATACGAGCGACATCGGTTTGGCCAACGACGGAGCCGTCAAGGGGGCAGAGCTCGTCCAATCGTGGTTTAAAAACGGCTACATCCCGAAAGAAATCACCGGCGATATTATGAACGGGCTGTTTACGAAAGGGAACGTAGCGGTCGCCATCACCGGCCCGTGGAACATTGCTTCGTACAAGGAAGCGTTAGGCGACAAGCTGGCGACGGCGCCGCTGCCGGTGCTCGACAACGGTGAACATCCGAAATCGTTTGTGGGTGTCAAAACATGGATGTTGTCCGCTTATTCGAAAAACAAAGAGTGGGCAGTCGATTTCATGAAATTCGTGACGAACGAAGAAAACTCGCTCCACTACTATGAAGTGGCCGGCGAAATGCCAGCAAACGAAAAAGCGTTGACGAACGAAAAAATCACGAACGACCCGCTGATCGCCGGCTTTGCTGAGCAAATCCAATACGGCGAACCGATGCCGAACGTGCCGGAAATGTCGCAAGTATGGGAGCCGATGGGCAACGCGCTGCAATTCATCGCGAAAGGCGATAACCCGAAAGCGGTGCTCAGCGAAGCGGTCAAAACGATTCAAGACAAAATCGCGGCCAGCGGTGCTGGAAAATAACACGTCATATGGCGGTGGATAGGATCATCCCTATCCACCGTTCTTATCCATCGATAGGAGGGAGTTCCGATGCCGGAGGCGAACGTCCGTCATCGGCCGGCGGTGGCGATGGCGCTGTCATTGCTGTTTGCCGGCCTTGGACAATTGTACAACCGCCGCTATATCAAAGGAATCTTGTTCCTCATCATCGAAGCGGCATTCCTTATCACCTTTTATAACTTTTTGAATATCGGGCTGTGGGGACTGGTGACCCTCGGCGAAATCCCGATGCTCGATCACTCGATTTTCTTGTTGATTCAAGGGCTTGTTTCCGTGATCATCATCGCTTTTGCCGTTGCATTGCACGTTGCCAACGTCATTGACGCCCGCAACGACGCCCGTCGGCGGCAGCGCGGCGAGCCGTTTCCCTCGCTTGTTGAGTCGTGCCGGAACGCATGGGACCGAGGGTTTCCGTACATTTTTGTCACGCCTGGGCTTGTCATGCTTTTGTTTATCGTTGTGCTGCCGCTGTTGTTCATGGTGTCGCTCGCCTTTACGGACTACAACTTGTATCATTCACCGCCGCGGCATTTGTTGAATTGGGTCGGATTTGACAACTTCAAAAACTTAGTCTCCATCCCGATTTGGAAAAGCACGTTTTTCAGCGTCCTCGCGTGGACGATCGTCTGGACGGTTGTAGCGACGACGATACAAATCGCGCTTGGGCTGTTTTTGGCGCTGCTCGTCAACGATCCGCGCATTAAGTTGAAACGATTCATCCGCACAGTGCTCATTTTGCCGTGGGCCGTGCCAGCGTTTGTCACGATTTTGGTGTTTGCCGCGATGTTTAACGATAAATTCGGGGCGATCAACCGTGAGGTGTTGAGTTTGTTCGGGTTGTCGGTTCCGTGGATGACCGACCCGTTTTGGACGAAAGTGGCGCTCATCTTGATTCAGACATGGCTTGGTTTCCCGTTTGTGTTTGCGTTATTTACCGGCGTTTTGCAAAGCATTTCCCGCGATTGGTACGAAGCGGCCGATATCGACGGGGCGACGCGCTGGCAAAAGTTCAAATCGATCACCTTGCCGCATGTGCTGTACGCCACGGCTCCGCTGTTGATTATGCAATACGCGGGGAACTTCAATAACTTCAACATCATCTATTTGTTCAACGATGGCGGTCCGGCCGTGCGCGGGCAAAACGCCGGCGGAACGGACATTCTTATTTCGTGGGTGTACGATTTGACGTTTACGACGAACAACTACAATATGGCGGCTGCGATTTCGCTCATCATCGGCTTGATTGTGTGCGGGTTTGCTGTTTATCAGTTTCGGCGCACCCGTTCCTTTAAAGAGGAGGGGAACATTTAATGAAGCGCAAATGGAAATCGCATATCGAAGTCACGCTCATTTACTTGTTTATCGCGTTCATGTTTGTCGTCATCGCTTATCCGCTTCTTTGGACCATCAGCATGTCGCTCAATCCGGGCACAAGTTTGTACTCGGCATCGCTCATTCCGGAAAAATGGACGCTCGAGCATTACAAATGGCTGTTTACCAGCCCGCAAAGCGATTATTTGCTTTGGTATAAAAACAGCTTGTTTGTCGCGGCGGTGAACGCGGCGCTATCCGTTTTCTTCACGGCGCTCATCGCTTATGCGTTTTCGCGCTACAAATTCGTCGGGCGGAAAACGGGGCTGTACTTGTTTTTAGTCTTGCAAATGTTCCCCTCGCTCATGGCGATGGTGGCGCTGTATATTTTGCTTGACATGCTCCATTTGCTCGATTCGCTCTGGGGGCTCATTCTCATTTATGTCGGCGGGCAAATCCCGTTTAACGCTTGGCTTGTGAAAGGCTATTTTGACACGATTCCGCGCGAGTTGGACGAGGCGGCGCGCATCGATGGCGCCGGTCATTTCGGCGTCTTTTTCCGCATCATGCTCCCGTTAGCCAAGCCGATTTTGGCCGTTGTCGCCTTGTTTAACTTCATGGCGCCGTTTACCGACTTTTTGCTGCCGTCGATCGTCTTGCGCGATCCGGACAAATTTACGCTGGCGGTCGGGTTGTTCAATTTCATCAGCGACCGGTTTGCCAACAATTTCACTCGCTTTGCCGCCGGCTCCATTTTGATTGCCGCTCCGATTGCCATCGTCTTTTTGTTCTTGCAGCGATATTTGATTTCCGGTTTAACAGCGGGTGGCACAAAAGGGTAAGAACCGCTATCATAAATAGTGGGCTTACCCGTTTCCACACAGACAAACGGACAGTAAAGGAGGGAAACGGAAATGGGGAACCGGCTGATGGTGCTGTTCATCCTTCCGTTCCTTCTTTTTTATGCCATGCCGGCTGCGGCGGCGGAAAAAGAAGAACGGACGTGGCAAGACGAAGCGATTTATTTCATCATGGTCGACCGTTTCAACAATATGGATCCGACGAACGACCAAGACGTCAATGTCAACGACCCAAAAGGATATTTTGGCGGGGATTTAAAAGGGGTGACAGCGAAGCTCGATTACATCAAGGAAATGGGGTTTACCGCCATTTGGCTGACGCCGATTTTTGAAAACATGCCGGGCGGCTATCATGGGTATTGGATCAAAGATTTTTATCGCGTCGACCCGCATTTCGGCACGCTCGATGACTTGAAAACGCTGGTCAAAGAGGCGCACCGGCGCGACATGAAAGTCATTTTGGACTTTGTTGCCAACCATGTCGGCTACGACCATCCGTGGCTCCAGGATCCGGCGAAAAAAGACTGGTTCCACCCGAAGAAAGAGATTTTTGACTGGAACAATCAAAAGCAAGTAGAAAACGGCTGGGTGTATGGGCTTCCCGATTTGGCGCAGGAAAACCCGGAAGTGAAAAAATACCTCATTGACGCCGCCAAATGGTGGATCAAAGAGACCGACATTGACGGCTACCGGCTCGATACGGTGCGTCATGTGCCGAAATCGTTTTGGCAGGAATTTTCTAAAGAAGTGAAGGCGGTGAAAAAAGACGTTTTCCTTCTCGGTGAAGTGTGGAGCGACGATCCGCGCTATATCGCCGATTACGGGAAGTATGGCATCGACGGGTTTGTCGATTACCCGCTGTATGGCGCGGTGAAGCAGTCGCTTGCGAGGCGCGATGCCTCGCTCCGCCCGCTGTATGATGTCTGGGAATACAACAAAACGTTTTACGACCGCCCGTATTGGCTCGGGACGTTTTTGGACAACCATGATACCGTGCGGTTTACGAAGCTAGCGATTGACAACCGCAACAACCCGATTTCGCGCATCAAACTAGCCATGACGTATTTGTTCACCGCCCCGGGCATCCCGATCATGTATTATGGAACGGAAATCGCGATGAACGGCGGCCCCGATCCGGACAACCGCCGGTTGATGGACTTCCGCGCCGACCCGGAAATCATCGATTACTTGAAAAAAATCGGCCCGCTCCGTCAACAGCTGCCGTCCTTGCGGCGCGGCGATTTTACGCTCTTGTATGAAAAAGACGGCATGGCGGTGTTCAAGCGGCGCTACCGGGATGAAACCACTGTCATCGCCATCAACAATACGGGCAAAACGCAGCACGTTCATTTGACGAACGATCAGCTGCCGAAAAACAAAGAGCTGCGCGGCTTTTTATTGGACGATCTCGTCCGCGGCGATGAGGACGGCTACGATCTTGTATTGGACCGCGAAACGGCAGAAGTGTACAAACTGCGGGACAAAACGGGGATCAACATCCCGTTTATCGCCGCCATCGTATCGGTTTACGTGCTGTTTCTTTTGTTTTTATATTTGGTGAAAAAACGGGCAAAACGGATCCATGAATAAATAGAAAGGAGGGAGCGTATGACCGTTACAATTAAAGATGTCGCCAAGCGGGCCAATGTCGCGCCGTCGACCGTATCGCGCGTCATCGCCGACAGCCCGCGCATCAGCGAGAAAACGAAGCAGCGGGTGCGCGAGGCGATGAAAGAGCTCGGCTATCATCCGAATTTTATCGCCCGCAGCCTCGCCAGCCAAGCGACGCAAGTGATCGGCATCGTCATGCCGAGCTCGGCGGACCAAGCGCTGCAAAACCCGTTTTTCCCGGAAGTCATCCGCGGCATCAGCAAAGCCGCCCATGAAAAGCGGTACGCCTTGCAAATGTCGACCGGGGAAAAAGAGAGCGACATTTACGAGCGGGTCGTCGAGATGCTGCAAGGGCGGCGCGTTGACGGCGTCATTTTGCTTTATTCAAGGCAAAACGACAAGCTGATGAAATACTTGCAAAAACATGACTTCCCATTCGTCGTCATCGGCAAGCCGCACCAAAAGGCCGAACAAGTGACCCATGTCGACAACGACAACGTGCAGGCGGGAAAAGACGCCACGACCTATTTAATCGCCCACGGCCATGAACGCATCGCCTTTGTCGGCGGCAATCCGCAATATTTGGTGACCATCGACCGCCAAACCGGCTATGAAGAGGCGCTCCGCGAAGCGGGGCTGCCGTACCGGCCGGAATACGTCATCCATGAGGAGTTTTTGCAAGAAGGCGGCCAAGAGGCGATGAAAGAGCTGCTTTCTTTGCCCGAGCCGCCGACCGGGCTGGTGGTCGCCGACGATCTCATGGCGCTCGGGATGCTGAAGACGCTCGATGAAATCGGCCTGCGCGTCCCCGAAGACGTGTCGATCGTCAGCTTTAACAACACCTTGCTCGCCGAAATGTCGCGCCCGCCGCTCACATCGATTGACATCGGCATTTTCCAGCTCGGCTACGAAGCGGCGAAAAGTTTAATTGAAAAAATCGAAAACGAAGCCGAACCGATCAAGCGCATCATCATCCCGCACCGGCTTGTGGAGCGGGGGTCGTGTGCAAGGCGCTAGATCAGGGAAGCGCTATTGGGGAAAGGTGTCCGTCGCATAGACGGGCATCTTTTTCTATTTCTACATAGAGCTTAGGAGGCTGGTGATTTAATCGTGGATACGGCTTTACGATGTTATTTCTCAATTAGAAAAACCTTGTTGCATCGGTCCTGTTTTTCACTCATTCTCCCATTGATTAAGGGAATCAGCCGTTTTTCACCAGCCTTTTAGAAGGCCGGTGATGTGTTAAGACAATCAGCGCGCGATCTGCCTTTCTCCATTTGAGAAACCTTGCCTCATAACCATGCATTCAAGATCCAGACAATCAAAGGGATGACGATCACAAAGCCTAATATAAGATAACTGAAATACCGAAGCCATTTGGGTGCGGATTTTACTTTCAAGCTCTCTCGTTTCCATGCTCCGCCTGTTACGATTCTTTCAAAATCTTCAATGGGCGAAAAAATTTGATCGTCATCTGTTTTCGGATATTCCTCCGTTGCTTGCGTTTCGTGAAGATCCTTCATGACCGTCACCTTCTTTTTCAGTATTGGTAAAATATAGTTAAGGCGATTCATCTCCCACTTACTCCGCTTCGCTTCGTTGAAGTGGGGGTCTTCTCGCCTAATTAAGATAAAACAATACAGGTAGAGAAGGTCCTCCTCTACCCGTATTGCTTTTCCATTATTGTTGATTGTTGTACAAATTCTCCTTTTGCTTTGTGTGCTAAATTTTATTGATATTTTTCCCAAGCTGTATTAAGGTCATCAAAAACAGAAACAATTTGTTGCACAAACGGAACAGAAGGAACCGGAATTTTGATCCCCCTACACCCATCTAATACCCATCTAATCCAATGTTGAATCCTTGTTTTGCGGGGAGGAGAAGGGGGATTTTCCCGTATGATCATTTAGTTATCGTTGGATCTTCCGGTCTTTTTTCATATAGAAAAAACTTACTATGACTCCGTAGAAAAGATGCCCGATTTGCCAGCAAAGGAGCGCCACGCCTGAGGTCAAGGGCGGCGTTCGCTCTGACAGTGCGGTTGTCGGATAAAGGAGCAGACCAAGCAAAAAGCAAACAATGGGAATGCGGATCAACATTTGCTTATTGGTCCACTGTTGCCACAAGTTTTTCACGATGTGGAGATTGGTACGTTATGTTTCTTTCGATTGATGATCCGATTTGCCAAAAATGAAGCCTCGGTCATAGACAACGTACACTCAAGGAGAGATGGGGACGATTCACAAAAGCTCAATTGGTCAGGGGCATTCTCTGTTCGCCTTTCACAGTCAAAGAAAACACCCGCCCCATCCGGGACGGGCAGAGAGAAGAGGGGCACCTTGTCAAGAAGTAGGGAACATCGTAGCTTTATCGTACGCGATGTTTTCCCATCATGCCATATTTTTGTAAGAAAAGGTAACGTGATTTTGTAAAAGGTTTGTCGTCAGCGGCTGCTGTGGTCAGCCGCTAATGAATTTGCCGCCGTCGACATGAAGCATTTGCCCGGTCATGTACGATGATTCGTCGCTCGCCAAAAAGACGTAGCACGGGGCGACTTCGCTCGGCTGGCCGGGCCGTTTCATCGGGGTGTTGGCGCCGAACGTGGCGACTTGGCTGCTTTGGAATGTCGACGGGATGAGCGGTGTCCAAATCGGACCTGGAGCGACGCCGTTGACGCGGATGCCTTGACCGACGAGCGCTTTGGCAAGCGAGCGGGTAAAGGCGACGATCGCTCCTTTTGTTGCTGAATAGTCAATCAGCTGTTCATGACCTTCATAGGCGGTGATGGAAGCGGTGTTAATGATGACGCTGCCGTTTTTTAAGTGCGGGAGCGCCGCTTTCGTTAGGAAAAAGTAGCCGAATACGTTCGTGCGGAACGTTTTTTCCAGCTGTGCCGCAGTGATATTGAGAAAGTTCGGCTGTGGGTGCTGTTCAGCGGCGTTGTTAACGACGATGTCCAACTTGCCGAACGTCTCGATCGTTTGTTTCACCGCCTCTTTGCAAAACGTTTCATCGCCGATGTCGCCGGCGATGGCCAAGCACCGTTTTCCTTCCTGTTCGACGAGCCGTTTCGTTTCCGCGGCGTCCTCGTGTTCGTTCAAATACAAAATGACGACATCGGCCCCTTCTTTGGCGAAATGAACCGCGACCGCCCGGCCGATGCCGCTGTCGCCGCCGCTGATGATGGCGACTTTATTCGCCAATTTGCCGCTTCCTTGATACGAGTCTTTGATCGTGACCGGCTGCGGGTTCATCTCCGTTTGCAGGCCCGGCTGGCGCGTCTGGTGCTGCGGCGGCAGCGTGGCTTGTTGCTTTGTGACCATATGTTCTCCTCCTTGGTGGGTATTGTCATCGTTAGTATGGAACGGAGGGGCGGAAATATGTGCAGAGAGGCGATGAAGGAGCCGGCGGTTATCGTTTTTCCGCCCACGTTTCCATCGAGATCGTTTGTCGGTCACGACGATCACGGTATATGCTTTTTTCTGAAGCGGTAAGGCGATAGTCGTTGAGCCAAAGGAACGGGTTCAAGGCGGCGAATCTTGTTCATTGATTGGCGTGATGAAACGGATGGTTTTGGAAGAGGATGGCATCTAACGCTGCCTCCTTCAGCTAAAGGGGGGGAAGCGTCCTGACCGAAAGCGCTTTGTTTCGGGCGGTTGACCGCGCTGTTCAGCAGATCTGGAAATTTAGGGAACATGCTCTTTTCCTCTTTCGTTTTTTCGTTTCTTGCCATAAAAGTCTTTGGGGGTTAGATGATCTTTACTTTTTGATTGAGTAAAGATAAAATAGTGAGCAAAGAGGAAAGGAGGAATCGTGATGAAGCGATCCTCACATGAAACGCACACGTATTACTCTACACTTTCTTCGAAAAATCAAGTGACGATTCCAATGAAGATTAGAGAAGTGCTTGGGGCAGAACCGGGAGACCAAGTCGCGTTTGTTTATGGAGAAAATCAAGAGGTAACGTTAAAGGTGAAAAAGAAAGATGCGTTGCTATCTTTGTTCGGCACCATGCCGCCTAGGGGAGACAGCCGTCCGATGGCATGGGCGGATATTCGCAAACAGGCGAAAGAGGAACGGATGGTTAAGAGGGAAAAGAACAAGGAGTAGATGATCGGGAGAAGAGGATGGAACGTGTATATTTTAGACACCAACATAATTATTCGTTTTTTAGCAAATGACGACGAGCAACAATCTTCCATTGCCTATCGGTTATTTGAAAAGGCGGTCAACGGTGAACTTTTGTTCCTATTGCATCCTCTTGTCGTAGCGGAATGTTGTTGGGTGCTGGAGTCGAAACGGTATGGGTATGCGAAAGAAGAAATCGCAAGCAAGTTGAAGCAAATGATAGAGGCTTCTTGCGTGAAGACGATCGATCAAGAAGTGGTTGAAAAGGCATTGGATGATTACGCCCGCTGCGGTGTCGATTTTGCTGATGCGTATCTTTCGGCGTTGACCAGGCACACTTCATCCATTCAAGGGATCATCACTTGGAACGAAAAAGATTTTCGTCGACTTGGCGGGGAGTGCTATATGCCGGAGTCCATCATTGGAATGGCTCAAAGCTAGTATGTGGACCAATATCGCGGATTTTTATGATTTCGTTCCCCCTCGTCTTTTTGTTCCGAGACGATGGCATGGCCGAGGTTTGTTGCGTGAAAAACGAAGAGAGGAAAACGAGCTGACTCGTTTGAGCCAGCTCGTTTTCTTTACAGCACATTGAAATAGCGCGCTTCCGGATGGGCGACGACGATCGCCGAGACGGAGGCTTCCGGCTCCATCATGTAGCCGTCGGTCAAGCGGATGCCGACATCTTCCGGATGAAGGAGGCGGAACAGCTTTTCTTGGTCTTCCAAGTTCGGGCAGGCCGGGTAGCCGAACGAGTAGCGCTGGCCTTGGTATTTGGCGGCGAAGCGCTCTTCCATCGTGAAGTCCGGGTCGTCTGGGAAGCCCCAGCGGTCGCGCATAATTTGATGGATGCGTTCGGCGAACCCTTCGGCGATCTCGAGCGCCAACGCCTGAATGGCATGGCTTTTCAAAAATTCGCCTTCGTCTTTCCACTGTTGGGCGAGTTCGCGGATGCCGTGCCCAGCGGTGACGGCGAAAAAGCCGACATAGTCCATTTCCCCGCTCTCTTTCGATTTCAAGTAATCGGCGAGGCAAAGGTGCGGCGCCCGCGGCTGGCGCGGGAAGTCAAACGTCTCAAGCACGGTTTGCCGGTCGGTCGGGTCGTAAATGTACACGCGGTTGCCGTCGCTTTGCGCCGGGAAAAAGCGGTAGACGCCGGCCGGCTGAATCCAGCCGTGTGTTTTGGCGGCGGCGATCAGTTCATCGACGACCGCTTTTAAGGCGAGCGCTTTTTCGTCTTTTTCTTCCAACAGCCGCTTCACTTTTCCTTTCAAGCCGAGATGATGGCCGAGCACCATTTGCCAGTTGACGTACGGCAACACGTGGTCAAGCGGCACATTCCGCAGCACGTGGCGGTCGAGATCGGCCGGCACGTAGACCGGGACGTCGGTCGAAACGTTGGATTTGGCGGCCGCGGCGACAGCCGCCGTTCGCGCCGGTTCGTGTCCAACTGTTTCTTTTTTTTGATAGTCGATCTCGCCTTGCTGGATTTGGTTGGCAAGGGCGAGCCCATCCATGGCGTCCTTCGCGTACAAGACGATGCCGTCGTATTCGGGCGCGATTTTGTTTTCCGTAAACTTGCGCGTCAAGGCGGCGCCGCCGACTAAAATCGGGGTCGAAACACCGGCTTGCCGCAAGTCTTGCGCGGTGACGACCATTTGTTGCGCCGATTTGACGAGCAGGCCCGACAGGCCGATGATGTCCGGTTTATGCTCGCGCACCGCTTCGATGAGCTGCTGGGGGGCGACTTTGATGCCAAGGTCGATCACTTCATAGCCGTTGTTGCTTAAAATAATGTCGACCAAGTTTTTGCCGATGTCATGCACATCGCCCTTCACCGTCGCCAGGATTACTTTTCCTTTCGTGCTTCCTTCTTTCTTTTCCATATATGGTTCTAAAAAGGCGACGGCCGCTTTCATTACTTCTGCGCTTTGCAATACTTCAGCGACGATGAGCTGGTTGTTGTTGAACAGCCGCCCGACTTCGTCCATGCCGGCCATGAGCGGGCCGTTGATGATCGCCAGTGGATCGGAGTACGTTTCCAGCGCCTGTTCCAAATCGGGAATGAGCCCGTCTTTCGATCCTTCAATGACGTAGCGGGCGAGCCGCTCTTCCAAGCTCAAGTTCGTCTGCACCGGCTTGGCGGCGGTGATTTTGCTTCGGTAAAATTCGATAAAGGCGTTTAACGTTTCGTCGCTGGTGGCAAAAAGAAGCGCCTCGGCCATCCGCACTTCTTCTTCCGGAATCGAAGCGAACCGCTCGAGCTTCTCGGTGTTGACGATGGCGTAATCGAGCCCGGCTTGCGTGCAATGATACAAAAAGACCGAGTTCAGCACTTCGCGCCCGGCCGGCGGCAAGCCGAACGAGACGTTGCTGATGCCGAGCATCGTTAAACAATGAGGAAGCCGCTCTTTAATGAGGCGGATCCCTTCGATCGTTTCTTTCGCCGCGCCGATGTATTGCTCATCGCCGGTGCCGACCGGGAAGACGAGCGGATCGAAAATGATGTCGCGCTCAGGCACGCCGTAGCGGTTCACGAGCAAGTCATACGAACGCAAGGCGATCTCGAGCTTCCGTTCAGCGGTGACCGCCATCCCTTGTTCATCGATCGTCCCGACCACAACGGCGGCGCCGTAGCGGTGCAGCAGCGGCACGACGTTGGCAAAGCGCTCTTCGCCGTCTTCAAGGTTGATCGAGTTAATGATCGCCTTCCCTTGTGAATACGTGAGGGCGCGCTCGATGACGCGCTCGTCGGTCGAGTCAATGACGAGCGGCACTTTTACTTTTTTGACGACTTCGCGGACGAACTGTTCCATGTCGTAAAGCTCATCACGGTCCGGATCGGCGAGGCAAATGTCGATGACATGGGCGCCGTTTTTCACTTGGGCGCGGGCGATTTCCGCGGCTTCTTCGTATTTGCCTTCGGCGATGAGGCGCTTAAATTTGCGCGAGCCAATGACGTTCGTCCGCTCGCCGACAAAAAGCGGGCGCATCGTTTCATCGTAGATGAGCGCTTCAATGCCGGAGACGGCGTGGACGTCGAATGAAGACGGGATCGCCCGCGGCGGAATGTGGCGCACCGCTTCGGCGATGGCCCGGATATGGTCCGGCGTCGTGCCGCAGCACCCGCCGACGATGTTGATCCATCCTTTTTCGGCAAAGCGGCGGATTTTTTCCGCGAGCATCTCCGGTGTTTCATGGTAATGCCCTTCTTCGTCCGGCAGGCCGGCGTTCGGGTAACAGCTGACCGCCGTGTCGGCAAGCGAGGCGAGCGTGCGCAAATGATCGGTCATAAACTCCGGGCCGGTCGCGCAGTTTAAGCCGACGGCGATCGGCTTCATGTGGCGGATCGAGATGAAAAACGAATCGATCGCCTGCCCGGCAAGCGTCGTGCCCATCGGTTCGATCGTGCCGGAAATCATGAGCGGCACGCGGCGGCCGACCGCTTCAAACGCTTTGGAAATGCCGATGAATCCCGCTTTGACATTCAAGGTATCTTGGCACGTTTCCAAAAGGAGAAGGTCGACGCCGCCCAAAAGCAGTCCGCGCGCCTGTTCTTCATAGGCGGCAACGAGTTCGTCAAACGTCGCTCCGCCCGTGACCGACAAAGTTTTCGTCGTCGGCCCCATCGAACCGGCGACAAAGCGCGGCCAGTCGGGCGTCGCGAACGCCTCGGCCGCTTGCTTGGCGAGCTTCGCTGCTTCGATGTTCAGCTCGAGCGCCAAATGGCCAAGCCCGTATTCATCAAGGACGATGCGCGTCGCCCCGAACGTGTTCGTTTCAATGATGTCCGCGCCGGCTTCCAAGTACGCTTCATGAATGCGGCGGATGACGTGCGGAGCGGTGATGGTCAAGTATTCGTTGCACCCTTCATACGCCTCGCCGCCAAAGTCGGCGGCTGATAAGTTGGCGCTTTGGATCATGGTGCCCATGGCGCCGTCGATGACAAGAATTTTTCGCTGCAGCTGTTGTTCGAAGATGAGGTCAGCCATGAACAACCTTCCTTTCTTTCGCGGCCGCTTCTTTTTCGTGAATGTAGCGGACGAGCTCCACGGTCATGTCGTAGCGCAAAAACGGTGTAATTAAATAAATGCCGTGAAACAAGTCGAACGCCGCATCAATGAGCGCTTTGGCGATGGCGATTCCTTCGCGCGCCGCCCGCACCGGGTCGTCGCCGCAGGCGGCCATGCGGGCGCGAATGTCGTCGGACAGCGTAATGCCCGGCACCTCATGATGCAAAAACTCGGCGTTGCGCGCGCTCACAAGCGGCATAATGCCGATGTAAATCGGCGCATCCAAATGTTTCGTCGCTTCGTGCACGGCCACGATTTTCTCTTCCGAATAAATCGGTTGGGTCAAGAAATAGTGGGCGCCGCATTGAATTTTTTTCTCCATCCGTTCGACGGCCTTATCTAAGTGACGGACGTTCGGATTGAACGCCGCGCCGATCGAGAAGTTCGTTTTTTGCCCGAGCGGTTTGCCCGAATACGACAATCCTTCGTTAAACTGGCGGATCAAGCGGATTAAATCAAACGACGATAAATCGTACACCGATGTCGCTCCCGGAAAGTCGCCGATTTTTGACGGGTCGCCGGTAATGGCGAGCACGTCGGTGATGCCGAGCGTATGCAGGCCCATCAAGTGCGACTGTAGGCCGATCAAGTTGCGGTCGCGGCACGTAATATGCACGAGCGGGCGAACGCCGAGCCGCTCTTTGATGATGGCCGCGACGGCAGCGTTGCTGATGCGCGGCGTGGCGAGCGAGTTGTCGGCCAGCGTCAGCGCATCGATGCCGGCGTCATGGAGCGCTTTCGCCCCGGCGAGAAATTTGTCAATGCCCAGTTTTTTCGGGGGATCGAGCTCGACGATCACCGAGCGGCGGGCGCGGACAAGTTCGGGAAGCGGCGTCGCTGCCGATGGTGCGTCGGATTGGACCGACACCGGCACGGCGCGCCGTTTGACGGTTTTTTCCGTTACCGGCGTCCGGTCTTGCAGCGCCCGCGCCATCGCTTCAATATGGTTCGGCGTCGTGCCGCAGCATCCGCCGAGCAGCCGCACCCCTTGGTCGCGAAACGCTTTCGCCGTTTCCTCGAAGTATTCGGCATTCGTCTCATAGACGAGCCGGCCGTCGCGATAGTCGGGGAGGCTCGCGTTCGGGTACGCCGATAAAAAGGCGCGCGTTGGCAGCGGCACTTCCTCGAGCGATTGAAGCATATAGTACGGCCCGAGCCGGCAGTTGAGCCCGACGACATCGGCGCCAAGCGCTTCTAAGCGGGCCAGGGCGTCAGCGAGCGGCGTGCCGTCTTGCAAGACGCCCACTTCATGGAGCGACACATGGGCGATGACCGGCAAATCGGTCTCTTTGCGGGCGATGGCGAGCACCGTCTCCAACTCTTCTAAATCGTAATACGTCTCGAGCAGCACGCCATCGACCCCCTCGGCGAGCAAGACAAACAGCTGCTCGCGGAACGTCCGCTTCACTTCATCAAGCGGCACGGCGCTTTTGTTTAACGTGCGCAGTCCGCCAATGGTCCCGAGCACATACGCCCGACCGTTGGCGGCTTGTTTGGCGAGCCGCACCGCCGCCCGGTTGATGGCCGGCACCTCATCTTGCAAGCCGTAGCGGGCGAGTTTCACATAGTTGGCGCCGTATGTATTCGTCTGAATGACGTCGGCGCCTGCCGCGATATAGGCTTCGTGAATATGGACGATGTCTTCCGGTTTCGATAGATTCAATTCTTCAAAACAACGGTCAACGCCATGCGAATAGAGAAGCGTCCCCATCGCCCCATCGGCGATCAGCACGCGTTGTTTCAGCTCATCAAGCAATCCCACGTTCCATTTCCCCCGTTTCTCCGCAAGTAAAAGAAAAAAGCCTTCTAAGAAGAAGACTTTCCGTTCGCTTCTTCTTATCTTCCAGGCTGCTGCCTGTCTGGATTTAGCACCTTGGCCGCCCGCCAGGTTGCTGAGGGTTCACCGGGCCAGTCCCTCCCCCTCTCTTGATAAGAATGTTCGTATGCAATTATTAGGCCTTGTTTTGATTATTACTATATAATTTAATGCATTTTCTGAAATTGTTCAATACAGTAAATGAAGAAAATTTGAAAAAATGCAAGGAAGCAAGAAGGGAGCGGCATAGAGAGGGAGAAAAAGATAGGAAAAGGAACGCTCATAATGATATGGGGGGACAAGACATGCCTGAGCGTCTGCCAATGGAAGAAGAAGTGATGGAGCTACTGATCGGCGGTTTTTCTGTTGTTATGTTGATCGCCATGGTGACGGTTGTTTTTCTTTGGCGGAAATATCGGGCGCGGCGTTCGGCGTTTTTATGGATAACCGCCCATTTTCTGCTGCACGCTGTCGCTGCCTATTTGGCATGGAGGATCACGGGATTTGATCTTACCGACGTGCAGGCTTCGGAAGAAATTTCGCTGCTGCTCGGCCAGGCGGGAGTGGCGTGGGGGACAGGGACGATTTGTTTGTTGATTGGAATGGTGAAGCTTTCAAGGTAAGGAAGGGCTGTCGCTCGATTGGCGGCGGCTTTTGTTCCTTTTGGCGACTTTCGGTTCATGGTTGTCATGATTTTTTATTGCCTTTTTTACGCTGAGTATGCTTTCATTAGAAATGACGGAAATAGGTGGAGTAGGGGGGGCGAAGGTGAGCGGACAAGCAATCATCCGCTTTGACCATGTGACGAAGGAATACGATGGGACAGCGGTATTGGACGATGTGAGTTTTGAGATGGAGCGAGGCAAATTTTATACGCTGCTAGGTCCGTCCGGATGTGGAAAGACGACGATTTTGCGGCTGATCGCCGGGTTTATTGAACCGACGCAAGGGACGATTTATTTTCACGGGAAGCCGATGAATCACGTTCCGCCCAACAAGCGGCAAGTCAATACGGTGTTTCAAGATTACGCCTTGTTTCCGCATTTGGATGTGTTTGAAAACGTCGCTTTTGGTTTGCGGGTGAAAAAAATGAAAGAAGCGGACGTTCGCCAAAAGGTGAAGGAAGCGCTCCGTTTTGTCAACTTGGAAGGGTATGAACGCCGCCGCATTCAGGAAATGTCCGGCGGCCAGCGGCAGCGCGTCGCGATTGCCCGGGCGATCGTGAACGAGCCAGAAGTGCTGCTTCTTGATGAACCGCTCTCGGCGCTGGATTTGAAGCTGCGCACGGAAATGCAGTACGAGCTTCGCGAATTGCAGCGCCGGCTGGGGATCACGTTTATTTTCGTCACGCATGATCAAGAAGAAGCGCTGGCGATGTCCGACTATATTTTTGTTCTCCATAAAGGGAAAATTCAGCAATTTGGGACGCCGAAAGAGATTTACGATGAGCCGGTCAATCGGTTTGTTGCTGATTTCATCGGCGAATCGAACATTTTGTCGGGGCGCATGATCGCAGACTTTCTCGTCGAATTTGCGGGCCGGCGTTTTGCATGTGTTGACCGCGGCTTTGCGCCCAACGAACCGGTTGATGTTGTCATTCGCCCGGAAGATTTGGAGCTCGCCGCACCGGAAGACAGCCAAATCGTCATTCGCGTCGATTCGCTGCTGTTCCGCGGCGTTCATTATGAAATTTGCGGCTATGATGAAAACGGCAATGAATGGCTCGTTCATTCAACGAAAAAAGCGGAAGTCGGGGAAACGATCGGGCTTCGCTTTGAACCGGAAGCGATTCATGTCATGCGAGCCGAGCGCAGGAAAGGGGACGAAGGATGGAACGGGCATGGCGAAACTGGTATTTGATCCCCTATGCGGCATGGCTGGTGTTGTTTGTCATTGCGCCGCTCGTCTTTCTCGTATATGAGTCGTTTTTGGATATCGATGGACAGTGGACGCTGGCCAATTATGAAAAGGTGCTGACGCCCATTTATTTGAAAATGATGGCGTATTCGTTTTGGTACGCGCTGCTGATTACGCTCGCCTCCTTGCTGATCGGCTATCCGACCGCGTATTGGCTGACGAAAACGCGGCATAAGCAGCTATGGCTGCTGTTGCTCATTTTGCCAATGTGGGTGAATTTGTTGCTGAAGGTGTATGCGTTTTTAGGGCTGTTCGGCACATATGGATTGGCCAACGCTTTTTTGCAGGCGATCGGCCTCGGGGCGCGGCAGCTGTTGTTCACCGATTTCAGCTTTGTGTTCGTCTCCGTGTACATTTTTATTCCGTTTATGGTGCTGCCGATTTTTAATGCGCTGGAAGAATTGCCGCCGTCACTCATTGATGCCGCCCGCGATTTGGGCGCGTCCGGGTGGACGACGTTCCGCCGCGTCGTGTTCCCGCTCACCCTCAGTGGGGTGAAGGCCGGCTGCCAGGCGGTGTTTATCCCGGCGTTGTCGCTGTTTATGATTACGCGCCTCATTGCGGGCAACCGCGTCATTACGCTTGGCACGGCCATTGAGCAGCATTTTCTTGTCACCCAAGATTGGGGGATGGGGGCGACGATTGCGGTTGTGCTCATGATCGCGATGGCGGTCATTGTCTTTTTGACAGGAAGCGGAAGGAAAGAGGGAAGTCGATGAAACGCACACATCGGTGGGGGCGCGTCTATTTGCTTGTCGTGTTTGCCATCATGTACACGCCGATTGGGTACTTGATGTATTATTCGTTCAACAGCGGCGGGACGATGCACGATTTTCAATCCTTCACGTTGAAATGGTATGGCGAGGTGCTATCGGATGACCGTTTGTTGATCATTGTGCTCAATACGCTGGTCATCGCGTTATTGTCGGCGGCGGTGGCCACGATTTTGGGCGTCATCGGGGCATTGGCCATTTACTATGTCAAGCGGCAGCGGATGAAAAATACGTTGCTTGCTCTCAACAACGTGCTGATCGTCAGCCCGGACGTCATCATCGGCGCTTCGTTTTTATTGTTGTTTACGCTGGCCGGCATCAAGCTCGGGTTTGTGTCCGTGCTGTTGTCCCATATCGCCTTTAGCGTGCCGATTGTCGTGCTGATGGTGCTGCCCAAGCTTGAGGAGATGAGCCCGACATGGATCGATGCGGCGCGCGATTTGGGGGCAGGATCGCGGCAAGTGCTGTCGCGGGTGATCCTCCCGTTTTTGACGCCGAGCATCTGGGCCGGGTTTTTTATGGCGCTCACGTATTCGCTCGATGATTTTGCCGTGACGTTTTTTGTGACAGGAAATGGGTTCTCGACGTTGTCGGTCGAAATTTATTCGCGGGCGCGCCAAGGCATTTCCTTATCGATCAACGCGCTGTCAACGCTGTTGTTTTTGTTTACGATGCTGCTGGTCGTCGGCTATTACGTGCTCAGTCAAAAAGGCGGCCGCATGTACGGAATAGGGGGGCGAAAGTAGATGAAACGTCTCGTTCAAGGGTTTGCCGCTATATTCATCGCCGCGTTCGCCCTTATGTTCATGACCTATCGGCTCAACGAAGCGGAAGGGTACGGAGGCGGCAAGACGGTCAGCGTGTACAATTGGGGCGATTACATCGACCCGGCGCTGATCCGGAAGTTTGAAAAAGAAACCGGCTGGAAAGTCGTTTACCAAACGTTCGATTCAAACGAGGCGATGATGGCGAAAATCGCTCAAGGCGGCGCGACGTTTGATGTCGCCGTTCCGTCCGATTACGCCATCAGCAAGATGATCGAGGAAAACTTGCTTTTGCCCCTCGACCATAGCAAACTGCCGAACGTAAAATACATCGACCCGCGATTTCTCGATTTGTCGTTTGACCCGCGTAACCGCTATTCGGTGCCGTACTTTTGGGGAACGGTCGGCATCGTCTACAACCGCGGGATGCTGGGCGGCAAAACGATCACCAGCTGGAACGACTTATGGGACCCGGATTTGCGCAATCAAATTTTGCTTGTTGACGGGGCGCGCGAAGTGATGGGGATGGCGTTAAACAGCCTTGGCTATTCGCTCAACGATACAAACAAGCAGCATCTGCAAGAGGCGAAACGAAAGCTCGACCGGCTTATGCCGAATGTGAAGGCCATTGTCGGCGATGAAATCAAACTGCTTCTTGCCAACGAAGAGGCGGCGGTCGGTGTCGTCTGGTCGGGCGATGCGGCGGAAATCATTTCCGAAAACGAAGCGTTGGACTATGTCGTGCCCAAGGAAGGATCCAATTTATGGTTTGACAACATGGTCATTCCGAAAACAGCGAAAAACATCGAAGGCGCGCACGCGTTTATTAATTTTATGCTTGACCCGAAACACGCGGCGCAAAACGCCGAATATGTCGGCTACTCGACGCCGAATCGGGCGGCGCTTCGCTATTTGCCAAAAGACATTGCCAATGACCGGCGCTTTTACCCGGATTTGGATTCGGCAGGGCGCTTGGAAGTGTACGAAAACTTAGGGAAACGTATGCTCGCCTACTATAATGAGTTGTTTTTGCAGTTTAAGATGCAGCAAAAATAAACCATTGCCGGATGAGCGAGGGCGTGTCTGAAAAAACTTGACACGCCCCCGCTTTTTGCTGGGGAGGCTAGCGTTGTCGTGTGACGAAAAAAATCAAAAACAGCAGCACCTTGAACGCCCATCATTCCGCATCATGTTTTCGAAGCAGGCGAGTGAATAATCAAATAATAGCGACACTCTTCTTGGCCTGTGTTGATAAATTGATGTTCGCAAGCAGCGTCGTAATAGAGAGAGTCTCCTTCTCGCAAGTCATAGTGCCGATCCCCCAACACGACGCGCAATGTTCCGTTGACGACGGCAATATATTCTTTCGTGCCTTTCGGGTGGGGCGGAAACACTCCCGATTGTTTGCCGGGCGGAATGAAGTTCAAAACGAATTCGATCGGTTGCCCCGGAAAGACAGGGGAAAGAAGATGGCGCTCAAAGCCGCTCTGCTCATCGCGGTACACGTACCGTTCCTCTTTTTTGATCATGATGATTTCCTTCGGTTCGTGTTCGCCAAGCAGTTCGGATAGTGTCACTTCCAATCCAGCGGCGATTTGGCAGGCGACTTGGATGGTCGGATTTTTTTCGCCGCGCTCGATTTGCGACAGCATCGATCGGCTGACGCCGCACCGCTCTGATAACGCCTGCAGCGATAGACCTTTCTGTTTGCGGGCTGTTCGGACATTTTGGCCAAAATCCATCATCCTTTGCCTCCTTCTAAGCAGCATTGTAATGTCAGTGAAAAAGGCAGCGTATCCTAACGAGTGATCCATTAGAACAGCTTGGACCAATCCACTCTCTTTCTTAAATGAAGCAACGCTGATGTTTCAGCAGCTTTCGCGAAAGTTGGTGAAAAACGGAGTTCTTCGCTAGTTGATGTAAGACCTCACGAAAGAAGAGACTGATTTCGTCAGCGTTCTCGATGTGAGAAATACTGTTGGAGAGCAGAGGTGATCAGTAAATCACCCGTTCTTTAGTTGTATCGTACACCATAGTGGAAATTTTGTCTTGACATATTCTTTGGTGGAAAAATATGATGGTTATATACACTATAGTGAACGGTTTGGGGGAGAGGAAAAACGATGGGGGGAATCATTCATTCACTGTTGGCTGTATTGCCGCTCGCTTGGGCATGTGTAGCCATCGGGTGGCGGAAAATGCCGGCGATGCATGCGGCGCTGCGCTGTTATGCGCTGGCGGCCGTGCTCGCTGTTTTTCCGTTTCATGCTTCCGCAGGAGAGGTGATGCACGGAACGATCCGCGGCGTGCTGTTGGCGCTGATTGTCGTCTATGTGCTCATATTTGGCTTGCTGTTACACAATGTGTTGGAAGCGGGCGGGGCGGTCCGTGCTCTTTCTGCTTGGCTTTCCGGCTTTGGGCGGGCCCCGGCTGAGCAGGCGCTCTTGTTGTCGGCGGCGATTGGCCCATTTTTAGAGGCAGTGAGCGGGTTTGGACTGGCGGTCGTGATTGTCGCTCCGTTGTATGCGGCGCTTGGGTTTCCGGCCCGCAAGGCGATGGTGTTGGCGCTGTTGACCCAATCCGCCGTCCCGTGGGGGGCGCTGGCGATCGGCACGGTGATCAATGCCGAACTGTCAGGTGTTTCGCTTCGGGAGCTTGGCGAATATAGCGCATGGCTTCATGTTCCGCTTGCCTTGTTTTACGTTGGTGCGGTTGTTGCGGTGAGCGAAGGGCGGCGTTCCGTGAGAAAGCACTTCGATGATATGCTGATCGTGTCAGCGAGTCTAGCGTTCATGACATGGGCCGCTAGCGCATACGTGTCCGTCGAGTTGGCCGGCGCGGCGGCTGGGGGCTTCGCTGCGGTGTTGCTCGTTGGCTATTGGCAGCTGAAAGCGCGCGTCCGCGGCCATGTGAGGGAAGCGGGAGAAGAAGCGGTCCGTCCGTCGCTTGGCAAAGCATTATGGCCGTATGCGATATTGATTGGCTATATTTTCATCACTCATTTTTTCGATGGGGTTCAACGTATGGCCACGACGTTCGGCGTTTTGCACTGGCCCCTATATGGTGTTCGCCTTGAATTGTTATACAGCCCCGGGTTTGCGTTATGGCTGGCGGCGCTGAGCGCGTGCTGGCTTTATCGCCTGAGCGCGGCGGAAGTGCTGGCTTGCGTGAAGAAAACGGTCAAACAAGTGACCCCAGCCGCGGTGGCGACAACGGGGTTTATCGCGATGTCAGCGGTGATGGACGGAGCGGGAATGACCGGCGCATTGGCCGAACAAGCCGCTGCCTGGACCGGTTCGGCGTTTTTGGCCGTGTCGCCGCTCGTTGGGGCGCTCGGCGGCTGGATGAGCGGAAGCAACAGCGCGGCGAACGCCATGTTTTCCCCGTTTCAGCGGGCGATGGCCGACCAATTGCATGAACCAGCCATCTGGTACGCCGCCGCACAAAACGTCGCCGCTTCGAATATGACGATGGCGTCCCCGGCGCGAATCGCGCTCGTTGCCTCAACACTCGGCCGCCCCGGTGGGGAAGGAGAGGCGATGCGCCTTGTCGGTCCGATCGCGGGCGCGGCGTTGGTCATCATTGTTCTTGGCGTACTGATCGGGCGGGCGGCCGTTGGCATGTAGGGGTCGTCTGCCGGCTCAGTGGCCGATATCATGCGACCGTTGTTTGCCCAATTCCAGGACGATCCATCCTCGCAATAAAGGAAACGTGCCGTCTAGCTTTTCTTTCAAACTTTCGGTGGAAATCCCGCGCCGGCGAGTGGTGATTTTCATCCTCAGGTGGAGGGCAAACAGTTGTCCATGGACCTTTTCTGTAAGGCTGGTCAAAAACGAGTTTTTTGCTCTGCTCGGTGCGGCTGGCAAGAACAGAAAACGGTGCGGTTCTTATTTCTCCCAAAAGAAAGGATTGGAAGACCCCCATTTTTTCTGAAATCACGGCCTTCGATCGTTCCCGCTGTAAACCAAAAAAGCGGATCGAGGATTCCCTCATCCGCTTAACGATAATTCACAAACTGCACCTCAATTGGCAAATCCGCTTCGCGAATGGCGGCGATGACCTTTTGCAAGTCGTCTTTGCTTTTGCCGCTGACGCGGATTTGGTCATCTTGCACTTGGCTTTTCACTTTCAGCCCCGTGTTTTTAATGATCGTGTTGATCTTTTTCGCGTTTTCTTTGTCGATTCCTTGGACAAGCTTGGCGCGCTGGCGCACCGTGCCGCCTGAGGCCGGCTCGATTTTTCCGTATTGGATGTTTTTCGTCGCCACCCCGCGTTTAATGAGCTTGCCGATGAGCACGTCCTTCAGCTGCTCCAGCTTAAACTCATCGTCGGAGATAAGAACGAGCTCGTCTTTCTCGAGCGAAATGTCGCTTTTGCTTCCTTTAAAGTCATAGCGCGTTTTGATTTCTTTCATCGCGATGTTGATAGCGTTCGCCACCTCAGCCAAATCGACTTTCGAGACGATATCAAACGAACTTTCCTTCGACATACAAAACCTCCCGGGCGTGTGATGTACTTTCATTATAGAAAAAGGTGGCAGCGAACACAACCATCAGCAAATGGAAGAAGAGAACAATAAGAAGATTTTTGGGGCTCTTCACCAAAAGTTGTACTTGATTTTTTCATCACGTACCTTACTTATTCAACCAAGAAAGAACAGGAAACCAATCATGTTTTGCATACACTTGTTCAGAGAAGTGAACCGTCTGTCAAGTACATGTTGTGGTGATGAGCCATTTTTGGTTAAAACGCTAAAACATCCTCCAATTCCGCCGATATATGTTAATGGACATCATGGGAAGGAGACAGGGAGATGAATCGGTGCAGACGACTATGGTATTTTTTGTTGGGGCTTATGGTATTGGTAGCCGGCTGTTCGCATCATGCCCCCGCTGTGCAGAAAAAAAGAGTAAAAGTCGGTATTATGTTGTCAGACGTCGGACTGGGGGATCAGTCGTTCAGCGATGCCGCGTTTCGCGGTTTGATCAAGGCGCGGGACGAATTAGGTGTTCAGTTTGACTATCGTGAGCTTAGTGAAACAAAGACATATGAGCAAGGGTTGAAAGAATTGATCGCCGCCGGCAATGACGTGGTCATTGGGCTGGGATTTATGGTGCAAAAAGATTTGGAAAACGTTGCGAAACAATACCCAAGACAACGGTTTATTCTGATTGATGCGGAATCGATGCTGCCCAATGTGACATCGATTACCTTTAAAGAGGAAGAAGGAAGTTTTTTGGCTGGAGTGGTAGCGGCATTGGCAACGAAAACAAATCATGTCGGATTTATCGGCGGAGCCGATGTGCCGTTAATCCGGAAGTTTGCTGACGGATTTGAGAAAGGGGTGCGGTCTGTCAAGCCGCAAGCAAAGGTGACAACCGTCTATGCAGGTGATTTTGGCAATGATGATCTTGGCGCACAATGGGCGAAGACGCTGTTTGCCAAGCAGTGCGATGTCATCTATACAGCGGCTGGGTTTACCGGCATTGGCGCGCTTCGCGAGGCCGAAGCGCGTGGAAAGTATGCGATCGGTGTCGACAGTGACCAATATATTTACGCGGAAAAAGCGGTGATCACCTCGATGGTGAAAAATATTGATGTTGCGCTTTATCAAGTGATCAAGCATTATGTGAAGCAAAAACAATGGCCCGAGGGCACGGTCACGTTAGGATTGGCCAAAGACGGAGTCGGTTTGGCACCGATCCGAGTCATTCCGTGGGATGAACAAAAGCAACGTCTGGTCGACAGTTGGGCGCAAAAAATCATCGACGGACAAATCGCAACAAACTAAAAAGAGAAGGGGAGGACCATGACGATTCGCCAAAAACTATGGCTGCATGCTTTCGTTGCACTCGTGGCCGCCATCGGCATCATTGGTTACATCATTGCCACCATGTTATCGATTCAGGAGAAAAACGAGGATATCGTTCCGGTGCTGCTTTCTGTAAGACAGTTGGAAGCTGATATGAAGGGGGCAAAGCAAAGCTTAAACAGCGCTTCCTACAATATGACGGAAGGAAATAAACAACAGGCGTTGGCGCAGCTTCACATCGTGGATCAACGGTTGGAGGAGCTCAAAACAGCGGGTGGACAACCCCGTTTTCGTTCTTTGATCGAGAAAGCGGGCACGAAATTTGCCGCTGTGAAACAGGCGGTCGGAACAGCGTTCGCGAAAAAGGATGCGGCAGAGGTGCGGCGCCAAGCCATGCGCATTGAAGGGGCGATCAACGATGTCGTTGTTCTCGGCTGGGAGACGAATGACCACTATCAGGCCGTCCAGCGCGGTTTGAAACAACAAATTCAAACGGTCATTGGGACGGCTGTGATCGGCAGCGTCTTGTTGATGCTGATCTCCGGATTGGCGAGCTGGCGTCTTACTCGTTCGATTACGTCTCCGCTCCGACAGTTGGCGGCCAATGCGGGGGAAATTGCGAGCGGAAACTTGATCGTCGCTCGTGTCGATTATCGGGCCAAGGATGAGCTCGGCTCATTAAACGAGGCGTTTGCCGCAATGGCGGAGCAACTAAAGCAATTGCTAGGATCAGTTGGGAAAGCAAGTAAACAAGTCGAACAGTTTGCTCAAGAGATGGAAGCTGAGCAACAAACGCTCACTTCCATTCATGAACAAGTCACGGTGTCGGTCAATGAACTTTCCACGGGGACACAAAATATCGCCGAAGAATTACAGCAAGCGGTGGAACAAATCGAAAAAATGGATGAAACGTTTGCCAAAACGGCAGAGAGGACCGAGCAAACGGCCCGTTATGGCAGCGCGGCGTTAGAAGCGGTCGAAAGCGGCCGGGCGGCCATGGAGCAGCAAATGCGCCTTATTCACCAAAGCGTAGAAGCAACTCGCTTGATTGAACAGGCGACAAAACAATTGGCTGGATATGCGAGCCACATTCAACAAATGGCAGCATCAGTCGCTGAGATCGCCGAACAGACGAATTTGTTGGCACTCAACGCGGCGATTGAAGCAGCCCGCGCCGGTGAAGCGGGGAAAGGATTTGCCGTTGTGGCTGATGAGGTGAGAAAGCTAGCCGAACAATCGGCTCAAGCAACGAAGCAAATTTTTGCGACCGTTTCATTGATTGAGCGCGGTGTTGCGTCCGTCACCGATGCAGTGACCAACGGGATGGAGATGGCGCGTGAGCAATCGGAGTCGGCCGAAGTAACAACAAAGGCGTTTGCGAAAATTGACGAGACCGTCACAAGCATTTCCACTGATCTCCAAGCACTTGCCGATGCTTTTTCCGACTTAAAATGGCGTGAGGAACAAGTGTTCAAAAATGTGGAAAGTATTAGTGCCGTTGTTCAACAATCGGCTGCCGGCAGTGAACAAATCGCCGCATCGATGACTGAACAGCTTGCCGCATTTGAACGGATGAAGGAAAAAGCAACAACGCTCCGCGAGTTGACAGATGAATTGCGTGAGGCAATGAGTCAGTTTCAAGTCAACGAAGAGGAAAAGCACATGGAAAGACAAAGGTAAAAAGGCGGTCGTTCGGCCGCCTTTTTGTCAGTTCGCTTATAGATGATCCGTCTTCTTCGAATACGCGAACTTTCCGGCTTCCCGGTTTTTCTCGCGCATCATGTTTTTTTCATGGCGCTTCGCTTGGTTGTCGCGCGCTTTTTTGTCGTTGTCGCTTGTGTTTGGCATGGACCAGCCCTCCCTGCATTCCGATCGTGTAGTATTAGTATGAGCAAATGAAAATGAAATATAGGGGGAGTTGTTGGGAAAATAACGGAAAGGTTTTCCCCCACCAATGGCTCGCTTGCGGATCTGTAATGAATAGGGGACCGTCATCAATGAGAAGGGAGAGGCTTTAAGCGATGGGGGGGACGCAGGAGGATAGGGCGAGTGTGGGCCGTCGTCAATGAGAAGGGAGAGGCGCCTGTTCTGGGCAGGCGCCTCTGTTTCGTTTCTCGTCAGATTTCAATGTATCGATTCAGAAAAAACAGAGCGATCGTCCCCGGTCCGGCGTGGGCGCCGATGGCGCTGCCGATGTCGGAGAGGAAAAAGCGCGTGCAGCCGTGCGTTTCTTCGATCATCCGCTTCAGTTCAAGCGCTGTTTCTTCGTCATCGGCATGGCTGATGCCAATCGTTTGTTTTTGAAGATCGTCGCCGCGTTCGCCCATCAACTCGACCATCCGTTTCAACACTTTTTTCCGCCCGCGCAGCTTTTCAAGCGGAACGAGGGCGCCGTCTTCGACATGGAGGAGCGGTTTGATGTTGAGCAAGCCCCCGAAGGCGGCGGCGGTTTTGCTGATGCGGCCGCCGCGCGCCAAATAGTCGAGATTGTCGACGGTGAAGATATGTTCCATATGCCGGCAGTACGCCTCGATTGTTTCGCAAAGCAAGTTGTATGGTGTGTTGTTTTCAGCCAACTCGACCGCTTTCATGACGGCAAGCCCTTGGCCGAGCGAGGCGCATTTCGAGTCGATGATCGTCAGGCGAAACTCAGGGTATTCCTCAAGCAGTTCGCTGCGGACGGCCATGGCGGTCTGGTATGTGCCGGATAATTTCGAGGAAAAGGCGATGTACAGGCATGGCCGATTTTCTTTGGCGTACGGCAAAAACAGCTCCTTCATCGCCAGCGGGCTCGGTTGGGCCGTTTTCACCGCCTGTCCTTGGCGCATGGCGTCATACACTTGTTTCGGTTCGATCGTCACCCCATCTTCGTAGTCTTGGCCGTTCCAATGGACGACGAGCGGCAAAAAGGCGATATGATGTTCGCGGATGTACGATTGCGGCAAATCCGCGCCGCTGTCGGTGATGATTTGAATGGACATCTTTCGTCCTCCTCTTTTCTCCTTCCGCGTTCCCGGTGGCTCGATCGGATGAACCAACCGTTTCCGCAGGTGAACAGCGATTCATGTTTCTATGTTCAGTGTAGCGGGTTTCGGTTCGGAATACAACGGAAAATCGGGAGCGGGCGAAAAAAAGAGCTGCGGGAAGCCCGCAGCGGTTATTGGGTGAGCTCATCAAGCTCAGCTTGAAATTGACGCAACTGCGCTTTTTCCGCCGTATTGGAATGCGCGTAAGCTGATGACAAGGCGTTTTTGGCAATGGCGATGGCGCGGTCGACGCTCATGTCGATTTCGCCGCTGGCTGCTTGCTTCGCTTGGGCGACCGCTTTGCGCGCCTCTTGAAATAGACGATTGCCCATCGCTACGCTCCTCCGAGCGATGTTTCCACCGCTTTTTCGGCTTTGCGCGCTTCCGCTTCGGCGTACGTCAAATGGTAAGGGATTCGTTTGTCATGCCGTTCGACTGCATCGACGCTTTGCTGGACGAAACGCTTCGATTTGTTTCGTTTGCCCATGACGGATTCCCCCTTTAAAAAGTGAAGACGCACGTTGCGTCACGTATAGTGTAACCGCGGCCAGGGAACAGTAGTAAGGAAATTCGTTACAAACGAAAAGCGCCGTTTCGTGCGTGCCCAGCCTGTTTCGAAAAAGGTTCACGGGCAACGGTTTTGTCCTCCCCGGGGATGAAAATCGCAGCCCATCGACACGGCATTTTCACGGAAACGATCCATGGCAAGGGATCTGCCCTCCACCCGGGGATGAAAATCACCGCTTGCCGACGGGATTTTCACGGAACGGTAGTTAGGAAATGGGATGCAAACTGCTGTCCCCAACGCTGGCTGGATGCGGCGAAAAGGCGGAGAAGGGGGACTATAAGCCCAGGATTTCTTGCAAATACACGCCGATGCCGTCTTCTTCATTCGTTTTGGTCACATCATCGGCTATGGTTTTCAGCGGTTCGATGGCGTTGCCCATGGCGACGCCCAATCCGGCCCACTCAATCATCTCCAAATCGTTGTCTTCGTCGCCAAAGGCGATCACTCGCTCCCGAGGGATGCCCAAGGAATCGGCGACTTGTTGTAAGCCGGCCGCTTTATGAACCCCATGGCGGATGATTTCAATCACATGCCATGGCTCATTCCAGCGCCGATGGTGCAATACGTTGGCGTATACGTCGGACAGATATGATTGAATTTGTTCGACATGACTGCTGTCTGTATACACGAGCACGCTCGTCGGATCTTTGCCGAGCGAGCGGCGCAAATCGCCAATTTTCACCGTCGGGTTGCCGAGGCGAACGATGTCCAGCAACACTTCGTCATGTTCGTGAAAATAGACGTCGTCCATCACTTCCGCCAAAATGTTTTTGATTCGATACGTTTCTCCCAATTCGACAATGTCTTTGACGACAGGCAAGGGCAACGGAACATGGCGGATTCCCCATGACGGTTGGCGCGGGTGGTGGACAAACGCGCCGTTGAAATTGACGATCGGTGTCGTGAGGTTCAGTTCCTCGTAATACATGCGGCTGGCCCGATACGGCCGACCGGTGGCGATGACGACCACATGGCCGGCGTCAATGGCGCGGCGGATGACATCTTTGGTCAGCGGGGAAATCGTCTTATCCTCTCTCAACAATGTTCCATCCAAATCCAAAGCAATTAAATATGGCTTCATGTCTGACTCCTTTGCCTTTGTTTTTCTCATTACATAGTGTAACTCTTTTCCAAAATCGCTGTCCATATGGTACACTATACAGCGATGGAAAAAGAAAAGGAGTTTGTGCAGCGATGGTGATCATTGAACAACAACAGTTGGCCGGCGTGCCCGTTCTACATGTCGTTCAGCCGGAAAAACGGGACGAACCGCTTCCGCTCATTTTCTTTATTCACGGCTTTACGAGCGCCAAAGAACATAATTTGCATTTCGGCTACTTGCTCGCCGAGGCGGGCTATCGCGTTGTGCTTCCCGATGCGCTGTTTCACGGCGAGCGGGACGAAGGGTTGAGCGAACGGAAATTGCAGTTGTCGTTTTGGGACATTGTGGTGCGCACGATCAGTGAAATCGACGAGATGAAAAACGACCTTGTGAGCCGCGGGCTGGCTGACTCGGGACGAATTGGGCTTGCCGGAACGTCGATGGGCGGGATCGTCACGTTCGGAGCGCTCGCCGTCTATCCGTGGGTGAGGGCGGCAGTGGCGCTGATGGGCTGCCCGAATTTCAGCGCCTTTTTTGATGCCATGATTGAAGAAGGGAAGCGGCGCCAAATCGACATTCCGATGCCGCCGGCGTTGTTGGCGTTGGAAAAAGAAAAGCTTGCCCGCTATGATTTATCGAAACAACCGGAAAAACTCGCCGGGCGGCCGCTGTTCATCTGGCACGGAAAAGCCGACCAAGTCGTCCCGTATGCTTATACATATGAGTTTTATAAGCAAATTAAACCACTTTATGAAGGGAACGAAGACCGGCTGCAATTCATCACCGACCCGCACGCCGGCCATAAAGTGACGCGCGAAGCGTTTTTGGAGACGGTGCGTTGGTTTCGCGAATACGTATAGGTGAACCCGACGGCAATGGGCCTCATTGCTGCGGCGCATTCATCAGACGAAATCCGCCTTTCGCTGCGACGAAGGCGGATTTTTGTCATGAGGGAACTTTTTTCGCTCAAATGAATATTTGAATATCAAAAAGGGATATGATATTCTATATTCAAACAACTATTTGAATGTTGGCAAGGAGAGGAACGGAATGCATCGCCAAGATGTATGCGACGTCTACTGTTATGACGAGGAGAAGGTCAGGCGGATTCAGCGCCGGCTGAATAAGGAAAACATGGCGTCGATTGTGCCGTTTTTCAAGGCGTTGGCCGACGAAAACCGGGCAAAAATCGTCTATGCGCTTTGCGGCGAGGAAGAGTTGTGCGTCTGCGACTTAGCGAACGTCATCGGGGCGACGGTGGCAACGACGTCGCATCATTTGCGCATTTTGTATAAACAAGGCATCGTGAAATATCGGAAAGAGGGAAAACTCGCCTTTTATTCGCTCGATGACGACCATATTCGCGAGCTGTTGCTTGTCGCGCTCGCCCACCAGAAAGAGGGGGATCACCGTGGCGAATGAACAAACATTGGAGCGGATCGAGGCCAAAACATACCGCGTGCAAGGGTTAACGTGCGCAAATTGCGCCGCCAAGTTTGAGCGCAACGTCAAAGCTTTGCCCGGCGTCAAAGAAGCGAAAGTCAACTTCGGCGCCGCCAAAATCACGGTTTGGGGCGAGACGACGGTGGAAGAACTGGAACAAGCCGGAGCGTTTGAACGCCTGAAAATTCGCGAAGAACGCGAGCGCACTATCCGGCGGGAGCCGTTTTGGAAGAAGAAAGAGAACGGGAACGTCCTCGTCTCTGCTGCATTGCTTCTGATTGGCATTGCGGCCGATGCGGCGGACAGCGGGGGAATGGCGGTCGCGATGTATTTGGCGGCGATCGCGCTCGGCGGCTATTCCTTGTTTTGGACGGGGCTGCGGAATTTGGCCCGCTGGCAGTTGGACATGAACACGTTAATGACGATCGCCATTCTCGGTGCGGCGGCGATCGGCGAATGGCAAGAGGGAGCGGTCGTTGTCATTTTGTTTGCCATAAGCGAAGCGCTCGAGCGCTACTCGATGGACCGAGCGCGGCGGTCGATCGCGTCGCTGCTGGAAATGGCGCCCGCTCAAGCGACGATCCGGCGCGGTGCGGAGGAAGTGACCGTTCCGGTCGAAGACGTTCGCCTTGGAGAGGTCATGATCGTGAAACCAGGCGCGAAAATTCCTCTGGACGGCGTTGTCGTCAGCGGAGCGTCCACGGTCAATGAGGCGGCGATGACCGGCGAAAGCGTGCCGTCGGAAAAAACGGTGGGCGATGCGGTGTTCGCCGGGACGCTGAACGGGGAAGGATTCCTGGAAGTGAAAGTGACGAAGCGGGCCGATGAAACGATGTTGGCGAAAATGATCGATCTCGTTGAAGAGGCGCAGGCGGAGCGGGCGCCGTCGCAAGCGTTCATCGATCGGTTTGCCCGCTATTATACGCCGTTCATTATGATTGCGGCGCTGCTTGTCGCTTTCATTCCACCGCTTGTCGCGGGCGGCAATTGGCTTGATTGGGTGTATCGCGGCCTCGCTGTTCTCGTCATCGGCTGCCCGTGCGCGCTCGTCATCTCGACACCGGTGGCAATTGTCACCGCTCTCGGCCATGCGGCCCGGCGCGGCGTGCTCATCAAAGGCGGGGTATATTTGGAACAAATCGGCCGGCTGCGAGCGGTTGCCTTTGATAAAACCGGGACGTTAACGGAAGGGAAACCGTCCGTGACCGATGTCGTCGTGTACGAAGGGGGCCGTGAACAATTGCTGGCGGTGGCGGCGGCCATCGAAAAACGGTCGCAGCACCCGCTCGCTTCCGCCATCGTCCGCCTGGCGGAAGAAGATGGGGTGCCGTTTTTTGACGTGCCGGTGGATGAGTTTCAATCGTTAACGGGTCAAGGGGTGAGGGCGGTCGTTGGGAACGAAACGTACTACATCGGCCGCCCATCCTTGCTCGCCGAGGTGCTCGGCCGTTTGTCGGATGAAGCGGAACAGCGAATCGCCGCCTTCCGCCAAGAAGGAAAAACGGTGATGGCGATCGGCATGGCCCGTCGGCTGTTAGGATTGATCGCGGCGGCTGATCGACTGCGGCCGTCTGCCGCGGCGACCATTGCGGCATTGCGGCGTCTCGGGATCAAAGAGATCGCCATGGTAACCGGTGACCATAAACAAACCGCCCAAGCCATTGGCCGCCAAGCGGGCGTGTCGGCCATTCGCGCTGGGCTGCTTCCGGAGCAGAAGCTGGCGGCCATCCGCGAGCTGAAACAACGTTATGGCATAACGGCCATGGTCGGCGACGGAGTGAATGACGCCCCCGCTTTGGCCGCGGCCGATATCGGCGTGGCGATGGGCGGAGCGGGGACGGATGCCGCTCTGGAAACGGCGGACGTCGTGCTGATGGCCGACGACTTGCGCCAATTGCCGTACACCGTTCGCCTCGGTCGCCGGACGCTTTCGATCATCAAGCAAAACATTGCCTTTGCCTTAGGGTTAAAAGCGTTAGCGCTCATGGCCGCCATCCCCGGTTGGCTCACCCTTTGGCTCGCGGTGTTCGCTGATATGGGCGCCACATTGCTGGTGACCTTCAACAGCATGCGCCTGTTGCGGGTGAAGGAATGAGAGGGGGCTATGGCCAGCGAGGAACGGATCTTTGTCCTCTCGCATGCTCGTGAAGAGAGCGGCGGCTAGTCAAGTCAAACGGTTCAGGATGGCGTCTATGGAAGGAGGCATTATGGTCTCTGACTATGAAAAAGCAACGCAAGGTACGAAACACCATGGGGAGAAGAGAGACAACGGATGGATGATCGGGTATTTTCGCTGACCGAAGAGTGGGACCGCATAGCAGCGGGAGGGGGCGATGAAGCGGGAAGTCTTCGATTAGTCGGGATTTCCCAGGTGGATTCGGTATTTTGGGTGCATCGCATTGCCCTGCTTTGTCATCGTTCCTTTGTTGACGTGGCTGTTGAACGTTTGTCTTCAACGCGCGGCGAAGGGGAAGAGCTGTAGCGGAAAAAGAACAAATAGGCACAGCGGCATTCCGCTGTGCCTAGCTTTTGTGAACGTTTTCAATCACTGGTGGCATTTGTCTGGCTTAGCGTGTTCGTTCTCCTTTTGTTTGTCATGGCATGGAAAGCAGTACAACATCTCTGTTTCGCGACTGACCACTCCGTTTAAAAACCCATGCAAACAATGGATCGGCTTGCCGCATTGCGCGCAAAAGCCAACAAGCTCTTCCAACCGCCATTTCTCCTTTCATGGGGATTGCACATGTTCACCTTCGGGCTGCGACGCTCGCCATCGCACCCTAAGGCTCCAGCGGTTATGATGCAAGTAT
Source organism: Geobacillus sp. BMUD (assembly GCF_013096845.1). NCBI lineage: Bacteria > Bacillati > Bacillota > Bacilli > Caryophanales > Anoxybacillaceae > Geobacillus > Geobacillus sp. BMUD. The sequence continues at coordinate 158,090 of NZ_SDLA01000007.1, forward strand.
ATAATTCATTATACTACAAAGAAGGCTAATGTTATGAGCAAATTTGCTGCTAAGAGTCAGTCAAGACTTTATGGAGAACGTTTTTTGGTCCACTACGGGCGTTATCAATCGCTGATTAACAGATCGTTTTCAGAAGCGGAACGACAAACATGCTTCTTCGCCAACGGGTGATGGCTGTTCGCCTAGTCTAAGATTTGTCGCGACAGACGGATATCTTTTTTCTCGCCGGTTCGTATGGTACGGTAGGAACAGACGAGGTCCGGAAGGGGGAGTGTGATGAAACAAACGATTGCTGGAGTGGTGCTGGCCGGCGGCCAGTCGCGCCGGTTTGGGCGGCCGAAGGCGTTCGCGTTGCATCAAGGCGCGCCGTTTTTCGCTTGGTCTGTCGCCGCGCTGGCTCCGATTGCCGATGAGTTGTATCTCATCAGCCATCCAGCGCTTGTCAGCGAGTTTCGTCGGCGAACGGACATCCCGGTGCTGCTTGATGTGGAGCGTTACCGCGGTTCTGGGCCGCTTGCCGGCATTTATACCGCCATGGAACGGAGCCAATCCGATTGGGTGTTCATCCTGCCGTGCGACATGCCGTATATGGACAAAGACGTAACGGAACGGCTCGCCGCCTATGCCGATCCATCCTTTGACGCCGTCGTCCCGCTCCATGACGGCCGCCCGGAGCCATTGGTCGCCTTGTACCACCGGCGGCTTCGCCCGATGATCGCCAAGCTGCTTGATGCCGGCGAACGACGGATGGTTTCGCTTCTTGACGGCGCCCGCGTCCGCTATGTTGACGCCCAACAGCTTGCCGCGGATGAAACCGTATGGCGCAATGTCAATACGGAGGAAGAGTATCGTTAAGATGGGGAGATACATCTTTTGCTGATCGGAAGAGCGATCCTTGACCACCCGGTTCTTCACCACCAAATGTACTTGATACAGAAAGACGCTCATGATGAAAAATCATTTTGTCTCTCCAATAACGTTCCATTGTCAATGAAAGGTCAATGATGAAACGGCAACAGTGCGAAAAAAAAAGAACCGAACGACCTCGGCTCTTTTGCGTTATTGGACTGGAGGTTGATTTTGGTCCATTTCCTTCGCCAATTCCGCCACTTCGGCGACAGTCAGCCCCGTTCGTTTCGCGACTTCGTGAATCGGCAGGACGTCGAGCAAGTTTTTCGCAATTTCGATGGCTTTCTGTTTTTCGGCTTGTTTGACCGCTTTCTCTTTTTCCTGTTCTAGAAGGCTGGTGAAAAACGGCTGATTCCCTTAATCAATGGGAGAATGAGTGAAAAACAGGACCGATGCAACAAGGTTTTTCTAATTGAGAAATAACATCGTAAAGCCGTATCCACGATTAAATCACCAGCCTCCTAGATCTTCTACGAGTAAACGAAAAACTTTATTCATTTTCATCCACTCCTTTACTTTTTGGGCGTATGACGGGTCAATAAACTTGTCCGTGGCTGTCAACACACCGGCAATGGGGCGGCTGTCCCCGGCTTGGCTTGCCGCCCTCGAACGCAGCGGGGGCTTTTTTTGCGGCGGCGGATGGATCGCGAGCGACACGGGCCGCTGGCCTGTGGCAAAAGGGGGGCTTTGGCGTCTATTCGTGTTCGAGATCGACAATAAACGTTTCCGGCCCGGTCGGCGTCGCGCTTCCCCCTTTTGGTTCGAGGCTCGCTTTAATTTGTTTGAACCGTTTGACATCCTCGCCGGTGATCAAAATGCGTGCTGTTCCATGGCGGACCGTCAACAGTTCCCCTTTGACTTCGTTGTTGGTGTAAATGATCCACAACTGATAATCGCGAGCCGTGAACGGCGGCAACCCTTCAAGCTCCATCAGCATTTCCTTCGTATCATCGTTGAGCCAAATCGTGCCGTCCAGTTGTTGAAAGAGCGCCGATGGCTCAATCGGAATTTGTTTTGTTTCTGGATTATGGATGATTCGCTCGATCGGAATGTCGGCCTTTTGTTCGACAATCATGTATCGATATGGCTCATCCGATCGGTCATGGGAAGCGGCTGGTCCGTCGTTGGGAGCGGAAAGGCGCAAGGTGAAAAGGAAGACGGCTACAGCTGCGCCGATCCACCCGCCTGCCAAGCGGAGACCGCGCCCCATCCGCTTGGTTTGTTTTTGCGCTTCCGCCTGAGCCCAAATTCGCTCTGGACGGGAAAGGGGAGGCGCTTCATAGTGAGCTTCTGCCTTCAGCCCGATGCCTTTCCACGCTTCAAGCAAGCGTTGGCATTCCAGACACTGCTTTAGATGGCTCGATACGTCTTCTTTTTCTCGCTCTGGCAGCCTGTCTAACAGCCAGTCCACGATTTTGGTTTCAGAAATATGGCTATGCTTCATGCTGTTTTTCACCTCGGCCAGCTTCCATCCAGCGGAACAGCTCTTTTTGTTTTCGCAAATTGCGCAAGCCGTAGCGGATGAGCGACTTGACAGAGCCCAACGGTTTGTTCATGGCGGCAGCGATTTCCCGTTGGGTTTCCCCGTGAAAATAAAAGTGAATAATGGCTTGCCGCTGCTCCTCGGGGAGATGGGTCAAAGCGTCGATGAGGACTTGTTGTTCCAGTTGGCGGAGAAAATAGAATTCCGCCCCGTTTTCTTTTAAAGCCGCTTCCTCAAGGCGGTTCACTAACAAATCCCGTTTCTTGCGCAGGCGGTCGAGCGACCGGCTTTTTGTTTTCACGGCAAGAAAGGCTTGAACGCTTCCCCGTTTCGGGTCGAATTGATGGGGTTTTTGCAAGATTTCGAGAAACACATCTTGGCTGACATCTTCCGCCTCCGCCTCGTCGCCGACGATCCGAAGAGCGATATGATAGACCATCGGGGCGTATTTTTCGTAAAAACGGCCAAAGGCGGTGCGCGAGCCTTCGGCGATCTTCTCGAGCAGTTCGAGGTCTTCCCGTCGGTCTTCCATCTTGCCCACCTCCCGACGCATGCTTGGAATGGTTGCTCTGCATCTATTCTACAACTGAATTTTTCTCCTGCAAAACAAATCCATTGATCCATTTCTGGCGTATACGAAGTGAAAACAGAAGGAGGGAGTGAATGTCGTGCGAAGCAGGATGATTGCGATGGTTGCCATGATCTTGACTCTCTTTTCTCTTTTTCTTCCGATCCGTCCAGCCTCGGCGGCAAGCGGCGTTGTTCTTTTCACGCCGTACACCGGGCTTTCCGTGACGCCGGGGGAGACGATCGACTATACAGTTAATGTCATCAACAACGGTTCCAGCATCGAAAACGTCACCTTCTCGTTTGACCACCTGCCGAAAGGATGGTCGACGTCGATTACCGCGGAGGGGCGAACGATTGAACAGCTTTCCATCCGAGGCGGGAAAGAAGAAGAGGTCACGCTGGAAGTGAACGTGCCGCTGGATGTCGACAAAGGGGATTACCGCTTTTGGCTTGTCGCCAACGGGGAGAGCGGTTCAGCGAAATTGCCGCTGCTTGTCCGCGTGACGGAACAAGGGTCATTTAAAACCGAACTGACGTCGGATCAAACGAACCTTGAGGGGCATGCCGATTCGAGCTTCACGTATGATGTCACGCTGAAAAACCGAACCGCCAAGACGCAAAATTACGCGTTAAGTTCGGCGGCGGAAAAAGGGTGGCAAGTCACGTTCAAATCGGAAGGCAATTCCGTGACATCGGTCAAACTCGAGCCGAATGAATCGAGAGACATTACCGTAGAGGTCAAACCGCCGGAAAATGTGAAAGCGGGCACGTACAAAATCCCGATCAAAGCGCAAACGAGCGACACATCGGCCGAGCTGACATTAGAGGCGGTCATCACCGGCACGTATGAGCTGAAACTGACGACGCCGTCAGGAAACTTGAGCACCGATGTGACGGCGGGGAATGAACGGGTGATCGATCTGGTCGTTAAAAACACCGGAAGCGCCCCGCTTTTGAACATCAACATGACGGCTGACGCTCCGCCTGACTGGGAAGTGGAATTCGATCAAAGCACGATCGCCCAGCTGAACCCAGGCGATTCCAAAACCGTCAAGGCGAAAGTGAAAGCGTCGGATGAAGCGATTGCCGGGGATTATGTCGTCAACTTCCAGGCGCAAACCGCGGAAACGTCGGCGGAGGCGGCGTTTCGCGTCTCAGTCAAAACGTCAACCGTTTGGGGCGTGGTGGCGGTGTTGATCATTGTCGGGGTGGCCGGAGGGCTGTATTATTTGATCAAAACATACGGGAGGAGGTAAGCATGGCAGCACCCGCCGTCATCGAGCTGAACAACTTATGCAAAACGTATGGCGACCATCGGGCGGTTGACCATTTGTCGCTTTCCATTCGAAAGGGGGAAATTTTTGGCCTTCTTGGCCCGAACGGGGCCGGAAAGACGACGACGATTTTAATGATGCTCGGGCTTACCGAGCCGACATCCGGCTCGGTGCGCGTATGCGGCATCGATCCGGTGCGAAATCCAATTGACGTCAAACGGAAAGTCGGATACTTGCCGGATGATGTCGGGTTTTACCATCACATGACAGGCTTGGAAAACTTGCTGTATACGGCGGCGTTAAACGGCATCCCTCGCACTGAGGCGGAAAAGCGGGCATGGGAGCTGCTCGAGAAGGTGAATTTGACTGATGCAGCCCATAAAAAAGCGGGGAAATACTCGCGGGGGATGAGGCAGCGGCTCGGTTTGGCCGATGTGTTGATGAAGCATCCGGAAGTGATCATTTTGGATGAGCCGACGTTGGGCATCGACCCGGAAGGAGTGCGTGAGCTGCTGCGGCTGATCCGCGATTTGAGCCGCAATGAAGGCATCACGGTACTGCTGTCCTCACACCAATTGCATCATGTTCAGCAAATTTGCGACCGGGTCGGTTTGTTCGTTGATGGGAAACTGCTGGCCGAAGGGAATATGGAACGTCTCGCACAACAGTTGTTTTTGCAGGATGCCTATGTCATCCATGTGGCCGCTTCACCGCTTGACGCTTCCTTACGGGCCAAAATCGAGGCGATTCCGGGCGTCAATAAAGTGGAGCAAACGGAAAATGGATGGGATGTGTATTGCCAAACGGATGTGAGCGCCGCCATCAGCAAAACCATCATCGAATCCCACGCTTCCTTGTTCCACCTGAGCCGCCGCCATTTCGGCCTCGATGAGATTTATCACCGCTATTTTGAAGGGAGGGATGGACGTTGAAGGCCCGTAAGAAGGGGCGATGGGAAAACGGTGGTTTTTCATATGCAAAAAGATGGGGTGAACGGCTGAAGGCGGGGGCGCTTGATGAGAAGAAGCGGACAAGAGGGGCAAGCAGCGCCTTTTCGGCCATTGTCAAAAAAGAACTGGCCGATTATTTGACGAGTTGGCGCATGATCATTTTGATCGCTCTCATCTTGCTCACTTGCTTCGGGTCGCTGTATACGGCGATGACGACGATTCGGGACGCGCTCGATTCGTCGGAAGAGGCCAAGGAAATCGCGAAAGGCGCCTACTTGTTTTTAAAATTATTCACTGTCTCGGACGGAACGCTGCCATCGTTTGTGACGTTTGTCGGTTTTCTCGGACCGCTGCTTGGCATCGCGCTTGGATTTGATGCCATCAATTCGGAGCGGAATCGCGGGACGCTGAGCCGGCTCATGGCGCAGCCGATCCCGCGCGATTACGTCATCAACGGCAAGTTTGTCGCCGCTTTGTTGTTGAATGCGGTGTTGTTTCTTTCGCTCGGCCTGCTTGTGACGGCATTAGGCATTTTGGTCTTGGGGATTCCGCCTACTTTCGAAGAGTTTGCCCGCATGGTCTGCTTTTTGTTGTTATGCCTTGTGTATATCGCCTTTTGGCTGAATCTCGGCATTTTGTTTTCCGTCATCTTCCGCCAGGCGGCGACATCCGCGTTGTCAGCGCTGGCCGTTTGGCTGTTTTTCAACCTTTTTTACGCGATGATCGTGGAAGTATTTGCGAAGTCGTTTTTGCAGTCTGATGCGATTACGTCCGTTGAGCAGGCGGTCGGCCGTCAAGAGTTGGTGCTTGGTCTCATGAGATTGTCGCCGAGCTACTTGTTCAACGAATCCACGACCGCTTTGCTTTCGCCGGACGTTCGGACGCTAGGGATCGTCACCGTGGAACAAACGGCCGGCGCTGTTGCCGCCCCGCTGCCGTTCTCGCAAAGTGTCTTGCTCATTTGGCCGCAAGCGACCGCCCTGATTGCCGCCACTCTCGTCTGCTTTGCGATCGCTTATTGGTTGTTTATGAGACAAGAGATACGGGCGAGCGGGTGAGGGAACAGGCTGTTTGGAAAGACGTGTGTGCGCCCCAACAGCGTTTCTGCTCGTTCGTATGGGAAAACCGTTCTGCCCGATCATGTCCGTTCCTTTTGGGGGACGGACTTTTTTTGTAGGTGACAAAACCGTGGCAACGACGGTGACAAAATGGTGACAACAGACAAGAATGTGATCAACCTCACAAATCCGTTTCCTTCACCTGTGTATGATGGAAGTACAAATAAAGCCGCATATTTTCGAGGATTAGGGGAGCGCAAGCGGGAAAAATCGTGGTTCGCTGCCGTTCCATGATCGACAACTCCATTTGTTCGGCTATTTCTATTGTAAACAACATCACGGTGGGGACAGCGTGAAAAAAATCAGCGTTTGTCGCTTTTTTGTTCAGGTTGTCACAAATTTTTCTAAGCCGGATTTCCCCGCCCATATGATACAATCAATGTAAGCAGCATCACAGCGTTTACCTGCTTGTTTTCGTATCGTTAGGATGGAGATGGAACAAAGAGAGGCTGACCCATGACAACGTTTTGGTCACCGGTTTGGTTATCGATCAAAGTATCGCTCCTCGCCGGCTTGATTGTCGCGGTCTTAGGGACAGCGGCGGCGAAGCGGATGGCGCGCCGCCGGTTTCGCGGCAAGACAGTGGTGGAGACGGTGTTTATGTTGCCGCTCGTGTTGCCGCCGTCGGTCGTCGGTTTTTTGCTCGTCGTCTTGTTTGGCCGACATAGCCCCATCGGCCGGTGGATCGAAGCGTCGTTTCATACGACCGTACTGTTTACGCCTGGTGCCGCGGTGATGGCCGCCGTGGTCGTGTCATTCCCGCTCATGTATCAGGCGGCCAAAGCCGGGCTTGAAGCGGTCGATCCAACTATTGAAGGGGCGGCGCGCATCGATGGGGCGAATGAGCGCCAAGTCTTTTGGTATATTTCGCTGCCGCTTGCCAGACACGCGTTATTATCCGGGGCAGTGCTGTCGTTTGCCCGCAGCCTCGGGGAGTTTGGCGCAACGCTCATGTTTGCCGGCAATATTCCGGGAAAAACGCAAACGATCCCGACCGCCGTCTACATGGCCATGGAATCGGGGCGGATGGAGTTCGCGTGGGCATGGGTGGCGGTCACGATCGGATTGTCATTCAGTTTATTGGTCTTTGCGACGAAACTCGGTCGTTTACGGGAGTGAACTACCCCCACTTAATTTTCTAGCGAAAATTTGAAGTGGAGGCTTCCAAAGAAGTTTGACTGCTTCAAGCAATCCTTATTCTTTGAGGCGTGTCCACTTCGCCGCTAGAGCATAAGACAC